>NZ_JACOOT010000037.1:0-42488 GCF_014287535.1 Blautia segnis | reverse complement strand
AGTTACATCACAATAATAAAGGAAAAACGTACCGCTTTGAGCAGAAAACGCATACCGCTAAATCAGAATGGATGTACCGCTAATTTCAGAATAGGCGTACCGTTCGGGCAGAATTTGCAGCTATGATTAGTATATCACAAATGATAAAAATCAACAATATAGAAAAATATCATTCATACAGATAAAAATTATTGACAATGATTATTTAAAATGATATAGTATCAGTGAAAATGATAATTATAGATAAGGAGGAAATGATATGCAGAGACAGAACTATATGATTACAGCGGAAGAAGTTGCAGAGAGCATGGGGATTTCACTTGGATATGCTTACAAACTGCTTCGCAAACTGAACAAAGAGCTTGCAGATCAGGGATATGTAACCGTTTCGGGCAAGATACCGAGGGCATTCTGGGAAAAGAAATTTTATGGATATTCCCAGATTGCAATGTAAGGGGGTGAGAAAGTATGGCAGCATACAAAGATGAAGAAAGAGGAACCTGGTATGTTTCATTTTATTATGAGGACTGGACAGGAGCCAAAAAGCGAAAAGTAAAAAGAGGATTCCGCACTAAGAAAGAAGCATTAAATTTTGAAGCGGAGTATAAAAGAACAGCGAAAGCAGACATGGATATGACAATGGGAGAGTTTGTAGAAGTATACTTCCGAGACAAGTCTCAGTCATTGAAGGACAGGAGTATCAAGAACAAAAGAGATACGATGAATGCTCAACTGTTACCGTATTTTAAGGACAGACCGATGAACAGTATCACACCAGCAGAGATTATCCAGTGGCAGAATACGATTATTGAAAAAGGATATTCAGATGATTATCTGAAAACAATACAGAATCAGATGACGGCATTGTTCAATCATGCGAAGAATATCTACAATCTGGCAGATAATCCCTGTGACAAAGTAAAACGTATGGGAAAGACTTCAAAAAAGAAAATGAAGTTTTGGACAATTGAAGAATATCGGCAGTTTATGACCGGAATCGAACCGTGCAGCAAATATTATGTGCTGTTTGAATTATTATTCTGGACAGGAGCGAGAGAAGGCGAAGCACTCAGCATTACACCTGCTGACATTGATTTTGAAAGGAATCTACTTCATATCAATAAAACTTACTACCGTATGCATGGAGAGGACGTGATTACATCTCCCAAAACAGAAGAATCGAACCGTACGATTTCCATACCGGAATTTCTGAAAAAAGAGATTCAGGACTATATTAGCAGACTGTATGAGTTGCCCGAAGATGAACGGATTTTTCCAATGGTTCATGAAGCGGTACAGCATAAGTTAAAACAGGTGGTTCAAAAGACCGGAGTAAAAAAGATAAGAGTACACGACATTCGTCACAGTCATGCGGCATTTCTGATTAATAAGGGAGTGCAACCATTGATGATTAAAGAAAGGTTTGGACATACGGACATTCGCATTACATTGAATACTTATGGGCACTTATATCCAGATCAGCAGAAAGTGGTGGCAGATATGCTGGATGATGAAAATATAAAAAGCTCCGGAAGTACGAACAACCGGAGCAATGTGACAAATGGGGACGAATCCACAAATGTCAACCCTAGACAAGTTGATTATAGCAGGGATTCTTCCAGAGAACAACAGAGAATTGGCGAGAACAGTTGGGAAAATGGAGGAATTTATGGAACAGAGAAATGAGAATAAAACAGATTTGAAAATGATAAAGATGTCAGATGTCCAGTCCCAGACAGTGGACTGGCTCTGGTATCCATTTATCCCTTATGGGAAATTAACGATCATTCAGGGTGATCCGGGCGATGGAAAAACTACGCTGATATTAAATATTGCAGCGAGATTGTCTAAAGGAGAAGGTCTGGATAACGATATGAAAGTAACAGAACCAGTAAATATTATTTATCAGACAGCGGAAGATGGGCTGGCAGATACGGTAAAACCCAGACTGGAGCTGGCAGAAGCGGTCTGTGAAAGAATCATGGTTATAGATGAAACAGAAAAATCACTTTCCATGATAGATGAGAGACTGGAAACTGCTATCAAACGGACTGGTGCGAGAGTGCTTATTTTAGATCCGATTCAGGCATACCTTGGAGGAACAATGGATATGAACCGGGCAAATGAAGCAAGGGATATGACAAAAAGATTGAGCTTGCTGGCAGAAAAGTATAAATGTGCAATTTTATTAATCGGACATATGAATAAAGCTGGTGGAAATAAAGCTGCATATAGAGGAATGGGTTCGATTGACTTTTTTGCAGTAGCCAGAAGCGTATTACTGGTAGGAAGAATAGAGGGAGAACCGGACTTAAGAGCAGTGGTTCAGATTAAAAATAATCTGGCTGCATTTGGACATTCCAAAGCATTTCGCCTGACAGAAACCGGATTTGAGTGGATAGGTGACTATGAAATCACAGCAGATGAGGTGCTTGGTGGAATTGCTCCAAAGGTAAATAAACTGGAACAGGCAAAAAAGATGCTGAGGGAACTGGCAGAAACATCAGCTTCTGTGCAAAGCAGTGAAATCTTTGATATGGCAGAAGATTTGAATATTTCTAAAAGAACACTGGAAAATGCAAAAAAGGAACTTGGAATTAAGGCAAGACGAATCGGTAATTCATGGTATTGGGATTTAGATAAAGTTAAGCCGGAATAAATTAAGGGTGCAACATTGCAGAGTATATAGAAAATGCGGAATTAAAATGCAAGGTTGCAATCTGTAAAGACATTGCAGTGTTGCGTCCTTACATAAATTGTAAGAAGGTGAGAACTTGAAAAACGTTATGATTCCAGAGGAGTTATTTGGAAAGATTATAAAATATCATTTACTGGATCAGGAACAGGAAGCAGATGATATAAGAAAAGGTTTGGAGAAAAAGCTGGATGCAATGGTAAATCGTGAGGTATACAGTAAATCCAAAACTGCACCAACAGAAGAAGAACGGGAAAAGTTCCGGCAGGAGTATCTGGACAGAAAAGGAATGCAAGAGAGCTTTCGATGGTAACAGTTCTTATTGACTATCTTTTTACAGGAGCGTGTCACGCAC
Organism: Blautia segnis; assembly: GCF_014287535.1. Taxonomy (NCBI): domain Bacteria; kingdom Bacillati; phylum Bacillota; class Clostridia; order Lachnospirales; family Lachnospiraceae; genus Blautia; species Blautia segnis. The sequence continues at coordinate 39,438 of NZ_JACOOT010000037.1, read as the reverse complement.
CTGTGAGAAGTAAACAAGGAGAAAGTTGGTAAGGTGCAGACGGAAAACTATGGCTGGAATGTGAGATTACTGTAAATTTGATAGTTGTGAAGAAGGGAGAAAGATACAATGAAACAGGGAAGATTAGGATATAACAGCAGTAATGACAGATATGGATTGTTGGCATCAGACTTATGGATTGATACGGGATTTCACTGTGGAGAAGGTCTTGAGGTGCTGGTTGATGATAAGTGGGTACGGACAAGAATGGAGATGAATCCGGCAAGAGAATGGTATCTGGTGGGAACATCATATTGCGGAGATCTGGAATATGTACAGGCAAGAATACCGGAATAATTTGATTGGATAGCCCCCGGCAGGGCGCAAGGGTACTTTTGATGGACGGTACGGCTGTCGAAAGTGCTTTTGCGTTACTTTTGACAAAAGTAACAAAACCGCCGTATCCGGCGAAAATTTCTTAATATCGCCATGACTGGCGTAAATAAAAATTATGTGCTATCTGGCACTTGCTCAGAAAAGAGGTGAGAAACATTATGATAAAACGAACAATTAGCGGTATGATAGGGAAAGGTTCTTTGGTCCATAACAGGAGAGAGTTTTTCGCAGAGAATGTAGAACCGGACAGAGTACAATTAAATATTTGTTACCAGAATGAAAATCTGAAGGAAGTCTATAAAGAGTTATTTGATGATGCTGTGGGGAGATACAACATCGGAAAAAGAAAAGATCGGCAGATTACAAATTACTATGAAAAAATTCGGCAGGGAAAACAAGAGAAGTTGTTCCACGAAGTGATTTTTCAAATTGGAAATCGAGAAGATATGGCTGTCGGAACAGTAGAAGGAGATCTGGCTGTAAAAGTGCTGGATGAATATGTAAAGGACTTCCAGAAACGGAATCCAACGCTACGGGTATTTGGGTGTTATCTACATCAGGATGAGTCTACTCCACATTTACATATTGATTTTATTCCTTATGTGACTGATTGGAAAGGAAAAGGAATGGACACTAGAGTTTCGTTGAAACAGGCATTAAAAAGTCTTGGATTTCAAGGTGGAAATAAGCATGATACAGAGTTGAACCAGTGGATGAACCATGAAAAAAAGGTCCTGGCAGAGATTGCAAAACAGCATGGCATTGAATGGGAACAGAAAGGTACTCATGAGGAACATTTGGATGTTTATAACTTCAAGAAGAAAGAGCGAAAAAAGGAAGTACAGGAGCTGGAGCAGGAGAAAGAGTATCTAACTGCAGAAAACGAAGAACTGACAGCACAAATTGCGGAATTCAGAGCAGATATCCAGATTTTAAAAGACGATAAGGAACAGGTAATCAGGGAGAAACAAGAAGCAGAACAAAGGGCAGAGGACGCAGAAAAAGAAGTAAAAAGTCTGGAAGAGCGTCGAGATGTGCTGCAGCCGATTATGGATAATGCCAGTAAAGAAATAAAAGAATATGGAATGATTAAGACGTTTTTACCGGAGGCAGGAACATTTGAACGTGCAGTACCTTACAGAGAAAATAAAATCAAGCCATTGTTTATCAAGATGAAGAATCAGATTGCTGCATTAGCTGGAAAGGTTGTAGAACTTAACAAAACGATAGAAAGCTGGAAAAACAAATATCAAAAATCTACGGAGAAATGTGATGATATCCAAACGCAGTTAGATGATGTGCGTAAAGAAAATGGGGAATTATTAAATGATAATCAACGTTTGCAAGAGATTTCGGACAGATATGACAGAGTGGTGCGTATTTTGGGATCAGAAACTGTAGAGGAGGTGGTGCAGCAGGATATTAAAGAACAAAGGACACTGGAAGAAAAACGGCGAATGGAGCAAATGCCAAAGGGAAGCGTTCTGAAACAGTTGGAATGGGCGACTCAAAAGAGTCAGATTGAAAACCAACAACGTAAGAAAAATAGAACAAAATACAAAGGATTGGAGATTTAGACTATGAAAAAACAAATTTATGATGAAAAAAATGGAATGAGCTATACGTTGCATGGAGATTACTATTTGCCGGATCTGGTTTTAAGAGAAGAAGAACCGATATATGGAAAATATGGAATGTTACGAAAGCAGTTCTTAAAAGAACACAGATTAGCAGGGTATCAGTATTTGTTATTGACTGGAAAGCTGAATAAACATCTGAATCAGACTGATCAGGAAGCTAGAGAACAGGTGGAAACGCTTATGGAACAGATGACAGAAAAACAGGGTGTAACTGAAGAATTAAAGGCACAGGATCAAATGGAGTGGGTCAGGCTGATGAATAATATAAAAGCTAGTGCAGAAGAAATTGTATTGAAAAACATGATATATGTGTGATTGCGAGGGGGATAAGATCGCTTTTTTACATTTTTGTATATTAGAATAGAACTTTAGAAAGCACTATGGTAAAATAAAGTGAAGGTAAATTGAAAGTTATCAAAACAAAGATAAAAACGCAACGTGCATCTTTGATGTGCCAGAGCCGGTAGGTAGCCCGGCCGTCCTATATAAATAGGGTAAGTAACCTGCCCCTCCGGGTTGTCCATTCTTTGTCCAATAAATTTTAGGAGGGATTTTTATGGACAAAGTAAATGGAAGATTGACGGTATATTTTGAAGAACCATTTTGGGTAGGCATATTTGAGCATATTGAAGATGGTAAATTATCTGTGGCAAAGGTAACATTTGGCGTAGAACCAAAAGATTATGAAGTGCAGGAATATATTCAAAAATACTATTTCGGTTTGAAATTCAGTCCGGCTGTTGAAGCTATTGTAAAGGATATAAAAAGAAATCCGAAACGGATGCAGCGTTCAGCAAAAAAGCAGATGCTGGAAACTGGCATTGGCACAAAATCGCAACAGGCGTTGAAATTACAACAGGAACAGAACAAACAGGAGCGTAAAGAAAAAAAACGAAAGAAAAAAGAGGCGGAAGAACAGCGAATGTTTGAACTAAAACAGCGAAAGAAAAGAGAAAAGCATAAGGGACATTAAAAGTCTTTTGGGCTTTTTCTCAAATTCGGGATTTGGAGGTATAAACAATGAGGAAATGTGAAAAGTGTGGAGCAAGTATGAAATTAGATTTAAGACTTAAAGTTAATGGCGGTGGCTATGGGATGGTTGTTCGTGTAGATGAAAAACAAAAGGCGACAACTATAGATGATGTTAGAGTTGCAGTCTGCCCAGAATGTGGTTATACAGAAATGTATTTAGAGGATTTAACGAAATTGAAATCTTAAAAGACAACTTTCAGATTTTTAGAATTAAGAAAAACGGAATTTAAGGAGGGGTCTATAATTGAAATTAGCAGATTTAGCAACAGGTTCTGATTGGATAGTGTGGATTGTCTTTGTAATATTTGCTGTACTTTCTATAGTTTTACTTTCTGGACACGGAAGCTGGTTTATTTCTGGATATAATACAGCTTCAAAAGAAGAAGAGAAAAAATATGATGAAAAGAAGTTATGCAGGACAATGGGAGTTGGAATGTCTATTATAGCAATTCTTGCATTAATTATGGGCTTGCTTGAAAATATTTTGCCTGCATTTTTTGTATATATTGCATTGGGAATCATTGTAGTTGATGTCGTGGTTATTATCATTTTAGAAAACACACTATGCAAAAAGTAATAACTTCTGGTTTGAGGAATTGACTGAAAGGAAGGCATTATATGTTCTATATTTATATTATTTTTGACTTTGCAATGGCAGTGATTATGTTTTTATTTGGAATATGGTTTTATATGTCAAAAGGACAAGCATCCAAATTCTTGTCTGGTTATAATATGAAATCAGCAGAAGAACGAAAAAAATATGATGAAAATGCTATGTGTAAGGCATATGGGAAGAGAATGATGTTTATGTCAATTCCTTTTATTGCTGGAATGATTATAGATATTTGGCATATAGGAATCGGTTGTTTAATTGCATGGGTGATATGGTTTGTTATGTTTATTCTGCTGCTTATGGATAGACATAAAAGAGAAGGTTAATTTATAGAGGAATAGAATGCTTTTGGGGTGAAAATACCGTTTACTTGTTTTAGACATACGATGTCCGGTTGAAAATTAGCGGATTCTCGTTTTATGTCGTGGTAATTTTGGTACATATTGGTAAGCTGTAAGTGGAAGAGAGGTAGAGACATGGACACAAAAAAGATTGGAGCTTTTTTAAAGCAATGTCGTAAAGAAAAGAATCTTACACAAGAGCAGCTTGCTGAGAAGTTTGAGGTATCTGCAAGAACAGTTTCCAGATGGGAAACAGGAATAAATATGCCAGATCTCAGTATACTTGTTCAACTTGCTGAGTATTACGATGTTGAGATGAGAGAGCTCCTGGATGGAGAAAGGAGCCAGACTATGAATAAAGAGATGAAAGAAACACTGGACAAAGTTGCGGTGTATGAAGAATGGGTGAAACAAAAAGCATTAAAGGCTGGAAATCTTGCATTTGCATCAATGTTTGTGATTAGTGTGTTAGCGATTATTATTCAGATGTTATTAACGGTGGATGTTCGCTTGGTTTTAGGAGAGACAGCAACTGTCTTAGTAGGAGGAATCCTGTATGCATCTATTATGGTGTATAATGGAATATGGGATAAATGTTTGCTCCAAAGTGCTACTATATGGCGAGATTTTCTCACCAGTGTGATATGTGCAGGAATTTTTACAGTCATCTATGGTATATGTTTATTTAGAATGGGAGCTACAGAAAAACAGATAACACGATTAGCATTGGGATTTCTGATTGGTATTACTATTGTGGCATTTATTATTCTTAGGCTCTTGGCATTTATTAATCGAAAAAGAAACCAGAATTCGTCAAATGTTCAGGAGAAAAAGGAAATTTCCCTATCTAAGGTAGAATGGACAAAAATTTATAATGCACAGAATATAGTAGAGACAGAACAACTTGTAGAAATGTTAAAGCAAAATGGAATAGCAGCTTTTTCGCAGGAAGCAGGTGCGAATGTTGCAATGCATGGGGCACCAGGATTTGGAATATATGGTGTGGATATATTCGTGAAAACCGATGATGCAGAGAAGGCAGTACAGTTGATCAAGGAGATTAATAACCAAGAATGAAGAAATTTTTTGACATTTTCACACATGCGTGCTAATATGATTATAGAAAAAGAGTGCTACCGATAGACGGTTAGTCCACATACTTAATTGATTAAAAATAACCGTTCAGTTTGCGAGGCTGGGGCGGTTATTTTTGTGTCTTGTTATTATCTTTGCCGAATGTGTATCCGGCACAAAAGCAGGTGATGCCGAAGCTCACGACTGCAATAAAGTCCACAATACTCATTGGCTTAGCCCTCCTTTCCAGTGGATTCTCTTTCGAGTTTCTATGTAATCAGAGGGTCACAGTCCCTCTGCTGAAGGACTAACCGCCTACCGTTATGATAGCACCCATGTTTCGATTATAACAGTCAAGGTGGGAATCTGCAACCGGAAAGTTGACAGCTCATGAAAATCTGGCTGTGATACCGTTTTGATACTAAAAAATGAAGAGAACAGAAATATAGCGTAGAAATCCTATAACACAGGACAATAAAGACACGAAAATCACAGAAAATAATGAGATTTTAAGAACCTCACAAACGTGAAGGTGGACGTACTGTTGGATCAGGACGTGTTGCTACAGTTATCGAATAATTTTAGCATAACATCTTAATTATATAAATAGAGTACCGCAAGGTACATGTGTCCAAACGTAAGATACCCCGGAACCGTAAGGTTTCCGGGGTTTTTCTGTTATAAGTAAAAATTATTATAGAAAAATACACACATCTATGATAAGATACCTATAAGAACATACATTTGTATTCGGAGGAGTTCCCTCTATGAAACGAATTTCCTTAGAAGCTCTTCTTCGCACTATGCAGGATCAGTCCTATCAGGAGCAATACGAATATATTCGGAAGCTGCTTGAAGAAGAAAAAATAAAGCCCGTGAAAGCATCCAGGACCAATGGGAAAAAGCCTGCACTTTATCGGGAATATTGGATTCTGGAAGAGAAGAAGGATTACAGCGAGTATATAGAGGAAATAAAATATAATTTTTCTACAAGGATTTCAGTAGATTATTATCTTACACATCCAGATGTTTATGAAACAGATCGACCATGGGTGCTTCTGTTGAATGAGTACCTGAAAGAACATAAGGACGCTTTGAAGACCGCAGAGTCACTGAATGAGAGAAGCTTTGAAATCTGGAGCAGAGAGAAATTCCTGGACAGGGAGCAAGGGAAGAAAATACTGAATCGATGCGGACTGGGCTTAGAATTTTTGAATATCTATCGGACGACAGAACCGTTGGCATATTACACTCATACAAGAAATACCCCGCAGAATCTCCTGATTTTGGAAAACAAAGATCCTTTTTTCAGTATGCGAAGCCATTTATTGAGCGGGCATACTGAAATTTTTAATATGGAAGTGGGAACACTCATTTATGGGGCAGGCAAAGGTATTCTCCGTTCCTTCCAGGATTTTGACCTGTGTGCGGAACCCTATATGACAGATTCTGGAAATAAGATTTTTTACTTTGGTGATCTGGACTATGAGGGAATTGGAATATATGAGAATCTGGTAGAACGATTTCAGGACAGATGGGAAATCAAGCCCTTTATTCCTGCATATGAAGCAATGCTGAACAAGGCAGACCGCCTGGAAAATTTGCCAGAGACCAAAGAACATCAGAACCGAAATATTACTTCCATATTCTTTTCCTATTTCAGCAACACTACTGTGGAAAAAATGCAGGCAGTTTTACAGAATGAAAGGTATGTTCCACAGGAAATTCTAAACAGAGCAGACTTTTAGAAAATCAGATAAGCTAATATCTAATATGGCAAAAGGCAGCAACGCAAAATATAGAATAAATTACGAAGCATATCTACCAATGCTGAAGGAGGCAGTCTTTGCAGTACGAATTCCTCAAAAATTTTCCAAGACGAATGAAAAATGTGGGACTGTATGCGGTGCTCATTCAGAACAGCGCTCAGAAAATGTCCTGGAAACAGTTTGGCTTTTCAAAATTTGATGAACAGCTGAATCTTATTTTTGCTGTTATGCTTTACATTATGGAGCAGTCCCTGAAAGAAGAAAATTGTACCATGGATGATATCGGGGCATATATTGATACCCTTAATACCAGATATCTGCAAAAGCAAATCACCTACGAGGACTGCAGGAAGCTGGGGGATTTTATTGTCAACGTCATTCTGTCCAACGAAGGCCGTGCCATGTATTTTGACGGGTACGATTTCGAGCAGAATGCCTATCATATTATGCATGTCAGTTATGTGGCGAACCGTATTGTTTATCTTGATCAGGAGGTTCGCAGAACGTCCTATTATCTTACCGATGACGGGTATAATCTTATACTTTCCACCCTTGAAATTGAAAATAATATGAAGCTTACCATTCACGAAATGATCTTTCAGATGCATCTGGAAAAGCAGAGCTACGACAAGGCTGTGGATGAGATAAAAAATGTATTTAACCTGATGCGGATCCAGCTTCAGAAGATTCAGGAAGCTATGGGAAAAATCAGAAGAAATGCATTGAATTACTCCGTAAAGGATTACGAAGAAATCCTTTTGGAAAATCTGGATACTATCAGCGACACCAAAGAAAAATTTCAGAAATACCGGGAATTGGTTCGAAGCCGGGTAAAAAATCTGGAAGAAGAAAATATTAATGTTCGTCGTCTGGGAGAAAAGGAAGAGGAAAATCTGGAGAATCTTCGTATCATAGAAGGATACCTGAACCGCACCATCGATGAACACCAGAAAATTCTCAGCAGTCATTTTGACCTGAAGGCTCTTTATACCAAAGAACTGGAATTATTGTCTCAGGTATCGCTGATCCAGAGATTTTCTTTCCGAAACGATTTTTATGATAAGGTTCTGGAAAAACCAGCGTCTCTTGGAAATCTGGAATATTTTTTGCGGCCTTTATTTAATCAGGAGCCAGAGAAAATTTATAATCTGAATAAGGCGTTGTTATATCAGAAACCCAGTGTACGAAATGAGGAAGAAGATACAGAAGAAATTCTGGATTTTGATGAAGAAGCATACCAGAAAGAACAGGAAAAAAAGCGAAAAGAAAAACTGAAATGTTATGAAAACAGCCTGGGATTTCTTATAGAACAGACGGTTGAAACAGGAGAAATTTCTCTTTTAGAAATACAAAGCAGGCAGGAAAACCTAAACCAGCTCATTCCAAATGTAGAAATTTTTAAGGAAATTATGGTAGAACTGATTCGAAATAAAGAAATTGATATGGACGCCCTGAAAAGAGAACGAAGTGAATTTATTCAGGATCAGACATCTGATTTTCAGCTCAATGAAATGCTTCTGCAGCTTTGTGAAGGAAAATTTTCACAGCAGAAAATAAGAAAAATAGAAGTATACAGAATTGAAGACGGAAATACCGTTATTTTTGATAATGTGTTGACTGAAGGTGGAGAAAGGAAGAGCATCCGCTGTTCCAATATCCTTGTCCGAATCTTAAGAAATGAGGAATAGCCCATATGGCATACGAAGCAGAAGAAGTCCTTTCCAGCCAGGAGATCTTTTACTATTTGCTGGAACATCATGAATTGAGAGAAGAGGATGAGCCTCTTTTATATAAGGCCTATACGGAAGAGGAAGCAATCCGGAATCTGGTAAAATCCCAGGGTGAGGTGGCTGCAGCCAATGTAGAACGCTATGGAAATGTTATTTATCTGATTCCCAAAGAAGAAAATAATTTTCTGGGATTTTCCAAGCAGCAGTTAAAGAATACGTTATGTAAATCTACAGCAACAGACAAAGACTACTACTTATCCCAATTTGTAATACTTACATTGCTTGTGGAATTTTTTGATGGGCAGGGAAGCAGCAGTAAAGCCCGGGAATATATGCGGGTGGGAGAGCTTATGAACTGTATTTCCACAAGGCTGAAGGAAGGTGCAGCAGAAGAGGAGGATGAGAAAGATACAGCAGGCATTTCCTTCCGGATTCTGTACGAAACCTATGAGGCTCTGAAGTCTGATGACAGAGGTTCCAGAATGAAAACAACGAAAGAAGGTTTCATTTACAACATTCTGATGTTCCTGCAGAAACAGGGACTGGTTGAATATGTAGAGCAGGACGAGATGATAAAAACCACCAGAAAACTGGATCATTTTATGGACTGGAACCTTCTGAATCAGAACAATTATGAGCGAGTTCTCAGAGTACTGGGGGTGGCAAAGGATGAGTAAGATTAATGCAATACGTCTGATCAATGTGAATTACAACAACAATGCATATTGCATCAGTGATGAAACCATGTATTTCAATGGAGAAAGTACATTGCTTTCTCTTCAGAATGGCGGCGGAAAATCCGTACTGGTGCAGATGCTGACAGCCCCATTTGTCCATCAGAGATATCGCAATACCAAGGACCGTCTGTTTGAAAGCTATTTCACAACCAATAAACCCTCTTTTATTCTGGTGGAATGGGTCCTTGACCAGGGCGCAGGCTATGTCCTTACCGGGCTTATGGTGAGAAAAGCCCAGGATCTGCAGGAGGACAAAAAAGAGAACCTGGATATAATCGGCATTGTGAGTGAATATCAGGAGCCATGTATTCAGGACATCCGTCATCTTCCCGTAGTTGAAAAGGGCAAAAAAGAGATGATTCTGAAGAATTTCAATTCCTGTAAACTGTTGTTCGAAAGCTACAAAAAAGACAGGGATATGAAGTTTTTCTATTATGACCTGACCAACTATGCCCAGTCCCGGCAGTACTTTGACAAGCTGATGGAATACCAGATCAATTATAAGGAATGGGAGACTATCATTAAGAAAATTAATGTGAAAGAGTCTGGCTTATCCGATCTTTTTTCCGACTGCAGAGATGAAAAAGGCCTGACAGAAAAGTGGTTTCTGGAAGCCATTGAGAGCAAGCTGAATAAAGACAAAAACCGTATCCGCGAGTTCCAGTCTATTCTGGAAAAATACGCTGGACAGTACAAGGATAACCGTTCCAAAATCAAGCGAAGAGACAATATCCGTGCCTTTAAAGAAGAGGCAGAGTCTATCCGCACAAGGGCAGAAGAATATCAGGAAGCTGAGCGTGAAGAGGGAAAGCAGGAGAACAAAATTGCCTGGTTTATCCATGATGTGAACGCTCTTTTGAATGACACCCAAAAGGAATACAGTGCGTCAAAAGAACAGCTGGAAGGTCTGGATAAGGCTGTTGCAAGAGTAGAATATGAGGAGCTTTCCAGCAAGGTTTATGAAAGTGAAAAAGAGAAAAACCTTCATCTTAGTGACCGTGATATGATTGATATGGAACGGGAAAATCTTCAGGAAGAGGCAGCTAAGACACAGGAAAAGCTGCATATTCTGGCTTGTGCCAGAGGACAGCAGTCCGTTAATGAGGAGAAAGGGGAATTAGAGCTTCTCCGGGAAAAAATTGCGGTGGCAAGGCAGCAGGGAGAGGATCTGGAGCCAGAGCGCAGGGCACTTGGATTTTCACTGAAATGCTTTTTGGAGGGACAGCTTCGGGATAACCGCGGGCAGCAAAACATACAGAATGAAAGTGCAAAAAAGGCAGGAGAAGAGGCAGACAAAAAAGCGCAAAAAATTCAGGAGCTGGAAGAAAAAATACGTGATTGTTTTGGAAAAAAAGGAAAACTGGAAAGCCAGATTGAAGCATACAGCCGCGTGGAAGAACAGTACAATTCCAAATATCAGGAAGAATTAAGGCGCAATATTCTTGGCAGTTATGAAGCTGGAACCCTTCAGATCTGTCAGCAGATTTACGAACAGGATCTGGAAAAAGCAGTGCGGGAGCGCACCGAAAGCCAGAAAAAATGGGAAGCAGACAAGGAAACAATCCGTGGTCAGGAGCGCAGATTAGAAGATAAAAAAGAAGCTTTAATTCACAAGAAAATAAAAATTCAGAAGCAGACAGGCAGATATCAGACCTATGAAAAAGAACTGGAAGACAGAAAAGCGGTTCTCAAATATCTGGATATGGAAGAACGCTATCTCCTGGATCGGGAAAGGATTCTTGACGTTTCAGGACGAAAGCTGCGGGAACTGGAAGAACTTCGCAGAAATCTGGAGAAGGAAGAGGACACTCTGGAAAAGGAATACACAGGCCTGACCAGCGGCAAAGTCCTGGAACTGCCAGAAGAACTGGAAAATGAACTGAAAAACCTGGATATCCATGCAGTTTACGGTATGGAATGGCTGAAAAAGAACGGCTATTCCCAGAAGAAAAACCAGGAGCTTGTGCGTCGAAATCCGTTCCTTCCGTACGCCCTGATTCTTACCAGGCAGGAGATGGAAAAGCTGGGACGAAATGGGAAAAACATTTGTACTTCTTTTCCCGTACCTATTGTAGAAAGGGAAAAGCTTGAGGAAGTTCAGGAGAAATACGCGGATAAAATTGTAAGATTTCCGGGAATTAGTTTTTATATTCTGTTTAATGAAAACCTGTTGGATGAAGAGAAGCTTCAGGCAATGATCTGGGAGAAAAGGCAGCAGCTGGAAAAAATCGGGCAGGCTGTTTTACTTCGCAAAAAGGAATATGCAGAGTATTTCCAGCGCCAGGAAATGATCAAAAATCAGACCGTGACAAAGGAAAGCTGGCAGGAAGTACAGGAAACTCTGGAGAAGCTGGAAGAAGAGAAAAAGCGTCTGGAAAAGGAAATAAGGGACGATTCCCAGAGTCTTGAAAAACTGAAAAAAGACCATGATGAACTGCAAGCTTTTATTGCCAGGGCGGGAATGGAAATTCAGCGTCAGCGACAAAAGCTGGAGGATTTTAAGCAGCTGAAAAGGGACTACGACTCCTATGAAAGCAACCGTGAAGTACTGGAAAAGTGCAAAAAAGAAGAAGCACGCTATCAGGAAAATCAGAAGCTTGCCAGAGACCGGCAGAGGAAACTTCTGGAAGAAAAGAAGACTTTTGAATACAGTATAAACATGCTGGGCAGGGAAGAAGAACGGCTTAGTGAGAAGTATGCCCGATATGCCGCATATGAGAATGCGGAACAGAATTTTCACATAGATGAGAGTTTGTCGGCAGATCAGATGGAAGCACGTTATGAAGCAATTACCTCGGTTCTTTCCCAGGAACTGAAAGATCTGGAAGCACAGGAGAAGAAAGTGGCAGGACGTTTCCAGCGGGCAATGGATGACCTTGAGTACCAGCAGAAAAAATACAAATTAAAGCCTTCGCAGTGGCAAAATGTGTTTTATGACCGGAAAGAAGAAACGCACCAGGAAGTAATACTGGAAGATTTTCAGCGTAAAATCCAGACGAAAGATCTGCAGTGGAATGAGGCTGATAAAAAGGCTGCGGTTGCGCAGAGTAGGATCAGCGAACTGATGAAACGAATCCGTTCTGTATGCGGCATGGAGAATCCGCTCCCTCAGAATGAAATTCAGGGACAGGATTTTGCGGCACGAAGAAACCAGCTCCTTTTCCAGATAAAAGAAGAAAAAAAGCATGCTGATTTCCTGAATGGAAAGGTTCGAAGCTATGAAGAAAATTTAACTGCTTTGTCAGAATATAATGAGCTGATTCCAGCAGAAACAGAAGAGTGGGAAACTATTTCCTTTGATATGGAAGCTGCAGAACTGAGAAAGTTTAAAGGGATTCTCATTCGCGATTACAATCAGAGAATCAGGGATACCAGACAGAAAAAAGAAGAACTGGTGCAGCTGTTAAACAAGATAGTCCGGATGGAAGCGTTCCAGGATGATTTCTACCGGAAGCCGCTGGAGCAGATGCTGGAACTCTCCGGAGATGCAGGCCGGGTTCTGATCCAGTTGAGAACAACGGTGCAGTCTTACGATAGTCTTATGGAAAAGCTTGAAGTGGACATTTCCGTAGTAGAAAGAGAAAAGGAAAGAATCGTAGAGCTTATGGAGGATTATGTTCAGGAAATCCACAGAAATCTTGGAAAGATTGATCATAATTCCACTATTACAATTCGGGAAAAGCCTGTAAAAATGTTAAGGATCCAGATTCCTGACTGGGAAGAAAATGCAGGACTTTATCATCTTCGTCTGGAGGATTTTATAGATAAGGTTACTATGGAAGGGGTGGAGCTTTTCGAGAGAAATGAAAATGCCCAGGAATTTTTCGGCTCCAGCATTACTACCAGAAATCTTTACGATCAGGTTGTAGGAATTGGAAATGTGCAGATCCATCTTTATAAAATCGAAGCTCAGAGAGAATATCCCATAACCTGGAAAGAAGTAGCGAGAAACTCTGGAGGCGAGGGATTTTTATCTGCGTTTGTTATTTTGTCCAGCCTTCTGTACTATATGCGAAAAGATGATACAGACATTTTTGCTGACAGAAATGAAGGAAAGGTTCTGATCATGGATAATCCTTTTGCACAGACAAATGCTTCCCATTTGCTGATTCCGCTGATGGATATGGCGAAGAAAACCAATACCCAGCTGATCTGTCTCACCGGATTGGGCGGAGATTCCATTTACAACCGTTTTGACAATATTTATATTCTAAATCTCATTGCCGCCAGCCTCCGCGGCGGCATGCAGTATCTGAAAGCAGAGCATAAAAGAGGCAAAGAGCCAGATGAACTGATCACAGCCAGAATCGAGGTTGGGGAGCAGCAGGAACTGTTGTTTTAAAAATTAGGGAAACTAAGCTATAAATAAAAACAGGATGAAAAGCCTTGGATTTACTTTTCATCCTGTTATCACTTGTTTTATCACTTGTTTTATCGCTTGCTTTATCGCTTATTTTTCTTTGCTTGTTTTTATATCAACTGTTTTGTAAAACGTGAGGGGTAAAATTGTTCGATTGGGATTAATTAAACTCCTCCGGTTCCACATATTTCTCATTGGAATAGCTGAATCCGTTCTGATACTTCACAGTCAGGTACAGTGTTTTATCCCCGTCTGCGATTTTAACGAAGCAGACTTTGTTGTCGTTGAATTTATTGGTAATGTCAATGCTCTGGTTGTGGTAATAAACCCAGACACTGCCGTCTTCCTCGTATTCTACGTCTGGAGAGTCGATTTCTTCCATAAGCTCTTCTGCGGTAAGCGAACGCTGTGTTCCATCGGCTTCAAAGGCAATTCCACCGCCGCCGGATTCCTGGAGTTCTCCATTTTCATCGTAGTATTCCATAGTATAAGTGCCGTTATCGGAAACATTCAGAGTGGCGTTGGTCTGGTCGCCGTGGATCCAGAGCTGGATGGTACGCTGGATGCCGCCTACATTAGCCGCATAAGCGGTTCCGGTTCCACCAAGAAGAATGCATCCTGCAATAACGGCTGCTGCTGTTTTCATTTTTGTTCTTTTCTGTAATCTTGCCATATTTTTTACCTCCCGAAATGAGCTTTCAGAGGTCTGTAATACAGAAAATGCTTTTTTATATTTTTCGTGATTAGTCATTTTCCCATTCCTCCTTTAATGAATCCCGTAGCAAAGCCCTTCCCCGGGAAAGCCGGACCTTTACATTGCTTTCAGAGAGCTTCAGGATATCGGCAATTTCCCGTACGGAATAATCCTCATAATAAAATAAGTGAATGACAATTCGGTACTTGTCTGGAAGCTTCATCACCTCTTCGAACAGGTCTCTGGACTGGGAATTAGGAAAAGTAAGAGTTTCTATGTAATCCTCCAGAGAGCATTTGTTTTTCTTCCAGAAAGTCCGGTTTATATTTCTGGCCTTATTAATGACGACCCGAAGAAGCCATGCCCGGATGTGCTGCTCACTTTCAAATTCTTTTCTGCTGGTGTAATACTGAACGAATGTCTCCTGAACTACGTCCTCGGCGTCCATCTGGTTCTGGCAGGTGTTAAAAGCTGCCGCGTAGAGACTGTTCTGGTAACGCTCGATCAGCTGCTGTACTGGTTGTCTCATGAGAACTCCTTTTGCTGTTGTTTCGGTGAAATGTCAACATTTTATATTTCCTTTTAGGTACCTTCACTTATAATACAAATGAGGTAAGGGGAAGGTTACAGGAATTTGAAAATAAATTACAGAAAAGAAAATTTGCAGGAGTAACAGGAAAGGCGCCGATCTCAATCAACAATCGGCACCTTTGCAAGATCTCTCTTTAAGTTGCGAAACTGAGGGGGAAGTTCCTCCACAGACATGGACTGAGGCACCTGAACCGTTCCCGCATCCCTGGCTGTCTCATAATACCAGCATTTGAAATCCAGCACATCCATAGTATGCTGCAGTTCTTCCATCTGAGCCTGAAGAATCTGGCGCTGCCTGTAAAAAAGCTGGAGCCGTTCTTCAATGGTGCTGTCTCCCTCCATGGCAAGATGGATGTATTCCCGGATATCCTTCAGGGACATTCCGGCCTTTTTTAGAATTCCTCCCGTTGTAAAATTGCCCGCAGCTGTCGCGGCAATCTTTCGTATAATGAAAAATTATATCATAGTTTGATAAGGATATCAAAGCTGGGATTAAGGTTCACAGAATACCATCAAATTTCGGTATGAAATTATGCAAAGAAAAGGTTGAATACATCACGAAGCGTTTTTTACGCAGGTCATGAACCGTAATTCACCTTGCGGTAAATACTGCAAACATGGTATGCTATACAAAGGTGTTTCGGAAAAAGTGATTCTATGATAACGTTTTAAAACAGATCATTATCAGTGAGCTGATTTGAAACACTGTGTGTGCGGCAGAAAAGCTGCCAGATTAAAAAGATATAAAAAGAATATAAGAAAGGAATTTAATATCTTGGAAAATAAAATGGATAACAAAATCGACGAAGGTTTATTAAGAAATGAAAAAATAGAAGAAGCCATCGCAGCTCTTCAGCAGAGTCCTACCGAAGAGCTCCTGGCTCATGCACTGACTGTTGTGCGCAGGCGCATGCGGGAAAATGGTCAGGTGATCATTGCCGTAGAACCAAACGCGGCAGCAGACCAGATGAAGCTCCAGGCAGTGAAAACTTCCGACGGAAACAGCTGGTGGGCAGTATTTACCAGCTTTGACGAGGAAATGAAAGGCAGCGGAAGCGTAATGTCTACCTTCATGACAGACATTGGAAAAGTGCTGGAAGCTGCACTGTCGGAAGAGGAAATACACGGCGTCATAATCAATCCCTGGAATCGCACATTGATGTTAGACAAGACCCTGATCCGGATCATTCTGGGAAATATGGCACAGTAATTTACTGAGGCACTTAAAGCCTGTTGGGGAGGTGTAGAAAATTTTTTTCTTCAGACAGCCCAGGAGATATTATCAAAAATCAAATAGGTTCGCGTTAGAAGCTGCCGGATGCAAGTTAAAAAGCATCTGGCAGCTTTTCCTATAGATAAAATTCTATGGGAATCATTCATTACAAAGAAAATTCACAGCACAGAATTGTTTCCAATATTTCCTATAAATTATTGACAAACGATAATTATAAGTTATAATAAAATTATAAATTATCGAAAAACAATAATTAAAGGAGGACAATCATGAAAGAAAAACATCTGCTCACTTTACTGTCAATAGAAGCAGCTGCCTGTGTCCTGTTCTGTATTTTGCAGCGAAGCGTATCCGGCTTTTTCTCAACCATAGTGGCATTTCCATTTGAACAGCTGGGAGTGGGACTAAGAGCGCTGTCACTTTCTGGAGGTGCCGGAAATGCAGCAGCCATTCTTTTTTACGTCCTGCTTAGTCTGATTCCAGCTGGAATCTGGCTGATCTTAAAGAAGAAACAGAAAACCATGCCAATTGATTTTACGCTATTCCTGCTCAGCGTTCTTCTTTTTGTAGTCCTGTATTATATGATCAATCCGGGCCTTATGGGTTTCGCTGTACCAGGGACGGGAAAATGGTCTCTTGGCAGCACCTTTTATTCTGTGCTTCTGGGATATCTTCTGATCCGTGCACTTTTGAAGTATCGGAACGCGGGAGCGAAGAAACTGCAGGAAGGACTGTGGCTGCTGCTTGGGGCTGTGAATATTGTGCTGGTATATGGGATCTTTGGCCAGGAACTGGGAAGTCTGCTGCTGAATCTGGAAACGGTTCAGAAAGGAAATACAGGTATCACTCTAAGTGATGGATTTTTCGCCTATTCCAATTTGAACACAACCTATTTGTTTTTGTTCCTTCGTTTTGTAATTCGCATTTTGCCTTACGTGCTGAATATTATAATCGTTTTCCTGGCAAGAAGGCTCCTTACTGCTATGAGAGAAGATCTGTATCGGGAAGAGAGCGTGAAAACCGCAGACAAATTAGCCAGATTCTGTATGTGGACCCTGATCGTCACCATCGGACTGGACGCTGGATTCAATCTGCTGCAGCTGTTTTTCCAGAGGCAGCTTTACCAGATGGATTATGTGGTCACGGTTCCCGTATTTTCTCTGGCCTTTGTGCTTGCAGTGCTGCTGTTTGCCAGATACATCCGGGAAATGCAGCGGCTGAAGGCGGACAATGATTTGTTTATTTGAAAGGAAAATGCATATGGCAATTAAAGTATGCCTGGAAGAGGTTTTGAAAAGGCGGGGAATGACATCCAAGGAATTGTGCAGCCTGGTGAATATCACGGAGGCCAATCTTTCCGTTCTGCGAAGCGGCAAGGCAAAGGGCGTGCGATTCCACACGATCAACCGAATCTGTTACTTCCTGCAATGCGATGTTGGCGATATTCTGAAGTTTGACGGAAATCTGGAGGACGAGGAAAATGAAGAATAGGAGATATGAGAAAATAAAATCTGGCTTGCCGAGAGAAGAGAAATCGAAATCTGGTCTGGAAAAATCCGGAAAAGCGAAATGCCCGTTTGCGAAATATCTGACAGCGGCTTTTGCAATCCTTATTGCTGGTGCTATGGGCGGCTGCACTTTGGCAGTTCCCGACGCCGGGGAAGAGGGAAGTGGTGATCGGATGATTGGTGTTTTTATCACTACAGAATATCTGGATCTTTATGATATGGAAAGCTACCTGAACGATCACGCCTCATCCCTTGTGAACGATGGCAGTATTACATTAGGAAATGACAGTAAATATGAGGGAAAATTGTTCGCAGATGTGGAAAAAGGAGAGGCAGATTCCCCCTCTGAGTGGAAAATTTCCTTCGGCAATATGGATGGGCAATATATGCTCATGCCTGTTTCAACAGATGAGAACGGGGAACAGTATATGGGAAATCTTTGCTCAGACGCAATCAATGAACCGTATCTTCATAGTAACGTTTCGGATGATAGCGAGGAACAGGAACTGAGCGGCACTATTTATGAATCTGCGGATGGGAAGGAGAAAGTTTGGTACGTGAATCCGGTATATCAGACAGAAAACAGTGAAATCTACGCAATAACGGGAAATAGCTATTCCAACGGAGGCCGTGATACAGAGGGCAGCACCATGGCAGTCACGCTTTCCGGAGAAAGCACCGTCACAGAAAACGGCAAAAGCCAGAAAGAGTCCAGCAAGGTGACGGTCCAGTTTGCCATCATGTACAAGCCTGTGAAAACCGTGATTTACCAGATGAGCGATTCCAACCAGGTCCTGAAGCGTGACGAATATGAACCGACAGAAGTTCCGGATACCCTGAAAGTGGAATCTGAGACTGCATATATTATGGAAGAAACTCAGAAAGAATCCCCCTCTGGAAAAACAGTGACCAGCCGCAGCATTGTGGATCTGAACTCAGAAGAAGAGGAAACCTGTCTGGAAGCCTGGTATTCTCTGGATAATGGGTTTATCAGCAAAAAGGATGTGGAAATCTTGCACTGATATAAGAAAAAACTATAACCCGGTATTATTTATCTATATTAGACTGAAACCTCCAAAACTGATATTATAAAACCAAGAAAACACAGTTGATTGATAGGAAATATGGAGATAATACAGATGAAACAAATTTTATGCTTTGGCGATTCAAATACATGGGGATATGACGGGGAAAGCAGGAAGCGGCTTCCCTGGGGAAAACGGTGGACAAGTCTTTTACAGGAGAAATTTGATGTGGAAACCGCGAAGCAGGGGATTCAGGCTGGAAACAATACGGCTGACCAAAGGGAAGCTGGTAATGCAGAACATAAATCCGGCGAATCCGTCCGGATCATTGAAGAAGGCCTGTGCGGCAGAACCACCATATTCGAAGACCCGCTGCGTGACGGTCGCAGAGGAACTGCACTTCTTCCCACTTTATTGGAAACCCATGACGGCGTAGATGTAATTGTTTTGATGCTTGGCACCAACGACTGCAAAACGGTTTTCGGCGCTTCCGCAGAAGTGATCGGCAAAGGCATCGCCCGCCTTCTGGATCAGATCGCAGCCTACGCTCCGGAAGCGAAGGTACTTCTCATTTCCCCCATCTATCTGGGAGAAAAAGTATGGCAGGAAGGATATGACCAGGAATTTTCCCGGGATTCCGTGCTGGTATCCAGGGACCTGGAAAAAGTATACCAGCGCATTGCTGATGAAAAACACGTAGAATTCATGCGCGCCGCCTCCTATGTAAGCTGCTGTGCCGCTGACCAGGAGCATATGAACGCTGCCGGGCATCAGGTATTTGCAAAAGCAGTGTACGAGAAACTGGAAAATCTGGTAGCATAAAAAATCGGATGCAGCCATTCCCTCATGGCAGGCATGATAATGTCGCCGGTAGGCGACATGTCCGTTTTGTGTGAAAAGAATACGTAATTCATACAAAATCAATTCCAAACAATAAAAAGTAATAAAGAATAATAAAAAACAATTGACAATACTACAACACTTTGCTATACTAAAATTACCAAAAAGAGTTGAGCAAAGAGAACATTTTTTATTTATGCAAAGGCGCATGAAACTACATCGTGACTATGTTGCAGGAATAGAAAATGTTTTTTTACTATAAAGCTCCATACAGACTCTGAACGGCAAAGGCTTACTACCGTACCTGCATAAAGGACGGATAAGAAAGGAGAAAAAATATGAAAATGATGAAAGCAGCAGTAGCACTTGGCATGGCACTCACCATGACCGTAACAGGTGCGTCAGCAGTATTCGCAGAAGGAGAGACTCTCAGCGTTGCTACTGATTTCGAGGTTAAGACTCTGGTACCGTGGGCTGCATCCGAGGAGAATGCATTTATGGTACTGAACCAGGCAGAAGAAGGTCTGTTCCGTATGGACGAGAACAACCAGCCGCAGCCGGCTCTTTGCGATACCTACGAGGTAACAGATGACAAGCTTACATACACCTTCCACTTAAGAGACGGAATCCAGTGGAGCAATGGTGAGCCTGTAACAGCAGCTGACTTCGTTTATGCATGGCTGAAACAGATGAGTACTGACGCAACTAACGGCTACAGCTTCATTATGACAGACTACATCGTAAACGGCCAGGAGTACAACGAGGGAACTGTTGACGCTTCCGAAGTAGGCGTTAAGGCGGTTGATGACCAGACACTGGAAGTACAGCTGAAGAGCCCGACACCATATTTCCTGAACCTTACCACAATGGATATGTTCTTCCCGGTTAACGAAGCATTCTGCGAAGAGCAGGGCACAAACTTCGCTCTGTCTCCAGACAGCATGCTCTACTGCGGACCATACGTAATCACATCCTATGACCCGGCTGTAGGCGTTACCTTTGAGAAGAACGACAACTACTGGGATAAAGACAACGTAGCAATCGAAGATGCACAGGTTCGTGTAATCAAAGATGCAGCTGCAGCTTTAAGTGCATACCAGGCTGGTGAGCTTTCCCAGGTTAAGCTTGATTCTGCTAACGTAGTAGCATACAAGGATGATCCGGAATTCAGCCAGGAGATCGACTTCCGTACAAGCTATGTACAGTTCAACCTTACAGACGACGTAATGAGCAATGTAAACATGAGAAAAGCTATTTCTCTTGCTATGAACAGAAGCGCTCTTACAGACAACATCCTTGCAGATGGTTCTGCACCTGGATTTGGCCTTGTAGCAGACGGCATGAGCGGTGATGGAGAGAAGACCTTCCGTGAACTGAACGGAGACGTTTCCCCATATGATCCGGAGCAGGCAAAAGAGTACTATGACAAAGCTGTTGAGGAGCTTGGCGGTGCCCCGTCTGAGGTAACTCTTCTTGTAGCTGATGACTCTGTATCCAAATCCGTTGCAACATTTATTCAGAGTGAGCTTGTTACAACTCTTGGACTGAACGTAGTAATCGACACCAAGACTGTACAGGGACGTGGAGAACTGATGGATGCCAACAACTATCAGTTTGCTGTAACTGCATGGGGTGCTGACTATGATGACGCTATGACATACCTTGACCTGTGGACAAACGGAACTCCATACCGTGGAAACTACAATGATGATGACTACAACGCACTGATCTCCGATGCTAAGACTCAGACAGATGATGCAGTTCGTCTCGATGACATGCTCAAAGCTGAGAAGAAGCTTGTTGAGGAAGATGCAGTTGTTGCTCCGGTATACCACAGAGGTTCTGCAGTTCTGACAAAATCCAATGTCAAGAACCTGATCAGCCATCCGATCGGTGTTCCGATTGAATTCAAATATGCTTCCTTCGAATAATTTCCGCTGAGTGATTATTCGTTTAAGACCTGATTTTCAGGCAAGGCGCGAGAATCAGTGAAAATGCAAGCAAAATTTCTTAAGGAATAAGTAACGGACCGTATACAGAAGTGGCTGCTTCAGCCGGTATACGGTCTGTTTTTACAGAAAGAAAAGGTGATGTCATGCTGAAATATGTATTAAAGCGATTAGGGTACATCCTGGTTACCTTATGGGTAATCGTGACCTGTACCTTTTTCATGATGAAAAATCTTCCGGGTACACCTTTTGATGCGGAGCGTTTTAGCATTATGACGCCCCAGCAGCAGGAACGTGTGCTGGAAATGTACGGATTAAATGATTCTCTTCCCATGCAGTATGTGAAATATATTAAGAACATGCTCAAGGGAGATTTAGGTACTTCCTTTACCTATGTAAACCAGGATGTTTCCAAAGTTATCACAGGACGTCTTGGACCATCTGCTTTGATTGGTATCCAGGCAGTACTGATCGGACTTGCAATCGGATTGATCTTAGGAATCCTGGCTGCCTGGAAGCACAATAGCGGAATTGATTATTTTACCATGATATTGGCCGTGCTGGGCGTCTCGGTGCCGAACTTCGTCGCTGCAGCCCTTCTCCAGTATTACATTGGTCTGAAATGGGGCGTTCTCCCGGTTGGATTCTGGACCGGCTGGAACTGTTCCGTATTGCCGTCCATTGCGCTTTCATTTAGTGCAACAGCCATGGTTGCCCGCTTTATGCGTACAGAAATGCTGGATGTACTGGATCAGGATTATATCATAACAGCCAGAGCGAAAGGTCTCAGCCAGATGAAGGTGCTGATGCGTCATGCTGTACGTAACTCCATTCTTCCGGTTGTCACGATTTTAGGACCTATTGTGGTAAACCTTATGACAGGATCCCTCGCTGTTGAGAATATCTTCAGTATCCCCGGAATCGGAAGTCTTTTCGTAGATTGTATCAAAGCCAATGACTATCCGGTAATCATGGGTATTACTATTTTCTATGCAGCATTTTATATGCTGATCGTATTGCTTGTTGATTTGGCTTATTCTCTTATTGACCCGAGAATTCGTCTTGCTAAAGGAAAGGAGAGCTGATTGTGGACAAATCAAAAATTGACCGCAGCATGTATCAGAAAGCAAAGGTAGAAGCCTCTGAGAAAGAGCATATCGCAGCTCCGGCTTCCACTATGCTGGCAGATGCATGGATCCGTCTGAAAAAGAATAAGGCAGCAGTTGTAGCATTATTTATTCTGGTAGCAATTATCCTGCTTGCCATTTTTGCACCGATTTTCAGTAAATATTCATTTAGAGATACAGATTATAACAATGTATACGGTCTTCCGAGCGCAGCACATATTTTCGGTGCTGACCAGTTTGGACGTGACCTTTGGGTACGTACCTGGATGGGAACCAGAATTTCCCTTATGATCGCACTTGTAGCTGCAATTCTTGACCTTGTAGTCGGAGTCCTTTACGGTGCTGTTTCCGCTCTTTTCGGCGGCAAGGTGGATGCTGTGATGCAGCGTATCATCGAGGTACTGGTAGGTATCCCAAGCCTTATTATCGTAATCCTTTTCCTGATGGCGTTCCCGGCAGGTGTAGGAACTATTATCGCAGCCCTTTCCATTACCGGATGGGTAAACATGGCAAGACTTGTCCGTGCTGAGATCCTGAAGCTGAAAAACCAGGAATTCGTTCTTGCTTCCCAGGTTCTTGGAACCAGCAAGTTCAATATTATTATGAAGGATCTGATCCCGAACACAGTCAGCGTTATCGTAATCAACGTTATGTTCACAATCCCAAGTGCTATTTTCACAGAGGCATTCTTAAGCTTTATCGGTATCGGTCTGGCAGAGCCGCAGGCTTCCCTTGGTGTATTGATCAACGGCGGCTATCAGGTACTGCGTATGTATCCGCACGTACTGGTTTTCCCGGCTATCGTTATCGTACTGATTATGGTATGCTTCAGTATTCTGGGCGACGGACTTCGTGATGCCCTTGATCCGCAGATGAGAAAGTAGGTACAGCTATGGGAAAAATATTAGAAGTAAAGAATCTTACCATCCACATCAAGACGCACAAAGGTGTTGTGCAGGCTGTGCGCGGCGTGGATTTTTACCTGAATGAGCAGGAGACCCTTGCGGTAGTTGGAGAGTCCGGTTCCGGAAAATCCATTACCATGAAGGGCGTTATGGGAATTCTTCCCAAGAATGGAAAAGTAGTAGACGGAACTGTTATGTTCCAGGGAAATGACCTGACCAAATACACAGAGCGTCAGATGCAGCAGGTCAGAGGAAGCGAGATCGCCATGATCTTCCAGGATCCAATGACCTCCCTGAACCCTACCATGAAGGTTGGAAAACAGATCGAGGAAATGCTCAAGGAGCACTGCAAGGAGATGAGCAAGGCAGACCGCAAGGCAAGAGCCATTGAGCTTCTTTCCCTGGTTGGAATCTCCAATCCGGAGGCACGTTATGACCAATATCCTCATCAGTTATCTGGCGGTATGAGACAGCGTGTTGTGATCGCCATTGCCCTTGCGTGCGATCCCAAGGTGCTGATCGCGGATGAGCCTACCACAGCACTTGACGTAACCATCCAGGCACAGATCCTGGATCTGATGCGCGACCTTCAGAAGAAAATCAAGACCTCTATTATTATCATTACCCACAACCTTGGCGTTGTGGCAAACATTGCAGACCGTGTAGCAGTTATGTACGGCGGCAAGCTGGTTGAGACTGGTGATGTGGCGGATATTTTCCACAACCCATGTCACGAGTACACCAAGGGACTTCTCCGTTCCATTCCGAAAGCACACGAAAAAGGCGGCGAGCTTCAGGCCATTCCAGGTACTCCTCCAGATCTGATGGATCCGCCGGTGGGATGTCCTTTTGCTGCAAGATGTCAGGAGACGATGATCGTTTGCCAGAAATTTATGCCGGATTATACCGAATGCGGCAAGAATCACAAGTCAGCATGCTGGATGCTGGATGAGATGGCACAGGAGGTAAAAGCTGATGAAAAATGATGACAAGCAGGTACTTCTTGACGTAAAGAACCTGAAGAAATATTTTGATGTTGGAAACAAAAAGATCCTGAAAGCAGTGGATGACGTTTCCCTTCAGATTTACAAGGGCGAGACTCTTGGTCTGGTTGGAGAGTCCGGATGCGGTAAATCCACATTTGGAAGAACTGTGATCCATCTTTATGAGCCTACCGAAGGAAGCGTAACCTTCGACGGACTAAAGATTGACAAGAATTTGGATAAGAAGCAGAGACATGAGCTTTGCAGAAGAATGCAGATGATTTTCCAGGATCCATATGCATCCCTGAACCCAAGAAGAAAGATTCTGGATATTGTAGCAGAGGGAATTGATGCCCACGGCCTTGCAGCGAATAAGAAAGAGCGTAACGACAAGGTCCTGGAGCTTCTTGAGACAGTTGGACTGCAGGCAGAGCATGCAGACCGTTTCCCTCATGAGTTCTCCGGCGGACAGCGCCAGCGAGTTGGTATCGCCCGTGCACTTGCAGTGGATCCGGATTTTATCGTTTGTGATGAGCCAATCTCCGCATTGGACGTTTCCATTCAGGCTCAGGTTATCAACCTTCTGGAGCAGCTTCAGAGAGAACGAGGACTGACTTATCTGTTTATTGCCCATGACCTTTCTATGGTTAAGCACATCAGTGACCGTATCGGTGTTATGTACTTAGGATCACTGGTTGAGCTTGCTGAGAGCGAGGAGCTTTTCGAGAACCCCATGCACCCGTACACCAAGGCTCTTCTTTCCGCCATCCCGATTCCGGATCCGGATATTGAGAAGAACCGTCAGAGAATCATGCTGGAGGGTACTCTTCCGAACCCCATCGGACTTGGAGATGAGTGTAAGTTCTGCAGCCGCTGTCCGGTTTGCAAGGACAGCTGTCATAAGAGCCAGCCGAAGCTTGTTGAGGTAAAACCGGGACATTTTGTTGCCTGCAGCCAGGTGCAGTAGATAAGCACTCTGTACAGCAATGACCAGCAGGTTTTCTAAAGAAGGATGTGTTGTCTGTGGGCAATATTATTTAGAAGCTTTCTGGTAAGCCGCTGGCAGATAACAGAAATGTAACGGGAAACAGGAGGAAGAAGGATGTTCATTGAAGAAAGGCAGCAAGCCATCGAGAAAGTCCTTCGGGAACAGGGGAAAGTCCGCGTCCGGGAACTGAGCGAAATGTTTCAGGTGACAGAGGACTGCATCCGTAAAGATCTGAAAACTCTTGAAAATGCCGGCAAATTAAAAAGAACTTACGGTGGTGCGATTCTTTCCCAGGATTACCCGCTGGAAAGAGATGTTATCGACAGAAGAAATTATCATGTGGAAAAGAAAATGGTGATTGCGGCCAAGGCCATGAAACTGATCCGGGAAAGAGAGGCAATCTTTCTGGATATTTCCACAACCAATATTGAACTTGCCAAGCTGATCGCGAAATCCAACATGCAGCTTACCGTAGTAAGCAACATGATCGATATTCTACAGCTGCTTGCGCAAAATCCCAAGATCACAGCCATTGGAACCGGGGGAATCATGTATCCCACAGTAAACGGGTTCCTTGGCTCCGCAGCAATCCAGGTGATCCGGCAATACAGCTTTGACCGGGCCTTTATGGGAAGCTGCGGAATTGATATGATGGATCACACCGTTACCACTTTGGGCGTGGAGGACGGCCTGACTAAGAAAGCTGCCATTGAGAGCAGCAGACATAAGTACGCTGTGATGGAGCGGGAGAAATTTTATTTTAATGAATCTTACAAATTTACACAGCTGGATGCGCTGGATGGAATTATCACGGATGAGTTTCCAGATGGTTCCGTTCAGGACATGCTGGATTCTCTTGGCGTTGCGCTGTACTGAGAAAGGATTGCGTAAATAAGTTTCTGTCCATGAATGATAGAATTTTGCGAAGCGCGTTGCTGCGAAGGCAGTGAACAGGAACGTGAAAGGAAAAAGAGGATATGGAAAAGTTTATTTTGGAGGTATGCGCAGATTCTGTGGAATCTGTACTTGCCGCTGAAAAAGGCGGAGCGGACCGGATTGAGCTTTGCGGGAATGTGGTGATCGGAGGGACAACCCCTTCTGAGAGCCTTTTCCGTGAGATCAGAGAGCACAGTGACATTAAGATCCATGCTCTGATCCGCCCAAGATTCGGTGATTTTTGTTATACAGATTATGAATTTGATATTATTCGTTCAGAAGTGAGAAGATTCCGTGAGCTGGGAGCGCAGGGCGTGGTGATCGGTATGCTGCGGCCGGATGGCTCTCTGGATGTGGAGCATCTTGCACAGCTGATGGAGGAAGCGAAGGGAATGTCCGTGACCCTGCATCGTGCATTTGATGTGTGCAGGGATCCTATGGAGGCTCTTGAGCAGGCCATTTCCCTTGGTTTTCACACCATTCTTACATCAGGACAGAAGAATAACTGCGTGGATGGCTCCCAGCTTCTTGCTGACCTGGTGAAGGCAAGCGCAGGCCGTATTCATATTATGGCTGGCGCCGGGGTAAATGCAGATGCCATTTCTTCTATCTATGAGAAGACCGGAATCACAGATTATCATATGACGGGCAAAATTGTGCTGGAAAGTGAGATGCAGTACCGCAAGGACGGAGTGAGCATGGGCTTGCCGTCTTTAAGCGAGTTTGAGATTTTCAGGACCAGCGAGGCAGAAGTAAGAAGAGCCCGGAATGTATTAGCTACTTTGTGATGGAGCAGCGGACGGGTGCCGCTGGCTGTCTCCGTCACGCTACACGCTCTTTCACAAAAAAGAACAGTTTTTTCGTGAAAGGGCGTTTTTTCTATAATAAACTTCTTTCGATGAGGAGGATGAATATATGTTTCTTCAGAACAGTGAGAAGAAAATTGAAGAAGAATTTTTGAAATTAACAGAAAAGCTTGGAGCGGACAGAGAGCCGCTGAAGAACATCTGCGGGAAACTGGATGCCTGTGACAGGGACCTGGCGCTGGCTATGAAGTATTTGTATGTGACAGCGCCGTATAGTGATCTGGTGAATTATTCTTTCGAGGATATTAAGGATTTTGCAGGTCATGGGTTGTTTCTTTATAATCATCTGGAACGAGTGCATGCGCTTCCAGAGGAAATGTTTTTGAACTATATTCTGGATCATAGAGTGAATGAGGAAGAAGTACTTCCCTGCAGAACGTTTTTCTGGAATGAGTTAAAGGATCGTATTGAAGGAAAAAATGCGAAAGATGCGGCAATTGAAGTAAATTACTGGTGCGCCGAGGAAGCTACTTATCACAGCGGAGATGACAGAACCCTTCCGGCTCTTACGGTGTACAGAAGAGGCTATGGACGCTGCGGCGAGGAGTCTGTTTTTCTGGTAAATGCACTTCGAAGCGTGGGAATCCCGGCACGTCAGGTGTATGTGCCAAGATGGTCCCACTGTGATGACAACCATGCATGGGTAGAGCTGTGGTGCGATGGAAAGTGGTATTTCACAGGAGCGTGCGAGCCCCTTATGATTCTGAACAAAGGTTGGTTTACCAATGCTTCCTCCAGAGCCATGATGGTCCATTCCAGATTGTTTGATCTTTTCCCCGCAGAAGGGGAGGATGTGATCGGCAAAGAGGGGGCAGCGGTTATGCTAAACCAGACTGCGCGCTATGCAAAGGTTAAGACAGTGACAGTACAGGTGACAGACCATGCAGGTGCACCGGTGAAAGATGCCCAGGTACAGTTCCAGGTTTTGAACATGGGAGAATATTATCCCATTGCCAAAGCTATGACAGATGAGAATGGAAACGTTTCTCTGGTTACCGGATTTGGAAGCGTGCGTGTTGCCGCGTTCCGCCCGGACATGGAAGGATTTGCCCAGGCAGATGTGGATACCAGAGAGCAGGTGAATGTGAAGCTGATTCTTACAGGAGAGGCTGTGGCAGCAGAGGACTGGAAAGCTGTAGATGTGATCGCACCTGTAGACACTCCTGTGAACCCGGATATGCCCACTCCAGAGCAGAAAGCAATCGGAACCCGCCGCCTGAATGAGGCGAATCAGCTTCGCCGCGAGAAGAAAGAGAACTGGGTGAATCCAGAACTGACGGCATTTCTTGCAGGAGAAGATGAGAAAGAGCTTCGCCAGGCAATGGCAGATGTTTTGTCTGAGAAGGATCACACGGACTGCGTGTGCAGCGTATTGGAAGAGCATCTTGCATATGGCAAAATATATGCACAGCAGTATAGAGAAGCAGATGAGTACGATTTATATATCAACTATGTTTTGAATCCCCGTGTAGAATACGAGCTTCTTCGCCCATACAGAAAAGGTATTCTCTCATTCTTTACAGAAGAACAGAAAGCCGCTTTCCGTGAGAACCCGGCAGAAATCTGGAACTATATCAGAGAGCTCATTACTGCTTACCCATATAACGAGCGTGAGACTGTAATGGAGACTCCATACGAATGTCTGATATCCGGCATCGGAACAGAGCGCTCCCAGAAAGTGCTTTTCGTAGCAATTGCCCGTACTCTTGGAATCCCGGCCAGATTAAATCCTGGAAGCCATGTAATGGAGTACTGGGATAAATGCCAGTTTGTATCTGTTCTGAAACAGGAGAAATGGAGCGCAGCTCTTTACCTGAAAAAGGAAGAGGGTACCCAGTGGAATTATTACCAGAACTGGACCATTGGACGTCTTGTTGGAAACGAATATGCTTCCCTGGATCTTACAAACAGAGCCTGGGAAGGAGATACTTTGGAACTGGCGTTGATTCCAGGCACATACCGGATCATCACCACCAACCGCCTGCCAAACGGAAACCAGTTCTCCTGGGAAAAGACAATCATTGTGAAGGACGAAGAGAAACATTACGAAACTCTGCGCCTTCGGGAAGCACAGCTGGGGGATATGCTGGAGCGTATTTCCCTGCCAGAGTTTGAGGTAAAAGATGCAGATGGCGGAATTGTGACCTGCGCAGACCTTACCCGGGGTGGCAAGAAAATCCTTATGTGGCTGGAAGAGAGCCGTGAGCCTACCGAGCATATTTTGAACGAAATGCTGGAACATGCAGAAAAATTCCACCAGTTTGAAACCTGCATTTCCTTTATGATTCGTACTGGGGAAGCTAAGGGCGACCCGCTTCTTGCAAAGGTTCTGAAGACTTTCCCGAAGATTTCCGTTTACTACGATTCCTTTGAGGAAAACATTGAGCTTCTGGGCAGAAGAATGTATGTGGACCCGGATAAGCTTCCGCTTATTCTGGTAACAAACGGAGAATCTGTGGGAATTTATGCAACCAGCGGCTATAATGTAGGAACCGGCGATATGCTGATTCGTATTATGGAAGAAGTGCCGGAGATGTAAGCCTTTGAAAAATGATTTTTCATGGATAATGTTTGGTGAATTGTGGTGAGAAATTATGCGAAGCATGATTTTGGCATATGAGACAAACGGCAACTATAAAGAACAATACATAATATTAAACTGTGTTTGGAACTGAGAACTGTTTTTAGTGGAGTATATATTATGAATCATTACACAGAAATTCACCCGGATGGAACAAGAGCCTATCAATTTGTTGCGGATACCGCCTATGTCCGTGAGTCCGGGACAAAAGGGGAACACAAGGCAGCAGAATACATCCTGAAGGAAGCGGAAAAGATCGCAGCTCAGCCAGGAAAAGAAACCTATATCCAGACTCCCCGCATGGAGCTTTTCCAGTGCCCGGATTTCCAGGAGAAAAGAGCTGAATTGACCATCTGCCAACCTTATGAGAAATCTTATCGGGTGCGTGCATATTTGAACGGTGCATGCACCCCGGCAGAAGGCATCACTGCCCCATTTCTTTTCGTAGGAAAAGGAGATGACATCAGTCTTTCTAAGGCGAAGGGCGCTGTTGTGCTGGTGTGCGACCCTGTACGGGAGGATATGATCAACAAGATTAAGGATGCTGGGGCTGTGGGATTTGTGACGGTTTGCGGTACACCGCTTGATCAGGGCGAGGACAGAACGCCTATACAGTACCGCCGCAAGGCATGTGACCTTCCGGGGGCAGCTATTCATTATCTGGATGCCGTGGAAATTGTAGAAAAAGAAGCTTCCATGTGCAGGCTGAATATTCAGCAGAGCGAAATTTCCCGGAACTCTGCCAATGTGGCAGTCCGCATTCTGGGAACTGAATTTCCAGAGGAAATCGTCACAGTGACGGCTCATTATGATTCTGTGCCGGAAGGTCCTGGAGCCTATGACAACATGTCCGGCGGTGCTATGGCGATGGAAGCTTTTCTTTATTTCGCAGAGCACAGACCAGCCAGAACCATGGAGTTCATCTGGTTCGGTTCCGAGGAAAAAGGCCTGATCGGAAGCCAGAACTATGTGAAATCCCATGAAAACGAAATGGGAAAACATGTATTTAATCTGAATGTAGATCTGGCAGGACAGCTTCTTGGAGGAAATGTGCTGGGAGTGACTGCGGATCCTACGGTGTGCGCAGCGTTAAAAGCGCTTATGGAGGAAAATCAGCTTGGCGTTACCATCAAAAACCAGGTCTGGGCCAGCGACTCCAACACTTTTGCATGGAAAGCTGTTCCAGCTCTTACCTTGAACCGCGATGGTTTCGGCATGCATACGAGACACGATACCGTAGAATATATTTCTCCCCGTGCGCTGGCGGAAGGGGCGAAAACCCTTTGCACAGCTGCCGCATGGGTGGCAAATGAGCCAGAGCTTTCATTTGAGCGGGAAATTCCCGCAGATATGAAGAGGGAATTGGAGAAGTATTTTGCTTCATGATAAAATTCTGAACTGAGTATTTATTTGATTGGTTGAGATATTTTTGATAGGAAAGGACGAAGAAATGAATAAAGTAATCGAAGAAAGAACCAAACGTACCGAGTGGTACCGTGATGCCCGTTTCGGCATGTTTATCCACTGGGGGCTGTATGCAATTCCAGCCCGTGGTGAGTGGGTAAGAAGTGTGGAGCAGATTCCCCATGAGGAGTACTGCCCACTGACAGAAGAATTTACAGCAGAAAATTACAATCCAAGAGAATGGGCTCGTCTGGCAAAGAAGGCCGGCATGAAGTACGCCGTACTTACCGCCAAGCATCATGACGGTTTCTGCCTGTTTGATACCAAGCTGACAGACTACAATTCCATGAATGCAGCCTGCCACAAAGACCTGGTAAAAGAATTTTTGGAAGCTTTTCGTGCAGAAGGAATCAAGGTAGGCCTGTATTTTTCCATTATTGACTGGCGTCACCCGGATTTCCCGCACTATGGCGACATGCATCATCCAATGCGCAATCACCCGGAGTGCTCCAACGAGAACCGCAATTTTGACCGTTATCTGGATTTTATGTTCGGACAGATCAAGGAGCTTCTCACCAATTACGGAAAGCTGGATCTGATGTGGTTCGACTTTTCTTATGGGGATATGAAATGTGATAAATGGAAAGCACAGGAGTTGATTTCTATGGTGCGTTCCATTCAGCCGTGGCTGATCATTGATAATCGTCTGGAAGGAAGTGCAGAGGATTCCGGTTCTATTCTTACAGCCAACCCAACGGAATATTCCGGAGATTTCGCCTCTCCGGAGCAGATGATCCCTCCGGCAGGAATCCGCAATGAGTTAGGTGATCCGGTGCCGTGGGAAGCGTGCCTGACCCTGAACAACAACTGGGGCTATGCATCCAGCGATCACCATTATAAATCAGCGGAGATGGTCATTCATATGCTGGTTGAGTGTGTCAGCAAAGGCGGCAACCTTCTTCTGAACGTAGGCCCGGATGCCAAAGGCCGTATTCCAAAGGAATCCGTGAAGATTCTGGAAGAAGTGGGCGAGTGGATGGACGAGAACTCCAAGAGTATTTACGGCTGCGGCTACGCCGGAATTGACAAGCCGGAATGGGGCCGCTACACCCGCAATGGCAGCAAGATCTACGCCCACGTTATGGAAGCCCAGGCAGGAGCCATTCCCCTCACCGGAATCCACGGAAAGATTAAAAGACTCCGCCGCATCAGCGACAATTCCGAAGTTCGCCTGACAAACTACTGGAATCTGAAAGAATACTCCCAGAACCAGTTTTTCTTCCTTAACGCAGACACCTGCGACAGCTACCCCCTCCCAGATCCCCGGGATACAGTTGTGGAAGTGACGCTGGAGGAAAACGAAAATTAAAGCATGTCTGGTTCCTATACACGGTGTGAATACGATACGTTTCGATAAGCCAAAACGAAAGCCCTCGGAGTTTTTTCTCTGAGGGCTTTCATGTTTATTACTACATGGAATTGGTTGATTTATGAATTTTTTTCTTTAAAAACATTTCGTGCCGCCATGCAGATCAAAATAGTGATCACCATATCCGGCAGTGTATTTCCTACCGGGATATCAATTCTCATTAAAATTCGATACAGAATGAATCCAATTACCCAGATCACAGCATTTGTGATGTCAACGGCCTCGCCCAGGCTGTCGGCGCGTTTGAGCAGGAAGAAATCTGCAATCTGGATGGCAATCATAGGTGCAAACACGGAACCAATAAGGTACAGGAAATCTGTAATATTGTCCATTGGATAAACAATGGCGCCGATGGTTCCAATCACAGTCACTGCAATGGCCGCATATTTTCCATTGATCCTGGAAAATACAGATTCAGAAGAAATTCCGGCGGAATAAGCATCCAGGAATGTGGTGGTAACAGTG
The DNA here is from genome assembly GCF_014287535.1 of Blautia segnis. NCBI lineage: Bacteria > Bacillati > Bacillota > Clostridia > Lachnospirales > Lachnospiraceae > Blautia > Blautia segnis. The sequence goes on along the minus strand of NZ_JACOOT010000037.1, from coordinate 6,242 downwards.
GAAAATACAATGATCAGAAGTCCTGCGATTCCAAGTCCTGCTTTTACCATGATCTGTGCAATATCAGACTCTCCGGTATAAATAGCAGCGCCCATACCGATCACGTACATCCAGCAGCTTACCAGGCCATAAATAATCGCACTCACTGCGGTAGCCTTCACAGGTTCCTTTGCTTCCCTTGTGTAGTCGCTGATAAGCGGCAGCCAGGACAGCGGCATTGCTACAGACAGCTCTACAGCAGCGCCAAAGGACATTGCCTCTTCTCCAATGGCAAGTGCTGTGCCGCCATCAAAAAAGATCAGCTTGCAAAGCACCAGTGTGAGAATAAACAGAGCCGCCATTGCGATGGTGTTGATTTTTCCCAGGTTGGTGATACCGATGAAGATCCACAGCACGATCAGTGCGCCAATAACCAGACACCATACCCAGCTGCCTGTATGAAGCACACCGTCAGCTGCCAGCGCGCCGTCATAGATCATAATGGCAGTCCAGCCCACCAGCTGGAGCACATTCAGGAAGGAAAAGAAGATTCCGCCCTTTTCCCCGAAGCTCATTTTTACAGTTTCCATAGCACTGCGGCGCGTTTTGCCGCCGATCACGCCTGCAAGGAAAAGCATGGTGCAGCCTATAAGATGTCCGATAATAATGGCAAGAAGCCCTTTTTGAAAGCCCAGCGGGGCAAAGTAAGTTCCTGTGAGGATTTCTGCCAAGGAAACGCCTGCGCCGAACCAGATCAGGCCGTTTTCGAAGATTGAGGTACGTTTTTCGGTCATGTTAGTTGTCCTCCTTGGCTAATGTAAATTCATTTTGAATTGCAAATCCATGATTCATAGGTCCGCTGCCTTTTCCCAGATCCAGCATGGCAGCCAGAGCACCGGAAATGTACTTCTTGGCACGTTCCACAGAAGTATCCAGGTCAAATCCCTTTGCAAGATTAGAAGCAATGGCACTGGATAAAGTGCAGCCGGTTCCATGCGTGTTGGGATTGTTGATCCGTTTTCCCTGGAACCATTTGTAACCGCCGTCACGCCACAGAAGGTCATTCGCATCGTTCAGCTGATGTCCGCCCTTGCAAAGCACTGCGCAGTGATATTTTTCCCCAATGGCAGCAGCGGCCTTGATCATATCGTCGGCTGTCTCTATTTTCATTCCGGAAAGAACTTCAGCTTCCGGAATATTTGGAGTGAGGACCGTTGCCATGGGAAGAAGCTGGCTTTTCAGAGCATCAATTGCCTCGTCGTTGATCAGCTTGGCTCCGCTGGTGGCTACCATAACTGGATCCACAACGATGTTTTTGGCATCATACTGATGAAGCTTCTTCGCAATCGTTTCAATCAATGCGCTGGAAGATACCATTCCAATTTTCACTGCGTCAGGATAAATATCTGTGAAAATATTATCCAGCTGTTCTGCCAGAAATTCTGGCGTTGCCTCCATGATTCCTGTTACACCGGTAGTATTCTGTGCGGTAAGTGCGGTAATTGCACTCATAGCATATACTCCATTGCTGATCATTGTCTTGATATCAGCCTGGATACCGGCGCCTCCGCTGGAATCACTTCCAGCGATTGTTAATGCTGTTCTCATAATGTCTCATCCTTTCTCTTGTCCTGCCTGGAAAATACCGGACAGGAACTGGTGCTATTTATGCATTAATTTTATATAGCGTCCGAAAGTGGTGCCCCCAGCCGAACGCTGCATTGCTGCCTCTATAAGGAAATGTCTGCTGCGCAGACATTTGAAAGTCAGCTATTACGCGTCTGCGACGCTCCCATAGTTGCCGCCCGTATTCGTAATCCGGGCTATTGCCCTACTTACTCATACGGTCTAGCCTGTCCGATATCCATGAATTCGCTCATGCAGGCATGGCTCACTCATGGTTGCCGTCCAGGACTTTCAAAATAAAAAAGAGACACCCGCGTTCTGGTGTCTCCGAAAAAAATCATTATGACTTCCTACGGCGGCATTATCCGCATCAGGTAAAGGGTCGAAATTCATAATTTCCTCTCAGCCTGTTTACAAGCTCCCCTGTTCTTTTGTCATTATAGTAATAATGGGAAAATTTGTCAATAAATTGTTTGTAAGATAAAAAATTCCGCAATTTTACCGCAATCAACCATCGGTAGGGTGACGAATTCCCTGATTTATGGCATAATCAAGATAACAAATCAGCCAGATTCCTACGGCTGTCTTGATCGCGGCAAGGTTCTTACTAGTACATCGTTTTCGAAATAACTATACCACTCACTTGCCTGTGAATCCGATTGCCCAGGTATAAAAGCCTCAGCGTAGCCCGCTACGCCTGCGTTTTTATACCTGCACACTCGAATCCACATCCTACGCGATTGGTATAGTTATTTACGAAACGATGTACTAGAAGAAAGAACCATCACAAGGAGGCACATCATGACCGACATAACAAAAAATGAAATAGGCACATTCATCGCCGCATGCCGCAAAGAGAAAAAACTAACCCAAAAGCAGCTGGGTGAAAAATTAAATGTAACGGACCGCGCCGTTTCCAAGTGGGAGACGGGCCGCTCCTTTCCAGATGTGAGCCTTATGGAGCCCCTCTGCAAAGAACTGGACATTTCTGTCAGCGAGCTTCTGGCAGGGAAGCATTTAGAGCCGGAGCAGTACCAGAAAGAGACGGAGAAAATGCTCATGGACTCTGTTAGCACTGGACAGCTTATGGGACTGCAGGTGGTGCTGTATATCCTTAACCTGACAATATTTGTCCTGGTAGATTTTCCCTTTATTGTTAGAAAAATCAGCGGACTTCCACTGATTCATTATATCAGCATTACCTGTTGGCTCCTGGCGTTGGTACTGATCTTCTGCGTGAGTTATCTGGATAAAAAATTGCCGGCAAGGAAATTCCGCACATCAAATGTAATGCTGGAACGGATCATCGGTGCCGTGACGTTTCTGGTAATTATGTCAGTCAATTTTGTGGTCAGCGGGGGTCTGTCTTACATAAAAGATTTGAATTTCGGTGAAAAAATTTATACAGTGATTATTTTTGCCGTTAGTCTTGCTGTTGTGGTCGGAGTTCGAGGGATTGTAGCGCAGATACGCAAAGAAGAGTGGGAGATGGAGCAGGAAAGAAATACTTCCCAAAAGGAATAACCCCTTTGCCCGAATTTTCCAAATAATCAAAAACTGCCCCGCAGAGTCGATTTACCTGAGAAAGAAAAATCGATTCGGCGAGGGCAGTCCTTTTTATTATGCTGCCAATTCCAGAACCAGCACCTGATATCCATGCAGCTTAATCTTATTTCCATCTATAACTACATCTGGATAATTATTGATCAGCACTTTTTTGCATGCGCCTGGAAGCTCAATTTCCTGCTCATCCCACTGATAATTTCCAACTACCAGAAGCGTCTTATCCCACTTACGGTAGTAAGCCATCAGATTGTGGCGCTCCTCCATAAATGGCTCCAAAGCACCGTACACAACTGTCTCCTTATATTCCGGATCCTTGCGAAGTGCAATCAGTTTCTTATAGAAATTCAGTACAGAGTCCGGATCCTGCGCTTCTTTTTCCACGTTAATGGCAGTATAGTTGGGATTCACCCGAAGCCATGGAGTGCCAGTGGTAAATCCAGCGTTTTTCCCATCTGACCACTGCATCGGTGTCCGCGCATTATCCCTGCTGCGGCGTGCAACTGCCTTCAATGCTGCATCAGGAGCAAGTCCCGCATCCAGTGCAACCTTATACTCATCCAAAGTAGAAATATCATCCACCTCATCAATGGATTTAAACGGCACATTTTCCATGCCAAGCTCCTGGCCTTGATAAATAAACGGCAGTCCGCGGAGCATAAAATTCAATGCTGCCAGCATCTTTTTGCTGGTATTGCAGCAGTCTCCCTCTGGAATATAGTGGCTCACACCACGAGGCTCGTCATGATTTTCAATAATATTGGAAACAAATCCGAAATTCCCCATTTTTGCCTGTGTCTCAAAACAGCAGCGCTTGTAATCGTCCGGTGTAATTTCCTTACAGTCATACCAGCCCTTTTCCGATCCGCCGAAAATCGTTTCATTGAAATCAAACATGGAAGAGAAATATCCATTATCCCCAATGAAATCCGGAAGCTCCTCGTCCTTTGCGTTGAAAACTTCGCCTACGGAAAAAGCATCGTGTGGCTTAAAGGTGCGGTCCCGCATTTCTCCAAGGAATTCCCCGATTCCAGTCGCTTCTTCCAGCATTTTTCCAATATAGCAAAGTCCGTCCTCGCGGTCTGGCTCGTAATTATGCATGGGAAGAGCTTTCTTAATATTAATGATCGCATCAATTCGGAAACCGCCCAGGCCCTTGTCCAGCCACCAGTTGATGTTCTTGTAAACCTCTTCACGAAGTTCCGGATTTTCCCAGTTCAGGTCTGGCTGTTTCTTGTGGAAAACATGAAGATACTGCTTGTTGGTTCCCGGAAGATCCTCCCACACAGGGCCGCCGAAATAAGAGCGCCAGTTGGTTGGAAGCTCGTCTTCTTTTTTGTCCCTTAAATAAAAGAAGTTTCCGTATTTTCCATCTGGATCCTGGCAGGCTTTTTTGAACCATTCGTGTTCGTCGGAGCAGTGGTTTACAACCAGATCCATCAGAATGTACATGCCGCGCTTCTTAGCTTCTGCAATCAGGCGGTCCATATCTTCCATGGTGCCAAAGCGGGGGTCAATGTCATAATAATCGGAAATATCGTAGCCCTGGTCTGCCAGCGGAGAGCGATAGCACGGGGAAAGCCAGATGATATCTACGCCAAGATCCTTCAGGTAATCCAACTTCTCTATAATTCCCGGCAGATCGCCGATTCCGTCACCGTTTGTATCGTAAAAGCTCTTCGGGTAAATCTGATAGGCAACCTTATCCTGCCACCATTTTCTTTCCATATGTATATCCTCCTGTAAAAAAGTGTAGTTCGCGTCTTTGTTATGAGTACATTATACATACATATATTTGAAAAAACTTCCCTTAATATGATAAAAAAATACGAAATTTTGACATTTTAAAACTGGGCGTTTCATAAATGCAATTTGAGGAGGAAAGCAGAACAGCACTATACATTTATATGCTCAGGAGTCTGGCTGCGTTTTCGGTACTGCAGCGGCGTAGTACCTGTGTATCTGCGGAATTCCCGGAGAAAATTTCCCATGTTATTATATCCGCAGTCCAGGCAGACCTCCGTAACCGGAAGCGAGCTGTCCTTCAAAAGCCGCACTGCCTGCCGAATCCGGTACTCATTCAGATATTCCACTGGCGACAGCCCGATGGCTTTTTTGAAAAAACGGCAGAAGTACTGCTCGTTAAGCCCGATCAGGGAAGCCAGGTCACGGATGTATATTTTCTCCTGGTAATGCTCCCGGATGTAGGTAATCGCCGTCTTGATCGTTTCCACTCTGTGGTCATCCGTTTTTTCTGTCCGGGAAAAAAGCTGGTATCTGGACATAAGAGCGAAAAATTGCAGAAGGGAAGCCTTGATCGTCAGCTGGTCTGCAAGCTCCACCGACACCGTTCCGGAGGCACGCAGGGATGTGAGGTGAAAATGCTCCGTTTCCGTTGTCAGAGTTTCGGGCGAAGAGCAGTGGGAAAAAGCTTCTGCAATATTCAGAAATATGGTCCGCAGCCGGGGAAAAGCTGGATGTTCTTTTTCAATGGATCTTGGAAAATGCAGCTGTCCGTTTTGCAGCGGCTGGATGAGCTGGGACTGAACCGTATCATAAAAAGGGGAGCAAAGCAGCTCCGGGTGAAAGACCACTGCATATTCCTGCACGACTTCTGTAGAAGCAGCCCGAACGCTGTGCAGTTCACCAGGGTTAATAAAATAGAAGCATTCCGATCGGATATCAAAAGCTTCCATATTAATTTCCATTCTGAAATTCCCGCCTGGAAAATACAGAATCTCAGCTTCTTTATGCCAGTGATGTTTTACCATAAACCCATGACCGCTCATTTGCGTCTGATAAAATGCGCAGGGAAAGGACTGGGTCCCGTGTGGGCTGGCTTCTTTTAATTCTGGGGATTGTGGATGGTACATAATCGCCTCCATAAAAATACTTTCTTATAATGTATTACAGCGCTGTTTCAGATGCAAGATAATAGTAAACAAAAAAATCTGCAATTATTTGTAAAAAGTGCTTGACTTCTCCTTGCGGCAGTGGTATATTAAACAAGCTGTCGCAAGGAATTGCTTCTGGAATACTGAAAAATAAATAAGTTTTCAGAAAATTAAAATTAA
>NZ_JACOOT010000018.1:0-46894 GCF_014287535.1 Blautia segnis | reverse complement strand
ATAATAACTTGCATTTTCAACCAAAAGGGCATAATTTTCGTTAGTAGAATTGCTAATATATTCTCTCAGAGCACGAATATCTAATTTCTTTCCTTTAAATTCTAAAACTTCAACACCTTTCTTCTCTAAATAGGAGCCAACAAGTTTTAAAATGCAATCTTTCCCACAAAAAGCATTTCCATATAACGCTAAACAATAATTATTATTTTTAGAAAAATCTATTTGATTTATTTTTTCGTATATTTCATATATGCTACTTGGTTCAAACAGCCATCCTTCTTTCAAATCATACCAATTACTATTATATCCTTCATAAAGTTTACTTTCATATGGTTCTTCTTTCGGAACAGAATTTAGTATATCTTTTAACGGATATATTCCAGAATAAATCAAACGCATTTTTCGTTTTTCTAACTCTGTTGGATTAAAATTAATTTTTTTAACAAATTTTAAAAATTCTTCCGTTGTCCATTTAATAATAGTTCCTTCCAATCTTTCAACCCTCATCTGTAATTTTAAAGTTGGGTAAGGTTCTATAAAAAACAGCTTTCCTTTTCGAAAATGTCCAGCATTTTCATATTGACTTATATAATAATCGATATCTCGTTCATCCAAACTTGCCCCAACAAAAATAAAGTTTTCATTCTGAATATCCGAAATCAACTTATTATGCTTAAAATTCAATCTTGAACTAATCAGATTATCATACTCTGTTTTGCTAAATATAAATGGTTCATCTGGCGCATTAACACAACCGTGTAACTTAACATATTCCAATTCATCTTTAACAGATTTTTCTTTTGATGTATTTTGCACTACAAAATCTATATGATTCTTGTGACATATATGTTCCACCAAATCATCTATATTTACCGTATAAATCTTTTTCCAAGGATATTCTGACAATAGATAATGAAACGATGCCGGTTCAACATCTTGAAATCTATTAATCAGATAACTTTTTAATTCATCTTTTTTCTTAAGATGGTCGTTAACAAATCCACACAGTTCTTGCAACGTAAACTGCTGTACTTCCGTTTCATAGCTATCTTTAATCGCACCCTTTACGAAAATATTATATATTTCATCCTTTAAAACATTTCCTGTTGCCATGTCTCCATAGCTATTCTTACTTCCATACGAAAATCCTGCCCCTAAAAATAACATTGGATTTCCATTTATTAATACTTCTTTTAGTTTTTGTATATCGTCCATATTTATCCATTCATCCCCTCTACGTTTATACTTTTGTTTATTGTTCCAACTCAAAAATCTTATCTAATGTCTTCTCCATATCTGCCACCAGATTAACTACTAATGCATTTCCCATCATAAATCTACGTTTTCTCAATGGCATCTCCACTGTTTCTCCTTTAACCAGACAATACTTTGTATGATCTGTAGGAAATCCCTGGATTCGTTCTGCTTCTGTTGCGGTAAGCAGTCTCACTCTTCCAGTCATCTTATCTTTCACGATATGAGTTGTTCTACTGAATCCACCTTCGGATGTCAGCATTGTACGTGCCGGTTTATCTTCCTGATCAATCATGGAAATAGCACCCTCTGAGAATACATATTCATGACCTGTCGAACTTGTACGTAATAATTTTTTTGCACCTTTTAGATACTGCCAGGTCTGTCTATCTTCCTTTGGAAGACGCTGCTCTGTTTCATCACTGTGTGTAACCGTTGAATCTGTATAATATAACTTTTCTTCTGGAATAAAATACTGCTCTTCTACTTGTCCTGTTTCCATAACATCACCAAGAGTTATCTGCTTTCCATGATAATTCGGAACAGTCTTCATTGTGTATATTATTCCGTCTTTCATTATTCCAGAATTTTCAAATGCACATTGAAATGTTTCCGATACTTCACCTAGTTCTACCGGCAATTCCTTAGTTTTCATCTTAGCAGATTCTACTTTATTTACCGGAAATGTTTCTGCAAAAAATCCTTCTTTTAAGACTGCATTTTCCATGCATTCTTGCTTGCATTCTTCTTCCAACGCATCTGTATATCCAATTGTATTTAAAATTCTGTCTGCATATTTTGTATTATTTTTATAAGCAAAAATAAATGTTCTACGCCGCCTCTGCTGGTACCCATATTCTGCTGCGTTTATCACACGCCATTCCACGGTATATCCTTCATCACGAAAACATGCAAGTATCACGCCAAAATCTCTACCTCTTTGCTTTGCAGGAGATTTTAATAATCTATCAACATTTTCCAATAATGCGAATGGTGGTTTCTTTGTTTCTAAGGTCTCACGTATTGACCACCATAAAATTCCCTTTTTTCCTTCAAGCCCTTTGGAAGTAGCTAACGAAGATGCTACTGAATAGTCCTGGCACGGAAACCCGCCGACCAACAAGTTAAAATCAGGAAGTGTTGTTTTATCTACATCTTCAATATTATAATTCGTAGTATCGTCACCATTATTATCTAATCGTGTTCCAAATCGATATACATAACAGTCATGTGCGTACTGTGTACTTTTCTCTGCTGGCTCCCACTGGCTAAACCAAACTGTATCCCATTTTTCTTTTTTACCATAATCTTCTGCTGTTCTTATATTATTAAGTCCACATCTAAATCCACCTACTCCGGCAAACAATTCGCAAACTGTTTTCTTCACTTTATATTACCTCTTCTTTTATTATTCGAACGATCGTTCTTGAATATAATAACCTATTTTTATATTCTTGTAAAGATCCTTTTCTATTTTTTAGTATGATTTTATAAAATCTTTAATCTGCTGTTTCATATATTTCTTATTAAACCAAAAGCACTGTTTGGTCATGTATTCTCCAGTAGGTATCGGAGTATCTTTCAATTCCGCTGGAATTTCTTTTAAAGTGATAACCTCTGCAGGATTTTTTAATTTTACTGAATTTGCATTTTCACAAAAATATTCGCTCTCTCCTGCCTTATTTCTTACATGGGCCACTTTATTAAAGCTACTCTTCGGGAAATTATTTTCATACACAAATATTAACCTTCCCGCTCTGTCGTGAGATAATTTCTGTTCTAACTTTATTCCATTTTTAATAACTCTTCTTGCTTCTTTCCAAACATCTTTTACTTTATTTACATCCTTTTTCGGAATATACCATATAAGGGCATTATTCAATATTTCTTGCCCTTCTGAATTCTTTGAAAATATCACAAGTAAAAACTTCGAATCTACCATTTCATCATAAACGATAGATTCTGTCCAGTTCTTTTCTTTCAGTAATCCATCAAAATCAAACGCCGAAAATGACATATCCTGCGTTGGTGTTCCTTTTTCGTCAACTGTAATGGTTCTTAATCTATAATTAGCTTTTTGGAATTCATCTGTTTCTTCTAAATCATTTTCACTCTTGTATATCTGCTTAACAATATCGTTCTTTTCACTATATCCGTTACGATAATTAGGGAATTCTTTTTTCAATGATTCAACTGTTCTTCCAAAATATGGTTTCAAAGTTTCAATCAGAATATCATCAAATTCTTTTTCCTTTGGCAATACCGCACCTGGCAAAATATAAGATATTTCCTCTAGGGTAAGCATTCTCTCATTAAACAATTTTGTCATATACGACTTTTTAAATGAATACGCTCTTGGTTTTGCTTTCGGATATTTGTCATTATATTTTACTTTCTCATCTCCACCGGCACCTTTTCTAGCAGGACTGAGATACATAAAATCTCGTTCTGACAATTCATGTGCTTTACCCGCTTTTACATAACGTGCAATCTTTTCCCAATCATGCCGAATAATCATCTGATCTCTCTCCGGCAATTCTTCCAGCAAAATCTCATCTACTTTCTCTACACTGAACTCCTCGCGTTTTACATTTCGGATATACTGGTAATACATAACCAGCAGATGATGATTCTTTGTCCAAAATCTACTTTCTTCATATTCATTCCAATTTTCATCTCTATAGTTTATTTTTCCAAGTGATAATCTCTCTTTTGCTCTATATCCTCTACTATTAATTAAAAATGGAGTCACTTTCAATTCAACATCTGCATCTTTAAAATCTGGTTCAGCTTCTTCATTGCACGTATAGTTAAACCAGCCTTCTTCGTAGGCTTGTCCAATGTCTCCCTTTCCGTGCTTTTCTTTTAACCCATTTTCTTGTTGATATTTTCGAGCCAACTCAAATATTTCTTTGAAGGTATGTCCTATTGCTTCTTCCGCTCTCTGCTTTACTTCTTCTGAAGTTTTATATTCTTTATTACCCATTATCAATCCTCAATAAAATTCTTATCTAACTGCGACAAAATGTAACTATTATTCAACCAGAAACATTGCTTTGGATACTGCCTTCCGTCTGGAAGTTCGTAAGTATCTTTTGAATTTTGTGCATGTGGTCTTACATGGCACACTGGATTTTCTGATGATTTTGGAAAATTATTATAATTTTTTCCATTTTTCTTTTCTATCTGAAGTCCTTCACGAAGCACTCTCTGCGTCCTTTCCCAAACGGCCTTCACATTACCTTCCAAATCATCATATGGAATATTCCAGAACTGACATCCCTTTAACCTTAGTTCATCTTGTTGATCAAACTTATAAACCACAAATAAAAATCGAGTTTCACGTAAATAATTTCCAAATGTAGAATCTTCCCAGTCTTCCTCTACTAACTCTTTAAATTTGAAAGTTGGAAATGACATATTTTCCTTTATCTTATTATTTTTCTCAATACGTATCGTCTTGACTACTACATTTGCTTTTTCAAATTCTTCCGCATGATTCCCTTTTATGCCTAACATCCGATATGCTAACATTGCCTCCAGGCTCTTCGGTTTCTTTTGATATTCTATATGGAATGTTTTACATAAATCAGTAACCGACCAATCACAATACGCATCTATTTTTTCTACAACATAATCTTCAAAAGATTCCTCTGCTGTACCCTTGATAATTGGTTCGTATGTATTTTTTCCTGGAATAATATAATTGTTCAGAACATATGTCATGTATGAATTTTTAAATGCAAACGCCCGTGGTTTTGCTAATTCATCACTAAATGGCTGCTTTCTCCGGTCTTTTGATGTTGCTGCCTTCGGTGCTGCTCCCAGATACAGAGTATCCCCTTCAGATAATTCATGTGCTTTTCCGTTTCTGATTTTCTCAACAATAACCTCAAAATCATGTGCTATAATTTTTATATCTTGCTCCGGTGGTGCAAACAGCTTCACATATCCAATACGATAATCTAACCGATTCTTTATCTCTTGTTGATACAAATAATACACCAATAAAACCAACCGGGCCTTTTGCCACATATGACTATCTTCAAATGTCTCATCAACAACTGAAAAATAATCAATCATTGTCAATATCAGTCTTTCCTTAGCCACCAATGTCCCATTCTTATTTTGTTTATACGGTGTTACTTTTAGTTCTACACCAGCTTTATCAAAATCCGGACGTGCATCATTATTCGTCTGATAGTGAAAGAATCTCTCCTCTATCAGTTCTCCTAAACCGCCTTTTCGCTTCTTATTCTCATGTTTTACTTCGTAATTTGCAGTCTCCCTGACAACCATAGCTTTAGTGATATCATCTTGCCTACACACATCGGCAAATGTTTTTCCAATCAACCTTTTTGCATATGTTTCAATTGAAATAGGATCCGTTTCATCGTATTCTTCCAAATAATTCATCATTATATTTCCTCTTCATCGTCTACTTCTTCCAGTTTCTGAGCAAATATCGTCTCTTCTATCACTCTAACGCACTGTTCTGTATCTTTCAGAATATCTTTTCCCCAGAAATGTATCACAGTCCACCCCATAAAATTTAATTTCTGGTCCTTTTCTTCATCTCTCTGGATATTTCGCTCTATTTTCTTAACCCAATAATCCGGATTTTTTCCTTTCTCTAATCGTGGCTTCAATATTTTCCAATCTTTTCCATGAAAAAATTCACTGTCACAAAAAATCGCAATACGATACTTCGTCAGAACAATATCCGGTCTCCCCGGCAATTCTTTGTAATTTTTTCGATAACGAAATCCCCTATGCCATAGTGCCTTTCTCAACACAACCTCTATACTTGTATCTTTTCCACGTATTCTACTCATATTTTTATGACTTTTTTCCGTAACTTCACCATGAAAACGCGGTTCTTTTGTCGGCATAATTTTCTCACCCTCAATACCGTATAATCCATTTTATTGTATCAAACTAACAGCCACTATTCAATTCCATGCAAACAGAAAAAGACACGTTTTTAATCAACGTGACCTTTCTCATATCATATTTGATTTTCGCGTACATATATCTTCTATGCATGAATCCTTTTCAAGGATACCATTTTCTTTATAATAATTTTAATCAACCGACTTAACAATAAATTCAAAAACTTCACATCAAACCCATTCATTATAACTTTATCGATTTAATCAATAAAGCAAAGTATAAAAATGAAAATTGGAATAATCACAATTATCCCCTCTCCCACATATTGTAAAAATATTTTCAATTGTTGTGTTAATGGGAAATTTTCACTTAAATACTCTTTTAGTTTATCAGCTTCATCTCTATCCTCCATTTTTTCTAAACCTTTTTTATAACGCAACCAGCACACATCATTCTTTTTACATTTTTGTTTTAATGTACGAAAAAAATCTATTTCCGAACGATACTCTGCTTTTGACATGATATTTTCATATTCCTTACGTTTTTCTGCAACATTACCCTCTGTCAATTCTCTCTTTTTTGCTTTAACTTCATTTAATACCCTTTCTGCTGCTTGTATACGCTCTGAATATTTTGCATTTGTAATAATTAGCGAATATGTTAAAACAACAATCGATAATATTATATTAAAATAATTAGATAGTTCCGTGTTGAATTTATCTGGGAAAAACTCTGCTGTAAGGGTGTATACAATCAAAGTGATACTGTAATATGTAATCACAAAATTTGAAAATGATTTCCTAATTTGTAACCTTTTCAACATATTCGAATAATTGCTTTGTGTTGTATTCATAATATCGTACATTTTATTTTTATCATTATAGTTTTTATTTTCATTCATATACTAGTTCTCCTTCATATTCCCCCTTTCATAGTATATATTTTTTCTTTAACAATTTCAATAAATTCCATTCCACTACTATTTTTTATAAGATTTTGAAATTTACATAAAAAACATTTAAATAATCATTTTCTCCCATTACTTATATACACCGTTTTTCAATATATTCTCTTCCGCAACATTCTTAATAGTATTCATCCTCCTAACCCATTCCATCTGATCCTGCATCTTCAATTCTTCCGTCACTCCCCACTGTACAGCCATCTGTTCCATCAGTATCTCAGCTTTTTCTCTTACTTCTTTATCAACCTGATTCAAATGCTCCGTCAGTTTCCCAGTCAGTACCAGATATTGATACTTGGCACTCCTGTGTTCCTTCAGAAACTGCTTTCGCATTATTCCATATTTCCCATATACCGGTTCTTCGTCATTGAGTTCCAGGTCTGGCAGATAATAATCTCCATGCAATGTGTAGCTCAGTCCATTCTTTTCACCATAAATCTGTTTCGTCATATTCTTACAACTCCATTCCTCTGTACTTTGCTTTATTCTTCTTAATTTGTGCATTGTGTTCTTCACTTCGTTCTCTTGCCCATTGTATGCGGTCACCTATTTTTTTCGACATCTGCTCTTTCTGTTTTTTCGCTTCAAGTTCCGCCTGCATCCGGATATCGTCCTGCACCAGTCTTTCTACCATATCTTTCCCCAACATGCGTAAAAGTCGGTTATATCTGTCTGCAATTCCCTGCAGTATTTCTTTCTCACCAGACAATTTCTGATAATCTTTCTGAACTTCTGCCAGTTCCTTTTTTGTTTTTTCATGCTCTTGTTTTTTCTTCTGAAACTTACTTTTCCAACTATCTCTTTCTCTTGTGAGTTCTTTCACCTGTGCAGCCATCGCACCGATTTTATTTTTCATTTCAATGAATAATGGTTTTATTTTCTTATCCCGGTAAGTTACTGCACGTTCCAATGCTGTAGCTTCCGGAAGAAATGTTTTAATCATTCCATACTCTTTTATTTCCTTGCTGACATTATCCATCATCGGTTGCAGGAATTCTCTTCTGTCCTCCAGTTTTTTCAATTCTGTTTCTGCTTTCTTCGCACGTTTTTCCGCTGTTTCTTTATCTTTCTGGAACTGAATTTTTTCTTCTTCCAGTAGCTTAATATCTGCCCTTACTTCTGCAATCTGAGAAGTCAATCCTTCATTCTCTACTGTCAGATTTTCTTTTTCCTGTTCCAATTCCTGCACTTCCTTCTTACGCTCTTTCTTCTTAAAATTATAAACATCCAAATGTTCTTCATGTGTACCTTTCTGCTCCCATTCGATTCCATGTTGCTTTGCAATTTCAGCCAGCACTTCTTTCTCATGATTTATCCACTGATTCAGCTCTGTATCATGCTTATTTCCACCTTGAAAACCAAGACTTTTCAATGCCTGTTTCAATGAAACTCTGGTATCCATTCCTTTTCCCTTCCAGTTGGTCACATAAGGAACAAAGTCAATATGCAGATGCGGAGTAGCTTCGTCCTGATGCAGATAGCAGCTAAATACCCGAAGTGTCGGATTCCGTTTCTGGAAGTCTTTCGCATATTCGTCCAGTACCTTTACAGCCTGATTTCCTTCTGACGTTCCCACTGCCATATCCTCACGATTTCCTATCTGGAAGATCACTTCATGGAACAGCTTCTCCTGTTTGCCCTGTCGGATTTTTTCATAATAATTTGCAATTTGCCGATCCTTTCTTTTCCCGACATTGTATCTCTCCACCGCATCATCAAACAGTTCTTTATAGACTTCTTTCAGATTCTCATTCTTATAACAAATGTTCAGTTGTACTCTGTCTGGATTTACATTTTCTGCTACAAAATCCCGTCTGTTATGAGCCAGTGAGCCGGCTCCGATCATGCCACTGATTGTTCTTTTCATCATAAATTTTCTCACCTCTTTTCTGTTTGAGTGCCAGATATGGCACATAATTTTTATTTACGCCAGACATGGCGATATTTAAGAAACTTTCGCCGGATACGGCGGTTTTGTTACTTTTGTCAAAAGTAACGCAAAAGCACTTTCGACAGCCGTACCGTCCATCAAAAGTCCCCTTGCGCCCTGCCGGGGGCATAACGTCCGGTGGACGTCTGCTTTACACCAGCCGAAGCGGATCGTAGACCTATTTATCCAGGTATCCTTGCCTGCACATATTCCAGATCTCCACAATAAGGTGTCCCCACCAGATGCCATTCTCTTGCCAGATTCATCTCCATTCTGGTCTGTACCCATTCATCACCTACCAGCACTTCCAGTCCTTCTCCACAGTGAAATCCTGTATCAATCCATAAGTCTGATGATAATAATCCATATCTTCCATTACTACTGTTGTATCCTAATCTTCCCTGTTTCATCATTTTCTGCTCCTTTCCAATTTGTAAACGGAATTTGTAAACGGGGCTCAAAAGATTTTAAAAGTTAACTTTTTAAGTTTTTCCTTCAAGTTCCGTTTACATCGTTTACAATAATCTTTACTCAAACGGTATCTCCAACTGTTCCGGTACTTCCATAAAGCCGTCTTTATCTTTCTTCACAGAATCTTCCATCCTTTTCCATGAACGCTGTATTCCATATTCCTTTCCGAACCGATGTGTACCATGTGGTTTCCAGCCTTCAATTGCATTGTTCATAATATTAGCAATCTCTTTACCTTCCCACTGTTTCATTTCTCCGGTTCGATGTAGCGCTTCATCGAACAGAATTCTGGTACATACATACTCGTCATCGTAGTCATCAAGAAATGCCTGTATGATTCCGGCATTGGTATCTTCCGGCATAAATTCTTTTTGCAGACGCTTTGCCTCTTCCTCAATTTCCTTTGTGAATCCTAAGAACACATTTCCCTGTCGATACAGTACCATTGCCTCCGCCCAGGCCTGTTCGATATAAGCTTTGCTCTCTGCTTCATTATCCAGAATATGAACTTCTGCTTTCGACATATCTGTCATCACCGGAGCAAATCGTCTGTTTCCGGTTCTGTCCAGCGGAAGGAAATTCAGATCATTTGAAGTACCACAAAATACACACTGTCGTGGTCTGTCTTCCGGGTGAACTTCATAAGGTACTTTGTAAGTTTCTTTCTGTCTGCTCAAAAACGATTTTATCTGTTCAATATTCTTTGCTGTGATAGTTGCCTTCATTTCCCCCATTTCGATAATCCAGTGATTCTGCAGTTTTCTGTAAATATTTTCATCATCCAGATGATCCAGATTGTCGCTGAACCATTCTTCTTTTATCGCCAGATATTTGAAAAACGTAGACTTTCCGGCTCCCTGACTTCCAACCAGGCACAGCATAATGTCATATTTTATTCCCGGTTCATAAATTCTTGAAATCGCTGCCAACATGTGCATTTTCATTACTCCGATTGTGTATTTACTCTTTTCTGCTCCCAGAAAATGCGGAAGCATATTTTCTATTCTTGGAATTCCGTCCCAAACCAGGCTCTCCAGATAATCTCTGATTGGGTGATATTTATTTTCATTGGAAACAATATCTATTCCCGCTTTGATCACACGCTCACTTGTTATTTCATAATGCTCTTCCAGATACATTTTCAGATTGTATTCGTCTGTATCTGTGACCGTAGGACTGTTATTTCTCCGCTCCCATGGCACCTCTTTTACAATGTCCATTCTTCCGGAAAGCTCATTTCGTTTAATCGCTTTTTTCAGTACCGGATCATTTTGAAGTACCGTTACACAGTTTCTGATTGTCTGCTTTGTTCTTCCCTTATCCGTATGCTCCAACATATCATTAACATCTTCTGTTGTAATCATCTCCTCGTTCACAATATCTTCTAATTCCATCAAGGACTTCTCGCTGATATTCATCAATTCTTTCTTCAATTCGTTCAACCTCCCTTCTCTTCATCTTGAAAAATTCTGCAATTTCTTCTCCTGTTCCAAACATCAGCACGTCCAGATAGTCATTTATCTTTCTTTCATTTGCCAATGCCTCCGTAAATAATTCGTGCCACTCTTCATCTGGTTCTGGTTTGTAAAACTCTTTCCAGAACTGAATCCATTTCAGATATCTGATCAGCACGTCTGTTGCATGTTTCAACCACTGCTCCAGTTTTTCTCTGATCATCACAACTTTAGGTTTCTTTGATATCAAAGTATTCCTGCTTTGGTGCGTCCTTTTGTATTTGTTTCTGTCTTCGTTTTTTATATTCAGTCCAAAATCTTCTATCATCTTTTTCGCAGCTTCATACTGTGATATTCCAAATAACCTTGCTGTAAAATCTATCGCATCACCGCCCACTCCACATGCAAAGCAGTGATATATTTTATCTGCCTTCATACTTGGGTGTCGGTCTTTATGAAACGGACAACACGCCATTCCATTTCTTTTTACTTTAATCCCGTAATGCTCCGCAGCCTGTCTGGCTGTCACACATTCTTTTACCTGTTCAAATAATGTCACTTCCACCTCCTGCCCCTCCGGGCAAGTCTCTGATGAACAGATATTCGGGAATTGTTGTATCGTTCAATTCGTGATATACTGAATCTGCCAAGATGATATATCAGTGAATCTGATTATCAGAGAACTTGCTCAGATATTTTGTCTGGGCTTTTTCTTTTTGTCTGTTAGTAGCCATAGTTCCACTCCTTATACGAATCTCCTTGTTGGGATAATGATAATTTCAAATTTGCTTCCATCCTCTAATTCAAGAAGAATCGCATAATCCGAATCTCGATCCGGTAAAACGGAACTTATCTTCAGCTTCTTACTGTAATTGAGCGTATCAAATATTTTTCTGACTACTTTCTTTGTTTTCATGTGTCTTTTCCTCCATATTTAACGTTTGTTGTCCAACATCTCAGCTACCTTTTTTTGCTGTGACGGATACAGGTGACCATAAGTATTTAATGTCATCTGAATATCTTTGTGCCCCAGTCTTTCCTTGATGATCAGTGGCTCTACACCCTGATAAATCAGATATGCTACATGGCTGTGACGGATATCATGCACTCTGATTGGTTTTACACCGGTCAATGCTTCATATTTCTTGAGCCGTTTCTGCAGTGTTCTCGCCACAATCGGAAATAACCGCTGATTTTCCGGAAATCCATAATGCTTCTTCGCATACTCCTGCACCTCTTCTTTAAGAAAATTAGGAATATCAATAGTACGGACTGAATTTTCTGTTTTTGGAGTATCAATCACATCTCTTTTCCTGATCCGGTTATAAGTCTTATTGATATGCAAAAGATTACCACTCATATCAAAGTCTGAAAGACTCAATGCCAGAAGTTCTCCTTCCCTAATTCCTGTCCAGAACAGGATTTCAAATATCAGATAATCCTCACTCTCTGGCTCAATCCCGGCGATAAAGCTGTCATATTCTGCTTTCGTCCAAAATTCCAGCTTATTAGCATCCGATTTCCCCATCTTTTTTACTTTCTTACATGGATTTTCCTTCAGATTGTAAATTTTCTGTGCATGATTAAACAGTGCATTTAACTGATTCTGGATCATACGCTCATAAGTCTTGCTGTATCCTTTTTCCTGAATGGTATTCTGCCACTGGATAATCTCTGCCGGTGTGATCTCATTCATTTTTCTTGTCCCAAAATACGGAACAATATGCTTGTTCATCATGTGCTGCTTATTACGGATTGAATTTTCTTTCAGTTCATTCTTTTTATCTTCAAAATAAACTTGAATAAAACTGTTCATCTCCATCTTCATATCCGCTGCAGTCTTTCTTATGAATTCCTTTTCATAATTCAATGCTTCTTTCTTTGTCTTGAACCCTCTTTTCAGCTTCTGCGTTTTCTTACCTGTCCAGTCAATATAGCGGAAGCTCACATACCAGGTTCCCTGTGTTTTGTCCTTGTAAGCTGACATCTTAAAACCTCCTTCACACTGCTCTCTGAGAGCATCCATAAAATTTTGTTTCCCAGTAGGGACGTGGAATCTTTCCACGAACTGCCACATATCCTTCCTTTGCCAGTTCATCGTTGAGTTGCTTTAGAATAGAATATGCTTTACTGCGTTTCACTCCTAATTCTTCCATGACATCATCAACAGTCATCATATAATTAGTTCTCATAGCGTCCTCCTTTCAAGTCACTTTTGTGACTCTTTTGATGTTTTTTACTATAATTCACTTTTGTGACTTTGTCAATAACCTTTTGCGAATTTTATTTTTATATTCCATTCTACATTATCAGGCTATGTAAAAATCAACCTCTTTCGCATCATTCACTTTTGTGCTAGAATAGAATCACAAATATTATTAAGGAGGCAGCACATTATGGTAGGTAAAAAAATCCGGGCATTCCGGGAATTTAGAGGATACAGTCAGATACAGTTAGCCGAGCTGTCCGGCATTAACGTAGGAACGATCAGAAAATATGAACTGGGAATCCGGAATCCAAAACCGGATCAGTTAGAAAAGATAGCAACTGCACTGGGATTAAATGTAAGTGTTTTTCTGGATTTTAATATTGAAACAGTCGGAGATGTACTCTCTCTGTTGTTTTCTATTGATGATTCAGTGAACCTCTCACTTGCTGAAACACCTGATCAGAAGGTTGCGCTGACATTCGATAATCCTACAATGCAGGACTTTTTCAAGAAATGGTGTCAATTTAAAAATGTCTTTGAAAAGGAAAAAGCTGAAATATTAGCTATTGAAGATAAAGATAAAAGACAAGAAGAACTGGATAAGCTCAACGCTACCCAGGAAGAATGGAAACTACGTGCCATGGGAACTACGATAGGTTGTCATACCATCGTTAAGAAGGGCACTGAAGGTAATGACATTAAGACGTATGATCTGACTTAATCCACAATCACATCTCTGATTTGTGGATAAATCCACTTTATCTGTTATCATATTTGCGAAAATTATATATTTTGTTATCATTCTGTTATCACAAACGGTTGTCAGGACACTCTCCCGGCAACCGCTTTTCTATACTGTTCGTTATTCTTTTCCGCTTTTTTATATATTTCCAGGAAACAGAAAAACCCGTAGAACCGAAGTTCTACGGGTATCTTACGTTTGGACACAACGTTATCTTGCGATAACAAATCTATATTCAGATTGTATTACTCGATGATTGTAGCAACACGTCCTGATCCTACAGTACGTCCACCTTCACGGATAGCGAAAGTAAGACCCTGGCTCATAGCGATTGGGTGGATCAGTTCGATTGTCATCTCGATGTTATCTCCAGGCATGCACATCTCTGTTCCTTCTGGAAGGTTGATAACACCTGTTACGTCTGTTGTTCTGAAGTAGAACTGTGGACGATAGTTGTTGAAGAATGGTGTATGACGGCCACCCTCGTCTTTAGTCAGAACGTAAACCTGAGCTGTGAATTTTGTATGGCATGTGATTGTTCCTGGTTTAGCAAGAACCTGTCCACGCTCGATCTCGTTTCTCTGAACACCACGAAGAAGTGCTCCGATGTTATCACCAGCCTGAGCCTCATCAAGAAGTTTACGGAACATCTCGATACCAGTTACAACAACTTTACGAGTCTCTTCTTTGATACCAACGATCTCAACTTCGTCAGATACGTGAAGAACACCAGCCTCTACTCTACCAGTAGCAACTGTTCCACGTCCTGTGATAGAGAATACATCCTCTACAGGCATAACGAATGGTTTATCTGTGTCACGCTGTGGGTCCGGAATGTAGCTATCAACTGCATCCATAAGCTCCATGATCTTGTCGCCCCACTCGCTGCTCGGGTCTTCAAGAGCTTTAAGAGCGGAACCTCTGATAACCGGGATGTCATCTCCTGGGAAGTCATACTCGGAAAGAAGCTCACGAATCTCCATCTCAACCAGCTCAAGGAGCTCGTCATCGTCAACCATATCACATTTGTTCATGAATACAACGATGTAAGGAACACCTACCTGACGGGAAAGAAGGATGTGCTCTTTTGTCTGAGCCATAACACCATCTGTAGCAGCAACAACAAGGATAGCACCATCCATCTGAGCTGCACCAGTAATCATGTTCTTAACGTAGTCAGCATGGCCTGGGCAGTCAACGTGTGCATAGTGTCTATGCTCTGTCTCATACTCAACGTGTGCTGTAGAAATTGTGATACCACGCTCTCTTTCCTCTGGAGCTTTATCGATGTTAGCGAAATCTGTAGCTACGTTACCAGCAACTCTCTCAGAAAGTACTTTTGTGATAGCAGCTGTTAAAGTAGTTTTACCATGGTCAACGTGTCCGATGGTACCAATGTTACAATGCGGTTTTGTTCTCTCAAACTTAGCCTTTGCCATTTTAAAATGTCCTCCTTGATTAGTTGGCTCATTCTCTATTAAAATAGAGCGCCATATCGGTTTTAAACTTGCTATCCTTGATTATATTGCAAATCAAGGATATTTGCAAGCTTTTTATAAATTTATGAAATTCTAATTCAGCTTACAGCTAAATCAGTCTTTCTTTGCCAGAACTTTTTCCTGAACACTCTTCGGAACTGGCTCATATTTCTCAAAGAACATGGAGTAGTTACCACGTCCCTGAGTTCTGGAACGAAGATCTGTTGCATATCCGAACATTTCGGAAAGCGGAACAAATCCACGGATCATCTTACCGCCGCCGATATCATCCATACCTTCGATACGACCACGACGGGAGTTGATATCACCGATAACATCACCCATGTAATCCTCTGGTGTGGTAACCTCAACCTTCATGATAGGCTCAAGAAGGATTGGAGCTGCCTTCTGCATAGCATCCTTGAATGCAAGAGAACCTGCAATGTGGAATGCCATCTCAGAAGAATCGACTTCATGATAAGATCCATCGTATACATTTGCATGTACACCAACAACCGGATATCCTCCAAGGATACCAGCCTTCATAGCCTCTTCGATACCTTCTCCTACAGCCGGGATATATTCCTTCGGAATAGCACCGCCGACAACCGTAGACTCGAACTTGTACAGTTCTTCGCCGTTGGCATCCATAGGCTCGAATTTAACTTTACAGTGACCATACTGTCCACGACCACCAGACTGTTTTGCATACTTGCTGTCTACATCAACAGGTTTGGTGATGGTCTCTTTGTAAGCTACCTGAGGAGCACCAACGTTAGCCTCTACGTGGAACTCACGAAGAAGACGGTCAACGATGATCTCAAGGTGAAGCTCACCCATACCAGCGATAATGGTCTGTCCTGTTTCCTGATCTGTATGTGCACGGAAGGTCGGGTCCTCTTCTGCAAGTTTTGCAAGAGCCTCACCCAGTTTGCCCTGTCCTGCTTTTGTCTTAGGCTCGATAGCCAGCTCGATAACTGGTTCCGGGAACTCCATGGACTCAAGGATTACCGGATGCTGCTCATCACAGATTGTATCACCAGTTGTGGTGAATTTGAATCCGATAGCGGCAGCGATATCACCGGAGTAAACCTTATCCAGTTCCATACGCTTGTTAGCATGCATCTGAAGGATACGGCCAACACGCTCTTTTTTGCCCTTTGTAGAGTTATATACATATGATCCGGAATTCATTGTTCCTGAATATACACGGAAATATGCAAGTTTTCCAACGAATGGGTCTGTCATGATCTTGAATGCCAAAGCGGAGAACGGCTCTTCATCAGAAGAATGTCTCACGGTCGGGTTTCCATCCATGTCAACACCATCGATTGGCGGGATATCTGTTGGAGCAGGCATGTACTCCAGGATAGCGTCCAGAAGCTTCTGAACACCTTTGTTTCTATATGCAGAACCGCAGCATACCGGAACAGCTGTACACTCGCATGTACCTTTTCTCAGGGCTGCTTTCAGTCTGTCTGTGCTTGGCTCTTCTCCCTCAAGATATTCCATCATGAGATCGTCGTCCAGCTCACAGATCTTCTCGATCAGTTCTGTATGATAAAGCTCAGCATCCTCTTTCATGTCTTCCGGGATATCGGTGATAGTGATATCATCGCCCTTCTCGTCATTGTAGATGTAAGCTTTCATTTCGAATAAGTCGATGATTCCCTTGAAGTCATCTTCTTTTCCGATTGGGAGCTGCAGGCAGATTGCGTTTTTACCAAGACGAGTCTTGATCTGCTCTACTGCACCGTAGAAGTTTGCACCAAGGATGTCCATCTTGTTGATGAATGCCATACGAGGTACATTGTAGGTATCAGCCTGACGCCAAACGTTCTCAGACTGTGGCTCAACACCACCCTTTGCACAGAATACGCCGACAGCGCCATCCAGTACACGAAGGGAACGCTCAACCTCAACAGTAAAGTCTACGTGGCCTGGGGTATCAATGATGTTGATACGATGCTCAAGAGCGCCTGCTTTTGGTTTGCAGTTCTCTTCCAGGGTCCAGTGACATGTTGTAGCAGCGGATGTGATTGTGATACCACGCTCCTGCTCCTGCTCCATCCAGTCCATGGTAGCAGTACCTTCATGTGTATCACCAATCTTGTAGTTGACACCTGTATAGTACAGAATTCGTTCTGTAAGAGTTGTCTTACCAGCGTCGATATGAGCCATAATACCAATGTTTCTGGTTCTCTCGAGCGGGTATTCTCTACCTTCTTTTCCAGCCAATGGATTTTCCTCCTTGATTAGAAGCGATAGTGAGCAAATGCTTTATTTGCTTCAGCCATCTTGTGCATGTCTTCTTTCCTCTTTACAGATGCTCCGGTGTTATTGGCTGCATCCATAAGCTCGTTAGCCAGTTTCTCTTCCATGGTCTTCTCGCCTCTCTTGCGGGAGAACATGGTGATCCAGCGAAGAGCCAGAGCCTGACGTCTGTCAGCTCTTACCTCGATCGGAACCTGATAAGTAGCTCCACCGATACGTCTTGCTTTAACTTCAAGCTGAGGCATGATGTTGTTCATAGCCTCCTCAAATACTTCAATAGCTGGTTTGCCAGTCTTCTCTTCCATTCTGGCAAATGCTCCGTAAACAATCTTCTGAGCTACACCCTTCTTACCATCTAACATAATGTTGTTGATAAGCTTTGTAACAACTTTATTGTTGTACATCGGGTCTGCCAGAACGTCTCTTTTCTGAGTATGTCCTTTACGTGGCACGTTACTTCCCTCCTTAATCATTCTGATTATCTCATCGGTACTCACGCAGTAAACTATTGCATGTTCGCACTGGTAATGGTCCTATATTTAACCCGCAACCGACAGGGTATATGGAATACCGTACAAATCTCTATAGTCTCCGCAGTAATACGGATGGATTATTTCTTAACTTTCGGTCTCTTAGCGCCGTATTTAGAACGGGCCTGTTTTCTGTTAGCAACACCTGCAGTATCAAGAGTACCTCTGATGATGTGGTATCTTGTACCAGGTAAGTCCTTAACCCTTCCTCCACGGATCAGAACAACGCTATGCTCCTGAAGGTTGTGACCTTCTCCTGGGATGTAGCTTGTTACTTCGATTCCGTTGGAAAGACGAACTCTGGCGATCTTTCTAAGAGCTGAGTTAGGCTTCTTAGGAGTAGCTGTTTTAACAGCTGTGCAAACGCCACGTTTCTGTGGTGCAGACTGCTCAACTGCTTTCTTTCTTAAAGAGTTATAAGTTCTCTGCAGAGCCGGAGCTGTAGATTTCTTAACAGCTGTCTGGCGTCCTTTTCTTACTAACTGGTTGAATGTTGGCATTCCATTTCACCTCCCGATTTATTTCTCCATAGATTCTTCTATGGGGTTTCCTTGCGGTTGCTATTATCTTAGTAAGCGCGGAAAAAAATGCCTTATTTCGCACGCTTTTTGATTATATCCTGTCTGCATATCTCTGTCAAGGTGTTTTTCTGCAATTTTTCCTTATTTTTTCATATGCAAGGCGGAGGATAGCGGCGTAGCGTTGGCTACGGCGACTGACGGCAACGCGGCATATGAAAAATCAGGCAAGTCAATATGGCGGTTACTTAATTTTCGTTGTGCTAGAGCGTGTTTGAAAAAGGCTTTCTGCAAGATGTGCGTCACAATTTGTGGGAGATTTTGTCCGGATGAGGGCGCCGTAGCGGGCTACGGCAACTGAATTCGGGCAAAATATACCGCAAAGTGGGGCGTGCAGATCGCGGGAATGATTTTTCAAACACGCTCTAGTTATTGCGGTAAAGTTTTAATACGTACTGCTTTCTTCTTATTAAAATGTGCTTTCGAAAAAACATTTTTCAAACCCATCCCCTTTCACAGAAACCAAACTTTACATTGCATTCCTATTTATGCGTTATTATAATAAGTAAAAAGATTTCCCAACTGCAGTATCACCAATAAAACCTGACAGTTTGGTATTCTGCAAATACTCGGAAAGGGGACATGCTATGTCTTTGCATTTTGTAAAACCTTATCATAAGCATCTTATAAAAACTTCTTTTTTGCTCTCTTCTCTATTATGGGGCATGATTCCAGGTTCTATACATACCGTTTGCGCCGAAACTGCCGAAACAGACCAGCAGCTTTCCCAGACGGACAGTCACACTGTGGCAATTGATCCCGGGCATCAAGGACCGAATGTAGATATGAGCGCCTTAGAGCCTCTCGGACCTGGCTCCACAGAAATGAAGGCGAAGGCTTCCACGGGTACCCAGGGGGCTTTCACCGGGCTTGAAGAATACCAGCTGAATCTGGACGTTTCCCTGAAGCTGGAACAGGAGCTTACAGACCGCGGCTACATCGTTGTGCTTACCAGAAGAGATAACGACACAGCGATCAGCAATAAAGAGCGTGCAGAATATGCCGTTGAGCAGGGCGCGGAAATCTGTGTGCGGATCCATGCCAACGGGGCTGATTCTGCTGCCTCCGGTGCCCTTACCATTTCTCCCTCTTCTGCCAACCCTTATGTTGCTTCCCTCTATGAACAGTCCAATCTGCTTTCCCAGTGTGTTCTGGACTCCTACTGCCAGGCAACCGGATTTGACAACCGGGGAGTTACCTATGCGGATAATATGACCGGAATCAACTGGAGCACCATCCCAGTCACCATTCTGGAAATGGGATTTATGACAAACGAACATGATGACCTTCAGATGAGCGATCCTGATTTTCAGGATACCATGGTCACAGGAATTGCAGACGGTATCGATTCTTATTTTGAATCCGTCGGAAAGGATGTAGAAAACTGATGAAAAAGAAACGGCCAGCTTCTTCTTATTTGCTGATGCTTCTCAGCGCGATTGCTGTAATCCTTATTTTATTAATTATTTATTTCACCGTTCGCCAGCAAAATGTTTCCACCAGCACGCAGACAGAAATCCAGACCGCCAGTGCCAGGGAGGAAGATGGGTTCACCTCTGGCGATGCAGAGGCTGATGACGGATTTACTTCCGGAGATATTGCGGATGCTTCTGATTCACCGGAAGGCTTTTCGGAAAGAGAAAGCGCCGGCCCTATGCCAGTGACACAGGCTCCGGAGCAGGCAGATGCCAGCCAGGATCCGTCTGCCGATCAGCCGGAACCTGCGCCAGATGACAGTTCCCAGCCGTCAGAAGCACATGCTAATACACCTGAAGCCAATGCCGAAGACGGCGCCATTTCCCCATCGCAGGGCAATTCTGTTTTTGACAATAAAGCGGACCAGACCATGGAAGACCTCCTTGCACAGATCCGTTTGGCACTGCCCGTCTCCAATGGCTCCTGGAGCGTCTACATCTGTGACCTGTCCGGCGGGTCAGAAGGCACCATCAATGATTTTTCCATGCAGGCGGCAAGTCTGATCAAGCTTTACATTATGGGTGCTGTATATGAAAATTACGACAGCCTGACCCAGCAGTACGGGGCGCAGACCATTGATGGATATCTGCTGCCTATGATCACCGTCAGCGACAATGACGCTGCCAACAGCCTGGTGTCCTGCCTTGGCGGCGGTGACAGCAGTGCAGGTATGGAGAAAGTCAACAGCTTCTGTACAGAACATGGATATAACAGCACCTCCATGGGCCGGCTTCTTCTTGCCAGCAACGAGTTCGGGGATAACTACACTTCCGCTTACGACTGCGGAAAATTCCTGAAGGAAATCTATCAGAGCTGTGCAGATACCTCCAGTGATCCGATTCTGGCACACGCAGAGGACATGTATGCACTTCTGAAACAGCAGCAGCGCAGCAACAAGATTCCGGCAGACCTTCCGGAAGGCGTAAAGGTTGCCAACAAAACCGGCGAGCTTTCCAATGTGGAAAATGATGCCGGAATCCTCTATGATACCAATTCCGGCAATGACCTTGTAATCTGTTTTCTTTCAGAGAATCTTACCGATACTGCTGCCGCGCAAAGTACCATCGCCCAGTTAAGCAGAACCATTTATCTGACTTATAATGGCTGAGACGCAATGCTTAACATGAAAACATGAAAGATTTTTCAAAAAGTGTCTGATTTTTCATCCATCGCAATATAAAAAGAACCATGATACAATGTAAACCGTCCTCAAAATTCTAAGCTTTTGAGACAGCACAGTTTCATGGTTCTTTTTATATTGACTCATCTTATTTTTTAGCCGTTGACCGCTGCGTCCCCTTACTCCGCTTTCCCCTCATCTTCTCCCTCTTCATAGGATTTCTCCCAGATCTCGGAGAACACTGCCAGCGGACAGTCTGTAAGCAGACACATCAGCAAAAAGCACTCATACGGATTCACAATATAAATCTCACTCATTCCGCATTTCTTCAGAATGCCCTGGGCTTCTTCTATAAAATGATGGTAACGGTCATAGGGATCGTCATCCTCCATCTCCTGGGACACAATAAAGAATTCGATTGTGAGAAGGTCAAAACGCTCCACCGGGAATTTGTGGTTCAGAATATTGGTAATTCTCTGCCTGCTGAAACGCTTCTGACTGAAATGCTTGGCCAGAATGGAAGCAGACATTTTCTTCAGGTTTCCCATACGGTTGATAGGAATACCATTGCAGATTACCTTCTCAAGATCAGAGGGCGTGATATTCTCTGCTTTCCAGATCTTATTCCGTCCCTTCTCCTCCTCATCCTTCTGGTACATGGCTGCAATAATTTCCTTTGCGCGCTGCAAAAGCCGCTGAAATTCCTGGAAAGCCTGACTCTTCTCGTTCATAGGATCGTCCCATCCGGCTTTCAGGCATGCTAGATATTGAAGAAGCTTCTTCTCTGTATCAATGATAAACTTCCCGCTCATCGCTTCTGCCACAATATCATTATGAGCTGCTGGCTCTATGGTCTTATAGCGATCTTTGTACTCTTCTGCCTTGCTGTAGGGAAGCTGCCTGCTGTAGCAGTACCAGTAGATTACCTCCTCCGGATTGTGAAAATCAAAATCCTGCTCCTTGAGCACTCTGGTAAGGAAATCCGATACATCCTCTGCACTCATGCGAAGCCCAAAGCCCAGAAGAAAAACCGTCTCTCTCTTCACAGAAGCCTGGGTCAGCCAGTTATTCACCAGTGCCGGAAGCTTGGTAGAAGTAGGGTTCATGGACTTGGGCGTATAAGTTTCCTTAAAGGATTCCACCGCAATATCCCTGTATATCTCCTGGGGCACTTCCCCGTAAGGCTCCTCAAGGCCTGCACGCTCATAAATATATCTCTTCAGATGATCTCCAAAGGAAACCAGCTCCATCTCCTTGTAGAGATAATGGAAGATCACTTCTGCATCTTCATCTTCAAAGCTCTCCAGGCTCACCACCTGCCGGAACCTTTGCGCCGCCCTTCTGGTAAATTCAAAATCTTTCACTGCGTCAAATGCCACAGTCTGTTCGAAATCAAGATCCTGCATACGATTTTTCATAATACATCACCTTCATTTTCTTTTTTGTTCTGGCGCAGCCAGGCTCTGAGCGGATGATTCTCACGCTGGATTTCACAGAGAATGATCGTGGTATTGTCTCTGGCGCCTTTCTCCAGAACCTGATCCATAAGAATCTGCACCGTGTCTCCAACAGATTCGCCGGAAGCCATAGCCGTTTCGATTTCCTTATCCGAAAGCATATCGGTCACCCCGTCTGAACAGAGAAGATAACGGTCTCCCTCCTGATATTCCAGAGCCTTTACAGAAGGTTCCAGCTTCATCTCGCTTTCCTCCACTCCCAGAAACTGGGTCAGAGGAGCTTTCCCAAACATATAGCTTCTCAGAACATGATCACTGGAAATCTGCCGGATCTGCCCCTGGCTCTGCTGATAGATCCGGCTGTCCCCAAGATTACAGATATAGACAGACTTCCTGGCAAACACGATCATCGCCATGGTCGTTCCCATGGCATTGATCCGGTTGCTTGCGCTGTAGCTGCACACTGCCTGATTCATAATCCGGCAGGCCTCCAGAAGAAAATTCTCCGGCTGTCTGCGCAGCTTCCCCTTATTTTGTCCATAGTATTTCCCGAATTCCTGGGACGCCAGATAAGCTGCCATCTCGCCCTGGCTCTCTCCTCCCATTCCATCGAAAACGATCAGCACCGGAAAGCTCTCCCGAAGCCGCTCACCGCCGCGCACTTCCTGCATTCCCAGATTCTGGGACGGAAGAATCTCCCCACAGCACCAGAAATTATCTTCATTATTTGATCGCACTTTCCCCGCATGGCAGGTATAAGCATAATTAATACGGTATGTCATATGATTCCTCTTCGCTATTCATCCAGCTGTTCCAGAGCATTTTTCCAGTATTTCTCTCCGCGTTTGGTATACTCTGTACTGTCATTTTCCTTGTCATGGACAACGCCGTCCGTATCGATCCAGCGGATCATCTTGCCGCGCTTATCATAATAATAAAGTTCTTTTTTATTGCCGGTCCATATGTATGCAAAAAACAGTCTCTCATCCCAGTAATAATATTCCTCATAAACACCGTCCTCAGAAGTTTCCGGATAGATCAGTGCTTTTATAAGTTTGCCGTTGCTGTCATAGTAGCGAAGTCGGTCGCCTTCCTTGCCCACTTCCTTACAATCGGCCAGTTCCTCCACAATGGTATTCGCCTGTTCCTTAATGGTCTGGATTGCTGTGGAAAAATCATCGATCTGAGCCGTGCTGTTGTCATTGGCTTCCAGCACTTCCATAACCATGTTGGTGTTCTGTGCCTTCCGGTCCTCGTCATGAATCAGCTTCACATAAACGCCAACAATAATGCATGCTGCCAGCACCACAACCGCAATGGAAATGGTCCATGGAGAAATCCTTCTCTCCTGCTGCAGTGCCTGCCGCTTCTGTCTGGAAGCTGCCTCTGATCTGTCTTCTTTGCGAAGGCTTTTGGATGGCTTCGGCTCCTTTGCGTCCCTGGAGTTCTTTTTCTCCTTCTCTTCTTCCTGACGGATGGCTTTCTCAATCTGCGGTTCTTCTGCCACCTGGGTCCGTTCCATTTTCTCAGCACCTGGTTCTTCCACCACATAATTCTTCTGGTGCCGCTGCTCTATATCACGGGCATCAGCCAGCTGCCACTGGGAGCGTTCCCACTCCTTGGCTGCATTCACAGGTGCGATCCGCAGGCTTTCCAGATCCTGAAGCATATCCTCCGGTTTCCGGTAACGCTTCTGTGGATCATAGGCACATGCCTTCAGTATAATATGGGAAAAGGCAGCGCTTGCCCGGGATGGTGCCGGCATCTTCTCCCCGGCCATGCGCCGTGCCAGTGCATTCTCCTTATCCCGATAGGTAATCAGCTGCTTATCCAGAGACAGAAACGGAAGCCTGTTCTGGTTCATCAGCTTATATAGCACGATTCCAAGGGAATAGATATCAATGCTGCTGTCGTATTTCTCACCTTTATAAATCTCAGGTGCCATGTAGGAGTAGGTACCCTTCTTGGACATATTCCCCACTGTGTGCGCCTGCTCTCTGGCAATTCCAAAATCTCCCAGCTTAAAGTCACCGAATCTGGATACAAAAATATTCTCCGGCTTTACATCCCTGTGAATAATATTCAGCTTCCGGCAGTAAATTAATGCCATGCTAAGATCACAGCCAAGTTTCATTACCTCTTTCTCAGTAAGCTCCTTGCCTGTGCAGTAATCCATAAAACTGGTCAGATATTCCATTCGGATGTAAATATCCCAGCCGATCTCGTCCAGATATTCCACCACTTTAAAATCTTCAAAGGATACAATATGGGAATTTCCGCAGAAATGCTCCATCGTATATATTTCCTGAACGCAGTCCTCCACCAGGTTTCGAAAATATTCTCTGGTAGACTGCTCATCATTCATCTCTGATCTTACGCTGTCAAGCTCTCCCTTATTACCGGGAATCGATATAATCTTAATGGCCGAATAAAAAGTGCGTCCACGCTCTGTCCGCTGCGCCTTATATACTTTCCCAAAAGAGCCTTCCCCTATTTTCTCTACAAGCTGCCACTCTGGCCAGACAGAAACCGGAACCCCTTTCTCCATACAAGCCCCTCCTTTCCCAAAAAGAAAGTCGATTGCTGACCACAATCATCATCCCCGGAACTGCTGCCCGGGTTTTCGTAATATTATACTAGAATATTACCACAAATGATAGTCCCGCCTGTATTTTTCTCTATCCATATCTTTCCAGCCTTTCATTGGCAGGATGTCTGTCATTTTTCTGCGGTGCAGAGGTTTACCAGAATCTCAGACACCTGCCGTATTTCCGGGATGCTGCAGTATTCGCTGCAGCTGTGCACCTGGTTCATGGAGGTGGCGATTACCAGCCCTTCGATTCCGTGCTGGGCAAACACATTGTTGTCGCTTCCCCCGAAGGTTTTCTCGAATTCTGGCTCAAGGCCTGTTTTTTCCACTGCTTTCCTGTAATTTTCTGCAGCTTTTCCGCCAAGATCCGTCTCATATGCAATAATATTCAGCTTTTCTTCCCATTCAAACACTGCTCTGGCCTTCTCTGCCTCTTCCTGGAAAATCTCATGGTACTCCTTAAGAAGCTTCATGGCAATCTCATGA
Organism: Blautia segnis; assembly: GCF_014287535.1. Classification (NCBI taxonomy): domain Bacteria; kingdom Bacillati; phylum Bacillota; class Clostridia; order Lachnospirales; family Lachnospiraceae; genus Blautia; species Blautia segnis. Next base: position 20,988 of record NZ_JACOOT010000018.1, on the reverse strand, counting down.
TTCAGACTGCGGATCTCCCCTTTCGCCGTGCAGGCTTCTGGTACAATGTTGGTTCCTGTTCCCCCTGCAAAAACACCGATGTTGGCAGTTGTATTTTCATCAATCCTGCCCTGGGGAAGTCTGGCGATGGCTTTGGCTGCTGCCTGGATGCTGTTGATTCCTTTTTCCGGGTAAAATCCGGCGTGGGCAGCCTTTCCCTTTACAGAGGCAGAAAAAGAAATTAAAGTTGGGGCAGCGTAAGCGGCTGCTCCGATTTTGCCGCTAAGATCCAAAGCGTAAGCCTCTTTGGAGCGGACTTTGCTGTAATCGAAAGCATTTGCTCCTTTGCAGTACAGCTCTTCCCCGGTTGTGATCAAAATCTCCACCGTCCTGTGAGGAATGTTCTTCTCTTTCAGATAGCGGACTGCCTCATAGATTGCGGTAACACCGGCAAGGTCGTCTGCACCAAGGACTGTAGTTCCGTTGCTTGTCACAGTTCCGTCCGGGTGAAACACCGCTTTTTTGTTCCGGGAAGGCTCTACTGTATCCATATGCACGCCAAGAAGCAAAGGTTCTGATCCAGCCTCCCCTTCCAGCCGGGCAAAAAGATTGCCTGCATTGGACCCTGTTGCCTCTCCGGTCTGGTCCTCCTCCAGCTCTACGCCGATTTCTCCAAATAATTTCTTCAGGTAGTCTGCCATCTCCCGTTCCTTTAAGGATGGGGAATCAATGGATACCAGTTTGCCAAATACTTCTGCTATTTTCTCATTTTCTCTCATAATCGCAATTGCAAAAAACAGCTGCGCGATACAGCTGTTTTATTCTCCTTTTTGAAATTTTCAGGTGTTCGTTTAAATCATGTACTCCGGCTGTGCCATAATATTCATCTTTCGGAAAAATTCCTGGGTACGCGGGTTCGTCGGGTGGTCGAATACTTCCTTCGGTGTTCCGTCCTCCACCACATGTCCCTTGTCCAGGAAAATCACACGGTTGGATACATGACGGATAAAGTTCATCTCATGGGATACCAGAAGCATAGTGTAGCCCTGTGCTGCAACCTTGCGGATGACGTCCAGCACCTCGCCAACCAGCTCCGGATCCAGTGCGGAGGTAGGCTCATCCAGAAGAAGGATCTGCGGCTTCATTGCAAGGGCTCTTGCCAGCGCAACTCTCTGCTGCTGTCCGCCCGACAAATGCTTGGGATAATGATTTGCCCAGGGTGCCATGCCTACCAGCTTCAGCTGCTCGATGGCAATCTCTCTTGCCTGCGCCTTTGACATCTTCTTTACCACGATCAGACCTTCCATTACATTCTCAAGAGCTGTTTTTTTCTCAAAAAGATTAAAACGCTGGAATACCATTCCTGTATTCTGTCTCAGATATAAAAGGTCTTTTGGCTTTTTCTCGGAAAGATCAATGGTTTTATCCCCGATGGTCACAGTGCCCCGTTCCGGTGTTTCCAGGCGGTTCACGCAGCGAAGAAGGGTGGATTTACCGGTTCCGGAAGGACCAATGATTCCCACTACATCGCCTTTTTTGATATCTAGGCTGATGTCATCCAGGACAACATTATCATTAAATTTTTTTGACAAATGATCAATTTTTATCATGGGTTGCGTCCTCCTCGGCAAAGTTTACCAGCTCCACCTGATCCGGAATACGAATCTTATTTTCAATTATACGGATCAGCTGCTCAATAATCAAGGTAATTACCCAGTAAATAATAGCAAGTGATACGTAAACCTCGAAATAGCGGTATGTTTTTCCTGCAATAATCTGGCCCTGTGCGGTAATCTCCACAACTGCGCAGGTGAAGGCCAGTGATGTTCCTTTGATAATGCTGATCAGGGCATTTCCCAGTGTAGGAAGCGCTACCTCAAAAGCTTCCGGAAGAATGATCCTGCGAAGTGCCTGCGGATAAGTCATTCCAAGTGCGTGGGCGGCTTCAATCTGTCCATTGTCTACGGACTGAAGTGCGGAACGGATGATCTCTGCCATAAAGCCAGCCTGATTCAGTCCAAGTGCGATCATTGCATAGGCAATTCCAGGAATGTCTGCCACTGCAAGATTGGTGCCGAATTTCTGGTTGATGGCTTTGAAAAACATTGGGATTCCAAAGAATGCCACATACAGCTGTACGATTACAGGAGTTCCTCGAAGGAGAGAAATCAGAAGGTTGGTAAGCTGTGTCAGTACCTTGATCTTATGCATTTTTATGATCGCCATCACAAGTCCTAAGATCAGCCCCAGAAGCATGGAAAGCACTGCCAGCTCCAAAGTGATTGGTAATTTTCCCAGCAATTCCGGGATCGATGTGAATACCAGTGATACGTCAAATAATTTTCCCATGATTTTTCTCCTACAAGTTCAGTTTCTATAAATATTTTTCTACAAGCACACAGGTAAATCCAAAAGGTCCCGGCGCATTCTTCGGTCTGGAAGGCTCCTGCTTCGGCTTCTCTTCCTGTTTATGATGCTTGTCGTATACGGACGGGTCCACCTCCGGGTTCAGCTGATAACCCAGCTTTTCATAGAAACCAGCAGCACGGTCCTGGCTGCTGATCACGATGTGGTTTACTCCGTACTCTTTTAACCAGTTCTCTGCTTCCTGGATCAGGATTCTGCCGTAACCGCCTTTTTGTTTTTCCCGGACGACGCAGACACGTTCGATCTTGCCGGTCTTCTCGTCTGGAAAAGCGATTCGGCAGCCTGCCACTGGCTTGTGATCCTCAATCAGGATCACAGCCTGCAGGTCCTCTTCCTTTTCGTCATGGGAAAATTCCAGCTCTATGGGAATGCTCTGTCCCACGCAGAAGGCATCTGTCCTCACGTAATCATAAGCTTTGTATTTCCAGGTCTCTGCCCCTTTTTCTATGCGATAAATTTCCACCATGATCGTTCTCCTTGCATCTATGATTTAGTTGATTGTCTCTTCGAAGTATTTCTCGTCCGGGCTTGTGTCTTTTCCAAGATATTTCTCGGTGATCTCAGCTAAGGTGCCGTCCTCTTTCATTTCCTTCAGCGCTGCGTCCACATCCTCGCGAAGAGCTGCGCCCTCCTCATTTTTTCCAAAGAGAAAATAGGTGTTGTTCTGTGGGAAAAGGAATTCCTGTGTTTCGTCGTCAATTGGATTTGGAACCAGCTGTCCCTCCAGTCCAAAGTTTGGAAGAAGGTTGTCGATCAGCGGGCCATCGTCAATGGCAACGTCTGTAACACCGTCTACAATGTTCTGGTAACGAACCTGGAAATTGGTGTTGTCGTAAACGATCTCGATCTGATGATCCGGGTTCTCCTCATTCCATTGCTCCAGTGCATTGGCTGTCAGGCTTCCGGCTGTCAGCTCGATCTTGTAGCCTCTGTCTGCCAGATCCTGAAGGGAGGTCAGCGGCTCATCATCTGCCCGCTGAATGTACTCATTAAAACTTGTCTTATATGGGAAAGAGAAGTAATAGGATTCTGCTCTCTCGTCTGTGTAGCCGTAATTGTTGATTGCAATGTCATACTGGCCGCTGATTACGCCCTGTAGTGCATCTGCTGTATCAATCTGAAGCTCATACTGAGGAAGACGGTTAAAAACCTCTTTCACAATGTCAATATCAACTCCTGTCAGTTCATTGTCATCTCCTACATAAAAGTAAGGAGCCAGGGAACCGCTTGTAACACCTTTGATCACCTTTACGTCGGAATCTGCAAATACGCTGACTGCACCGCCTGTAAGGCTTGCTGCTGTCACACCTGCCAGTAAAACTGCTGTTAATCTATTAAATCTTTTCATAATCTCTATCCTCTCTCGTAAATTTTTTGCCTGATTCTCATAAAAGTCCCTTCAGCGGGTTAATGGATGCGTCCACGGATAAGGTTCCATTCTTCGGATTTCTGTCTTCCCATTTCGGGCTGTTCCAGATAGTCTTGGAAATGGGGCCTGCGTAATCCTCGTAGGTCTCTCCTTCCGGATGGCGAAGGAATAACTCATCTGGTGTTTTGCTTAATTTTCTTCTCTCGCCGTCGTCTGCCCAAAGCTTTTCGAAATCAACTTTTGAAAGGATTCTGTCGTTGTATCCACGGAAAAGAACCTCTCCTAATTTCTTTCTGGGGCCGTCCAATGCAAGTACCTGCGGATCGCTTCCGTGGCGGAATGCCGGGATTGCGTAGAGCTCTCTTAAGTAGCCCCAGATGTTTTTGTAATCACGGATTGGCTTTTTCACCGGACCGATGTTATGGAAATAGCTTACATCCCAGCGTACCAGGGTAACATAAACGCGGACATCGCTGTCTGTAATGTAATCTCCGAAAAGGAAACGGTTTGTTTCCAGTCTCTTATCCAGCTTCTCAAGTGATTCATAAAAATCTTCATATGCTTCATCATAAGCCTCCGGTGACTGGCAGAATGCCATGCGGTAATGTCCGTTGTTTACATGTGGGAAAAGCCAGTCGTTAAATTCATCGATTTCTTTACGGAATTTCTTCGGGTACAGGTCCGGCGCATCCTTTGGCTGGAAGGGACGGAACTGAACTTCAATGTAGTTTGTAAGACGATGATAATCGTTGTTTACTGCTTTCTTTTCTTTGATGTCTACCAGAGTTGGGGTGGTAGCTCTTCCTTTGAAATCCGAATTGGCTCTTTTGTAAAACTCGCTTAAGAAGTAAGCGCCTGTCTTGGGATCCTTGAATCCTGGCTGATCTCCAAATGCATGTCCGTAGCGGTTAGTCTCGCCGGAATGAGTCACTCTGGTATCTGAGATCACATCCTGAAGTCCAAGAAGATCTCTTACAATGATCGGTCTGTTTGACCAGTTGCATCCGGTTGCCCAGTAGATTCCGTAACGGTTTGCCTCTGCTTTCAGGTCTCCCTCTTCATCACCGAATGGCTGGATAAAAGCGTTTGGCTGTCTGATAAATGCGCCTCTCTCATCGATTTCTACTAAAGTTTCATTTGGTCTTGGATCAACTCCAACTTCTTTCGCAAACTGCTCTGCAAGTGCATCTGTATATTTTACTTCTTCCTTAATTTCCTCTGCTGGTGAAAAACTGCATCCGCATCCACTCATTTTATTTTCCTCCGAATTGTCTGATTTTCTAAAAATGGGTACAAAAATAGCAGGTCCCATATCCGAATCCCTGCTTCAAAAAACTTCTTTGTTCTTATATAGCATCAACGCATATGTATGTAAATCTGTTCTATTTTCTTTCTGTCTTCATGGAGCCGCAACAACAGCAACAACACATAACCTCTTTTTCCATCTTCATGCTGCAACACATCTTCGCGGTTCTAATTGATACTGTCATATTGGTTTCTCCTTTCCTAGTAACTCGATATGTTTTATATATTTCTCTTGATGTTGCTTATTATAAAACAGAACTTCACCATATGCAACCCCTAAATAGCGTTTTGGGAATCGCAGTTTTATAGAGCTAGTTATAGCTTTACGCTATAACAGGTGGGATTTTTGGGCACACTTCAGCTGTAAAAAGGCAAAAAAATCCCCCAGAGCAACATTTCTGTCACCCTGAGGGATCCTAATTCATTTATTCTTCACTGTCGTCAGCGGAGTCAACCTCTTCATCATCGAATGCATCCTCATCCTCTGCGTCTTCCGGAGTTTCACTGATCTCCAGATCTTCAGAATCTTCCGCTACATCAAGCATGTCCTGATCGTCATCCATCTCGTCGAATTCGATTTCTTCCGGCTCCTCCGGCATTCCTGTATCAAGCTCTACATCGCTGTAGCACTTCATACCTGTACCAGCAGGAATCAGTTTACCGATGATAACGTTCTCTTTCAGACCGATCAGATGGTCAACCTTACCCTTGATCGCAGCTTCAGTCAGAACCTTAGTGGTCTCCTGGAAGGAAGCAGCTGACAGGAAGGAATCGGTTGCAAGAGACGCCTTGGTGATACCAAGCATTCCCTGTTTTCCAACTGCAGGACGTAAGCCCTCAGCTTCCAGTTTCTCATTTACTTCCTCATACTCAAGGAAGTCAACAAGTGTTCCTGGCAGGAACTCGGAGTCTCCGTTGTCCTCGATGCGGATCTTCTTCAGCATCTGGTGAACGATAACCTCGATATGCTTATCGTTGATCTCAACACCCTGGAGACGGTATACACGCTGAACCTCACGAAGCATGTAATCCTGAACGGCACGAACACCCTTGATTCTAAGGATATCATGCGGGTTTACACTACCTTCGGTAAGCTCATCACCAGCTTCCATAACCTGTCCGTCCATGATCTTGATACGGGAACCGTATGGGATCAGGTAGGTCTTGGATTCTCCAGACTCCGAATCTGTTACGATGATCTCTCTCTTCTTCTTGGTGTCGTTGATTGTAGCAACACCAGGAATCTCAGTGATAACGGCAAGTCCTTTCGGCTTTCTTGCCTCGAAAAGCTCCTCGACACGAGGAAGACCCTGCGTGATATCTCCACCGGCAACACCACCAGTATGGAAAGTACGCATGGTCAGCTGTGTACCAGGCTCACCGATAGACTGTGCTGCGATAATACCGATGGATTCACCAACCTGTACCGGTTCTCCGGTAGCCATGTTGGCACCATAACATTTCGCACACACACCCACCTTGCACTTACAGCTAAGGATGGTACGGATCTTAACCTGCTCTACAGCACCTCCGGTAATGTTGTCCACGCCCTCTTTCATGATACGTGCGGCACGCTTCGGAGTAATCATATGGTTTGCTTTTACAAGGATTTCACCGTCTTTATTCTTAATGGTCTCGCAGGAGAAACGGCCTGTGATACGATCCTGAAGGCTCTCGATCTCCTCCTTGCCATCCATGAAACCTTTTACATACATACCGGAAATCTCGGATCTGTTCTCACAGCAGTCCATCTCACGTACGATCAGGTCCTGAGATACGTCAACAAGACGTCTTGTCAGGTAACCGGAATCGGCTGTACGAAGAGCAGTATCGGAAAGTCCTTTACGAGCTCCATGAGCGGACATGAAGTATTCCAGTACGTCCAGACCTTCACGGAAGTTTGACTTGATAGGAAGCTCGATTGTATGTCCGGTTGTATCGGCCATCAATCCACGCATACCAGCAAGCTGTTTGATCTGCTTATCAGATCCACGGGCACCGGAGTCAGCCATCATGAAGATGTTGTTGTACTTATCAAGTCCGGACAGAAGTGCGTGAGTAAGCTCATCATCAGTCTTCTTCCATGTATCAACAACCTCTTTGTAACGCTCTTCCTCGGTAATAAGACCACGTTTGTAGTTCTTGGTAATCTTGTCTACAGTATCCTGGGCAGCTTTAATCATCTGCGGCTTCTGCGGCGGCACGGTCATATCAGAAATAGATACAGTCATGGCAGCTCTTGTAGAATACTTGTAACCCATAGCCTTGATAGCATCCAGAACCTCAGCGGTCTTGGTTGCTCCGTGAGTGTTAATAACTTTTTCAAGAATCTGTTTCAGCTGTTTCTTACCAACCAGGAAGTCAACCTCAAGAAGAAGCTCATTTCCCGGAATGCTTCTGTCAACAAATCCAAGATCCTGCGGAAGGATCTCATTGAACAGGAAACGTCCCAGTGTAGACTGTACATTGCCTGTGAAAGTGCTTCCATCCGGCATTACCTTGCTGGTACGTACAAGAATCTTGGACTGCAGGGTAATTACCTGGTTCTCATATGCCAGAATTGCCTCGTTTACGCTCTTGAAGAACTTGCCTTCACCCTTATTTCCAGGTCTTTCCTGGGTCAGATAATAGATACCAAGGACCATATCCTGTGAAGGAACGGCTACCGGGCCACCATCGGAAGGTTTCAGAAGGTTGTTCGGAGACAGAAGCAGGAAACGGCACTCTGCCTGTGCTTCCTGGGAAAGCGGAAGATGGACAGCCATCTGGTCACCATCGAAGTCAGCGTTGAAAGCGGTACAAACAAGCGGATGAAGCTTAATCGCCTTACCTTCTACAAGGATCGGCTCGAACGCCTGGATACCCAGACGATGCAGTGTAGGTGCACGGTTCAGCATAACCGGATGCTCTTTGATAACATCTTCGAGAACATCCCATACAGCTGGCTCAAGCTTCTCTACCATCTTCTTAGCATTCTTAATATTGTGAGAGGTACCGTTTGCTACCAGCTCTTTCATTACGAAAGGCTTGAACAGCTCGATTGCCATCTCTTTCGGAAGACCGCACTGATAAATCTTCAGCTCAGGTCCAACGACGATAACGGAACGTCCGGAGTAGTCAACACGCTTACCAAGAAGGTTCTGACGGAAACGTCCGGATTTACCTTTCAGCATATCGGAAAGGGATTTCAGGGCTCTGTTTCCAGGACCTGTTACCGGGCGGCCGCGGCGGCCATTGTCGATCAGGGCATCAACTGCTTCCTGAAGCATACGTTTCTCATTGCGGACAATGATATCCGGAGCACCAAGCTCAAGAAGTCTCTTCAGACGATTGTTACGATTAATGATTCTTCTGTACAGGTCATTCAGGTCAGATGTTGCGAAACGTCCGCCATCCAGCTGTACCATAGGACGAAGATCCGGCGGGATTACAGGAACAACGTCAAGGATCATCCACTCAGGACGGTTGCCTGACTCACGGAAGGACTCAACAACCTCAAGACGTTTGATGATTCTTGCACGCTTCTGGCCTGTTGCCTTAACCAGCTCTGCCTTTAATTCAGCGGAATCCTTCTCAAGGTCGATTGCCATAAGGAGCTCCTTGATGGCCTCAGCACCCATGCCCACACGGAAGTTGTTTCCGTAGGACTCACGGGCATCCTGATACTCTCTCTCAGTCAGGATCTGCTTGTACTGGAGTCCGGAATCAGCCGGATCCAGTACGATATAGTTTGCAAAGTAAAGGACTTTCTCCAGTGTTCTTGGAGTCAGATCCAGGATAAGTCCCATACGGGACGGAATACCCTTGAAATACCAGATATGGGAAACAGGAGCAGCAAGCTCAATGTGACCCATACGCTCTCTACGAACGGAAGCCTTGGTAACCTCAACGCCGCATCGGTCGCAGACAACACCTTTATAACGGATTTTCTTATATTTACCACAGTGGCACTCCCAGTCCTTGCTCGGTCCGAAAATTCTTTCACAGAAAAGTCCGTCTTTCTCCGGTTTCAAGGTACGGTAGTTGATGGTTTCCGGTTTTAAAACCTCACCTCTTGACCACTCTCTGATCTTTTCCGGGGACGCCAGTCCGATTTTAATGGCATCAAAAGTCATTGGCTGATATGTTTCATTGGTATTGGTTGATTCTGCCATGTATTCTTTTCCCCTTTCTACTCTTCGATATCATCGTAGGAATCGTCGATTTCGGATTCATAATCCTCATCTTCGTCCTCGTCCACATCAACAAGCTCCTCACCGTCAAACTCCTGCTTGGTGTAGCCGTGTTTGCTGAAGGATTCCTGGTCTCTGTGTCCTCTGGAATCTCCCTCGATAACTGCTCGAAGGTCGGTTTCGCCGTAATCTACATTCTCCATGATCTGAACTTCTGTCTGATCATCCTTGAGTACGCGCACATCCAGGGCCAGGGACTGAAGCTCTTTAAGAAGTACCTTAAAGGATTCCGGAATACCAGGCTCAGGAATATTGTCACCCTTGATGATTGCTTCATAAGTCTTCACACGACCGACAACATCATCGGATTTAACTGTCAGGATTTCCTGGAGTGTATAGGATGCACCATATGCCTCCAGAGCCCAAACCTCCATCTCTCCGAAACGCTGTCCACCGAACTGGGCTTTACCACCCAGAGGCTGCTGTGTAACCAGAGAGTAAGGACCTGTGGAACGGGCATGGATCTTATCATCAACCAGATGATGCAGCTTCAGGTAATGCATGTGTCCGATTGTGGTCGGGCCATCGAAGAACTCTCCGGTACGTCCGTCACGGAGCTGAACCTTACCGTCTCTGGAGATCGGAACTCCCTTCCACAGTGCTCTGTGGGCTTTGTTCTCATCCAGATACTGCATTACATCAGGTGCCAGAATATCTTTGTATTTCTCACGGAACTCCTCAAAGTCCTCTGTATTTACATAGTCATTTGCAAGTTCCAGTGTATCCTGGATATCATTCTCGTTTGCACCATCGAATACCGGTGTGGAAATGTTAAAGCCAAGTGCCTTGGCAGCAAGGCTTAAGTGGATCTCCAGGACCTGTCCGATGTTCATACGGGAAGGTACACCCAGAGGATTCAGCACGATATCCAGCGGACGGCCGTTCGGAAGGAATGGCATATCCTCAACCGGAAGTACTCGGGAAACGACACCCTTATTACCATGACGACCAGCCATCTTATCACCAACGGAGATCTTTCTCTTCTGTGCGATGTAAATACGTACAGACTGATTTACTCCAGGAGACAGCTCGTCACCATTTTCTCTTGTGAATACCTTGGCATCTACAACGATACCGTACTCACCATGAGGTACCTTAAGGGAAGTATCACGAACCTCACGTGCCTTCTCACCGAAGATTGCACGAAGAAGTCTCTCTTCTGCTGTAAGCTCAGTCTCTCCCTTAGGAGTTACCTTACCTACCAGGATATCCCCTGCACGAACCTCTGCACCGATACGGATGATTCCGCGCTCATCAAGATCCTTGAGTGCGTCATCACCAACGCCTGGAACATCACGGGTGATCTCTTCCGGTCCCAGCTTGGTATCACGTGCTTCTGCTTCATATTCTTCAATGTGAACAGATGTGTAAACATCGTTCTGAACAAGTTTCTCACTTAAAAGTACCGCATCCTCGTAGTTATAACCTTCCCAGGTCATAAATCCGATCAGAGGGTTCTTACCAAGGGCAAGCTCTCCCTGAGAGGTAGACGGACCATCTGCAATAACATCTCCTGCTTCAACGTGCTCGCCCTGATTTACGATCGGACGCTGGTTGTAGCAGTTGCTCTGGTTACTGCGCATGAATTTGGTAAGATGATAATCATCCTTTGTTCCGTCATCATTCTTGATACTGATATCAGTAGATGTGGAACGAAGTACAGTACCGGACTTTCTTGCAACGATGCAGACACCGGAGTCAACAGCTGTCTTGGCTTCCATTCCTGTACCAACAACCGGTGCCTCTGTAGTAAGAAGCGGAACGGCCTGACGCTGCATGTTGGATCCCATCAGCGCACGGTTCGCATCGTCGTTCTGAAGGAATGGGATCAGGGCTGTAGCTACAGAGAATACCATCTTAGGAGATACGTCCATGTAATCAAACATCTGACGCTCATACTCCTGAGTCTCTTCGCGGAAACGACCGGAAACGTTCTTACGAACGAAATGTCCCTCTGCGTCAAGTGCCTCATTCGCCTGTGCTACATGGTAGTTATCCTCTTCATCTGCTGTCATGTAAACAACTTCGTCGGTTACACGCGGATTCATAGGATCTGTCTTATCAATCTTACGGTAAGGTGCCTCAACAAATCCGTACTGATTCAGCTTTGCATAGGATGCAAGGGAGTTGATCAGACCGATGTTCGGTCCCTCAGGAGTCTCGATCGGGCACATTCTTCCGTAATGGGAATAGTGAACGTCTCGAACCTCGAATCCGGCTCTGTCTCGTGACAGACCGCCAGGTCCAAGTGCGGAAAGACGTCTCTTATGGGTCAGCTCACCAAGCGGGTTATTCTGATCCATGAACTGTGACAGCTGGGAAGATCCAAAGAACTCTTTTACAGCAGCTGTAACAGGTTTGATATTGATCAGGGACTGCGGGGAAATGCTCTCCACATCCTGTGTTGTCATTCTCTCACGAACCACACGCTCAAGTCTGGAAAGACCGATACGGTACTGGTTCTGAAGCAGCTCACCCACCGCACGGATACGACGGTTTCCTAAGTGGTCGATATCGTCGTCATTTCCAATGCCGTATTCCAGATGCATATTGTAGTTAATGGAGGCAAAAATGTCTTCTCTTGTAATATGCTTCGGAATCAGATCATGGATATCTCTGCGGATAGCAGCAATTCTGTCCTCAAGTGTGTCATTTTCTTCCAGAATTTTTTCGAGTACAGGGTAGTATACTAACTCTGTAACACCAAGCTCTTCCAGGTTCTCGATTTCTGGCAGATAGTGATGCATGTCTACCATTAAGTTGGAAAGAACTTTAATTCTGCGGTCTTCTTCACCCTGGATCCATACAAATGGAACTGCAGCGTTCTGAATGGCATCAGCCAGTTCTCTGGTCACGATCTGGCCAGCCTCTGCCAGGATCTCGCCTGTAGAGCCTTCCACCACATCATCAGCCAGTTTGTGGCCAACAATTCGTTTATTAAAATGAAGCTTTTTATTAAATTTATAACGTCCGACCTTGGCAAGATCATATCTTCTCGGATCAAAGAACATCGCATTGATCAGGCTCTCTGCGCTCTCAACTGCAAGCGGCTCGCCTGGACGGATTTTCTTATACAGCTCAAGAAGACCTTCTTCATAATTTGTAGAAGTATCTTTTGTAAAACTTGCAAGGATCTTCGGCTCTTCACCAAACAGATCGATGATCTCTGCATTGGAGCCAACACCAAGTGCACGGATCAGTACAGTGATCGGAACCTTTCTGGTTCTGTCCACACGTACATAGAACACATCATTGGAGTCAGTCTCATATTCCAGCCATGCTCCTCTGTTAGGAATTACTGTACAGGAAAACAGTCTTTTACCGATTTTATCGTGTGCAATGGCATAATAGATTCCAGGGGAACGTACTAACTGGCTGACAATAACACGCTCAGCACCGTTAATAACGAAGGTTCCTGTCGCAGTCATAATCGGCAGGTCTCCCATGAAAATCTCGTGTTCGTTGATCTCTTCTGTTTCCTTGTTAATCAGTCTCACTCGAACCTTCAAAGGTGCGGCATAAGTTACGTCACGTTCTTTACACTGCTCGATGGTATATTTAGCATCTTTTTCATCAAATGTGAAGCCGATGAACTCGAGACTGAGCTTTCCGCCGTAGTCTGCGATTGGAGAAATATCATCGAACACTTCATTCAATCCTTCGTCGAGAAACCACTGGTAAGAATCCTTCTGGACCTCGATCAAATTCGGCATTTCCAGGACTTCTTTTTGTCTCTGGTAGCTCATTCGCATGCTTTTTCCAGTTTTTACAGAACGAATTCTGTTTTTTTCCATTGACGTTTCACCCCTGTTTTATTTTATTTATTACAACATCAGCCAGCCCTGCTTACTAAGCATAGTAGGCATATCTTGCCATAATATAGCATTCTTCACTATAGCACAACAAAAAAAGCCTGTCAAGCACTTTTCCTGTTGTTTTTTTAATTTATTTCAATTTGAAGCAGTCTTTATAATACTTTCTGCTCTGTGTAGGAACGGTTTCCATATTTATCTGTCAGCAGCAACAGAAGCACGCTTCCTTTTTTCTGTTTTGGAATGGAGACACTGTATCTTCCTCTGGAAGTAACATTGCCCTGTCCGATCCTTTTGTTTCCGGATTTTGTCACAACATATACAGTAAGCCTTCTGCCTCCTGCTGCCGTTCCGGTAATTCTTGCGGTGTTTCTGGTGATTCTTGCGGATGCTGGAAGCCTTACCAGAACAGAACCTGTACTGTTCCTGGAATAGACGGCATAGGAACTTCCATTATTCCGCAGCCGGTTTTGCTGACTGCCTGAAATCCTGGACTGGACGATCCGCAGACCGCAGTTCCCGTTTCCTGTGATCGTATTTCCATAAAGGGATTTTAGCTGACTGGAGATCACCTGTACTCCATAGCGTTTTACAGTAGTTACGTTATTAGATTTTATATCAGTATCGCCAATATTTTTCAGGTATATTCCGTCTAGTCTGCAGTCAGATACCTTATTGGATATCACCTGACATTTCTTGCTGTCCAGAACCACAATTCCGCTTTTATTGCTGACACCAACATCATTTTTGCTGATTACAGTACCTGTACTTCCCGTTCCAATGTAGATTCCATCATTTAAAGTGTTATTTATAATATTTCCCGTAATTTTATTGTCTGTTGAAGCAGCATTCAATGTCCTGCCGCCGTTATTAGCACATATTCCATTCCCCTTGCAGTCACCAATCTTATTACTGCTTATCACATTTCCAGATGATCCGGCCAAATAAATTCCCGTGATAGAAAAGGAACTGGCATGCACTAATGAAATCCGGTTTTTGTTTACCACACAATTATCTGCAAGATACATGTAAATTGCATTGCCTACATCAGAAACTAAATTGTTCTCTACCGTAACATTTGTTACTTTATAGATTCCTTCTGGTATACCAGCTGCATTCGCATTCACTTTACTGCCCTGTATTTGGATTCCATATCCCTTCCATCTTTTTCCATTAATTTTATCTGTATTAGAAATAAATATCCGATTATTTTTCACAGAAATATTGGATGAATACTGATTTCCAGCAGTTCCCGGCGCTGCGTCAGGTGCCAGATGGGTATTGGGCGTATACATGCTGCATACAAGTACTCCGCCGCCTACATGTTCCATCGTGTTGTCTTCCACTGCGGAGTCCACATAGTTCAAGCACCATACCGCACGCTTGCGGATGTTTCGGAAAGTGTTATTGCGGATCTGGATGTTTCGATACGGACGGTCGTAAACCATGCTGTGGCTTCCCACGCCTGCAAAAACATCCTCGAAAGTATTATTCTCAATCAGCACATTTTCACAGACAGCACCGTCGAACGGCTGATATCTTGGGAAAATATAGTCCAGGCAGGCATCCAGCTGAATACATTCCTGTCCGCCGCCCTCATAATCTTTCCAGTAGCCACGGAAGGTGCAGCCGGTCACTACAGCATCCTTCACACCTGCAAGTTCAAGGAAATGAGACTTCAGGTTGTTAAGAAAGGTGACATTCTTCACGGTTATATTGGTAGCATGTCCAATACGGAAGCCAACGAAACCGCCTGGATTCTCCTTGCCTTCTACATTCTGATAGTTCAGATCCCAGGTTCCGCCATCAATGGTAACATTCCGATAGCCATTATAGCCGCCATCAGAAAGCACTTCTTCCCCAAGCCGGAGAATAATGTGCTTGTTGGTGCTGCTCTTCGTGATAACTGCACCCTGGGCATAAAGAGTCATATTGCTGTACAGATGAATGGTATTGGAAATATAATAATTTCCCGGAGGAATGATCACTTTACAGGGAGACACATCTGTAGCACGCTGCCCCATAAATTTCAAAACAAGGTTCAGCACATTGGTGATATCAGTTCCATCCTGGACATCCAGGGTAACCTCTGTGGCATCTGCCGGAATTTTGGCAAGAATTTCTGCTTCCTCTTCGGAAAGATCGGCAGCCTGTACTTCTGCCTGTGCCTCATCCGAGCTTCCATCTGTGAATGCCATCTCGTCACTGCTGCCGCTGAAAAAAGCAGCCTCACTTTGCTGTTCTTCTGAATCAGATCCAAAGCTTGCCTCAGCTTCTTCTCCGCTTTCCGGCAGCATCTCCGGATCATCTGTGTCATCCGGAACCTGCACTTTCTCAGTTCCGTCTGTGTAAAAACTATCACTTTCAGTCGTATCGGAAAACTCAGCTGCAATTTCCGGTGCCTCTGCATAAGCAGCTCCGCTGCAGCCCAGTTCCAATGACAATCCCAACAGAATTCCAGCCACAAGTCTCTTCATATTCATCCTCCTGCCTTAAATCATCATAGTCTTTCCCTGCAGGATCCTTTATGTAAAAAAGAAATATCATCTGTTTCCCTTTTACATAAAGGATCCTCGCTGACAAAATCCTTTGCAAAAAAAATCCCCGCAGTTGCCTGCAAACAGACTTCTGCGGGGAGCTTGGTTCGCTTAAATTATTTAAGAGTAACTTTAGCGCCTTCAGCCTCAAGTTTAGCTTTGATGTCCTCAGCCTCAGCTTTGGAAGCGCCCTCTTTAACTGCTTTAGGAGCACCATCAACAACTTCTTTAGCTTCTTTAAGACCTAAGCCTGTGATCTCACGAACAACTTTGATAACTTTAACTTTGTTAGGACCTACTTCTGTAAGCTCTACGTCAAACTCATCTTTCTCCTCTGCTGCCTCAGCTGCACCAGCTGCTGCTACAACAACGCCTGCTGCTGCGGATACACCGAACTCTTCCTCGCAAGCTTTTACTAAATCATTTAACTCTAATACAGATAACTCTTTGATTGCTTCGATAAACTCAGCTGTTGTTAACTTTGCCATTATAATTTTCCTCCATTTTTAAAATTTTTGTGGAATCAATGATTCGATTCAGCGGCAGATTCTTAAATTATTCTGCTGCTGGAGCCTCTGCTGCACCCTCGCCCTGCTGTTCTGCAATCTGATTAAGCACACGAGCAAAGTTGGTGATAGGAGACTGGATACTTCCAAGCAGTTTGCCGAGAAGTTCTTCTCTGGACGGGATCTGGGACAGAGCCTGGATTCCTGCCTGATCGTTGTAGTTACCCTCAACAATACCTGCAACTAATTCAAGTGCCGGATACTGTTTTGCAAATTTAGCAAGGATTCTTGCAGGAGCAGTAGCGTCTGTTGCAGAAATTGCAATAGCGTTTGTTCCATGTAAGTGCTTGTCAAGATCTGCACATGGAGTACCTTCAAATGCACGACGCATTAAAGTGTTCTTGTAAACCTTGTACTGTACGCCGGACTCTCTTAACTCTTTACGTAAAATAGTATCCTGCTCAACAGTAAGACCGCTGTAGTCAACCAGTACGACTGCCTGTGCGTCTTTAATGTTGTTTGCGATTTCTTCTACGATTGGCTGTTTCAGTTCTACTTTTGCCATGAAATGGTACACCTCCTTATAAAATTTGATATACCGCCAAAAAAAAGCCTTGCTGTAAGACAGCAAGGCTTAACGTAATTCTTACTTAAGAATACTTAGTCCTCGGTAGGCGTTTTAATCCTTATGCCTTACGGCACCTACTGTCTTCGGCAGCGTTCTGTAATAAAATACCATGTTCGTTTTTATTTGTCAATAGGTAATTTCATTTTTTTACATTTGTTTTCTTACTACCCGATATTCATCTCCCATGCGGAAATATGGACAATCGTGATTGGTTCCGGTAACAAAGCGGTACATCTCATCTTCATCCAGATTCATCTCACAGGTATAGCACTCATAATCGTCATCATAAGAATAATTTACACAGTACTCGCAGTTTACTCCCTGCTTGTTCTTCATTATTTATAAAACCTGCCTTTCTACAGGAATTTCATTATTCGGGAAAATTAGAGCATGTTTGAAAAAGGCTCTAAGGCTTCCCCCGAATCCATTTGGCGTTTTCGCTTTCGTCAGCTTCCTGGGAGCATATCCGGCCATGACAAAATTTCTCTGGCGATAATATTCTCATAATCACCCTCTATATCCTGGCTCCGTCCTGCTTCATAGATATTGGTCTCAGCGCCCCATACCCGGTCCTCATATTCCCATACATGGAATTTCAGTCCCCGGAAAAGGAAATCGAGGCTTCCGCAGCCGTCTGTCTCTGTATATTCATATTTAATGTTTTTCTTCTTTAATGCATCCTGTACGATCTGCAGCCGCATTTTGCACACCTCACTTTTCGTCATTCTTCTCTACAGTTCCGTTATCAACATGGATACGGTTCTTGCCTGTTTTCTTTGAAACATACATTGCATGGTCCGCAGACAGATACAGGTTTTCGTAATCCTGTCCTGCTGCAGGATAAGCCGCAGCACCAACACTGATGGTAAAATGCGGTTCCTCCTTGGAGGCCGCCAGCACATCCAGAATCTCAGCGCCCTTTGCTTCCGCATCTGCAGCGAATTCTGTATCCGTCATGAATACAATGAATTCATCACCGCCAAGCCTTCCCACAATATCATCCTTGCGGAAATTCTCTTTCAGAATCTTCACAAGATTGATCAGCGCCAAATCTCCCATGGCATGTCCCATAGTATCATTAACTGTCTTGAAATCATCAATATCGATCATGAACAGATAGCCTTTGCAGTTTTTGTTCTGCATAAGCTCACCAATCTTCGCTTCTGCGGATTTACGGTTGAGAGCTCCGGTCAGACCATCTATCGAAGCTTTTTCCAGCAAATCCTGTTCCTTGGTCATTTCATCCTGCACATCCGAAATCTTGCCAAGGAATACCTGGGGAGTACCAAGACGTCCGCGTACCAATCGGCCCATCCAGCGAACCCAGCGATAGTTGCCATTCTTATCCTTAAAGCGGATTACGAAATCGTCAATCTCATCTTTCTTATCTCCGATAGTGGAAAGAAGATTCTTTACCTTCTCTACATCATCCGGATGTACCATTGCAAAATCAGTGTCATTCTCAAATGGACGTATCTGGCCAATTTCCTTCAATCCAAACAAGGTGGTTATATTCGGAGTAAATACCAGTGTCTTATCCAGACAGTCGTATTCAAAAAGTACCGTGTCGGAAAACTCAGACAGAATATCGTATCGCGCCTGCCCCTTCATTGCACGCTTCTGTTGCTTCATATACAAGCGGCCAATCAGAATGATTATAATTGACATACAACCAAACAATGTTACTATTAAAGCACGATTTCCGTTAATAAGCATTGTTCTGTAATTTTTTATTTTATTGGAGCGATAGCCTGATACCAGAATACAATCTCTGTCTTCCAGTTTAGACGCCGCCAGATAAATATCTGATTTCTCTAATTCGGAAAATAAATACGGCTGTCCGAAAGTAAGATTTGCAAGGATATCTTCTATTTCCTCAATATCTTTGTCTTTGATCCGAATAGACCTCAATTCCGTGTCTACTGTATATTCGATATCAAAAATCTTCATATCGCCAGCCAGAATCACACCTTTAGAGTCACATAGGTAATGGAACACCCTGTTTTTATCCTGTTTAATCATTTCCCAGGCTTTCTCTAAACCAGCAGTTTCTCCCTGATCATCACAAAAAGCCTCTATTTCTGATAATGCCTCTGAATGAGCGGACAATAGAGTTTCTTCCATTAGTTCGGAAAAAACCCTCTCAGTTTTCTGACGATATCTTTTCATGAGGAACGTAGTCAAAAAAACCATCACCAGCAAACAAATTAAGACTATAAAAAACCATTGCCTTTTCGTTCTATATTCAGAATTATCTTTCATGCTTTTTTCCATATAATGACATCCAATCCTAATTAAAAGCTTTTATTTAAGTATAAATCTTGCACATAGCTCTGTCAAGTTAACCTTATATTACCTGTGAACAGTTACAAAACGTCACATACTTAGAGCCATTATCTATGGGCTGAAGTCATAGGATTCCATTTTCCGCTTAAATAGTGTCCTGCAAATAATATAAACAGCAGCAAATTATGCCCAATCATGCATCCCCAGGCAGAAATCAGTCCCATTCCCAGCATATGAATGCAGACAAATGTTCCCAAAATCCGAACTCCCCACATACCAACTACATTGAATACAAACGGCGTCACGGTTTTTCCCACACCTTGCATCATTCCTTCTATAACAATAGGAACTCCGTAAAATGGCTCGGAAACAGCAACCATACGAAGTACTGTACTTCCCAGACTAATAATCTGATCATCTGATGAAAAAAGCCTGATCAATACTGGTGCAAAAATGAACAAAAGCCCGCCTGAAACAACCATTAGTCCGATTTCTAATGGCATGATTGCTCTTGCAAGTCCGCTTAGCTTCTTATTATCATTAGCACCTAAAGCGTTTCCTGCCAGAGTGGCTGCAGCTGTCTGCATTCCCCAACCTGGGATGTAGAATGCTGATTCAACTGTATTTGCAATCGTGTGAGCCGCAGTTGCAGTTTCGCCAAGTGAATTAATCATAGATGCAAACGCTACGTAGCCAAGAGATGTTGCAAAACGCTGAAACATATTTGGTACTGCCACTTTCAGACATGGCTTAAGAACTGCCTTATCCAGCTTAAAGCTCTGTCCTTTGGGCGAAATATCCGGGTGTTTCCATAATTTAACTGTAATAGCTATGCCGCCAATGGTATATGCAATCGCACTTGCTGCTGCAGCGCCTTGAACACCCCATCCTGCACCTGGGATTAACACATTTTTTCCACCGATAGAAACTGTCCTTGTGGAATATATAAGAAAATAATTCAGCACAATGTTGATAACATTAAATGCAACGCCTACCTGCATAGGAGTTTTGGTATCACCCACAGCCCTGAGAACTGTTCCAAAAATAATATTTGCAGTTCTAAATAACATTGGGGAGTATAAAATCAAAAAATAGCTGGATGCCAGTCTTTGTATAGAAGGATCTACCTGCATCCATACTGGCACTTTGCTGCTAAGCCCGATTGTCAGAATTGTAAATAAAATTCCTACAATTAGAACTGTGATTACAGCCTGTGCAGAAGCTTTCTTAGCTTGCTGTTTTTTTCCAGCTCCCATTGACTGAGAAATGTATGCCAAAAATCCTACACTAATTGCAGAAATAGTACTGCCGATCAGCCAATTGACTGTGCTGGTAGCACCTACAGCCGCAGTAGCGCGAGTTCCAAGTACACCAACCATTCCTGTATCCATGTACTGCACAGCAGTCTGCATAAGCTGCTCTAGCATAGTTGGCCATGCCAGAGAGAAAATAATTGGCAGCATTTCCTTTGTGTCTTCATCTGTCCTTTTTAGTTTGTTTCTACTAAATTTCATCTGGTTTCTTCCTGTTTACTATTTTTCAAATCTTTACCAATCTATAAAAAAATCCAGGTAACAAAAAAACGATAACCAACCGGCTACCGTTTAAGTCCTGTACCTTCAAAACTACATACATGCTGTATCCTCTTCGGAATCTTTTCGAATCATTTCTCAACCTTGCGAATAAATCGGAAGTTCCATCTCACTTCGTTCGATGGAACGACCTTCGTGCTTAGCACTCAGGTCAAGCCCTCACCCTATTAGTAGCAGTCAGCTCCGTGCGTTGCCGCACTTCCACCCCTGCCCTATCTACCTCGTCGTCTTCAAGGGGGTTTACTTCTTTCGAATGGGACATCTCATCTTGAGGGGGGCTTCACGCTTAGATGCCTTCAGCGTTTATCCCTTCCG
>NZ_JACOOT010000027.1:0-53907 GCF_014287535.1 Blautia segnis | reverse complement strand
AAGCGCACAGGTCGTTCCATTGAACGAAGCGAGATGGAGCTTCCAGGTTATTCGCAAGGTTGAAGAATGATTCAGAAAAGATTCCAGACAAGGATATGGCATGTATGTAGTTTTGAAGGCACAGTAAGCAAACGGTAGCCGATTGGTTATCGTTTTTTTTATTGCTGAAAAATATAATTCTCTTCATTTCCCTCTTGCATTCTGCTGAAATATGTAGTAATTTAATATTTATTACGCTGCAGATACAGAACAAACATTCTGTCTGCAAGGGAAAGTGGAAGGGGAAAATGAAAAATGGAAAACACGTCAGTTAAGGCTGGCTTCCGGAAGAAATTCCTGGGAGACAAGGCCTTTTACAAAATGGTACTTGCAATTGCAATACCGATTATGATCCAGAATGGTATTACCAATTTTGTCAGCCTTCTGGACAATATTATGATTGGAAGAATCGGCACGGAGCAGATGTCAGGGGCGGCAATCGTGAATCAGCTGCTGTTTGTCTATAACCTCTGCCTGTTCGGCGGGGTATCCGGAGCTGGTATTTTCACTGCTCAGTATGCAGGACAGAAGGATCACGAGGGTGTGCGTCAGACTTTTCGATATAAGCTGTGGCTGGTAATCATTCTTACAATTATCACAGTACTGCTTCTGATTTCATCCGGGGAAGCTCTGATCGGCATGTATCTGAAAGGGGAAGGAAGCGCAGCTGCATTAGAAGCTACCAGCAGATATGGTATGCAGTATCTCTGGATTATGCTTATCGGACTTCCGCCATTTATGATCAGTCAGGTATATTCCAGCACCCTTCGTGAGTGCGGAGAAACTGTACCGCCGATGAAAGCAGGCGTCACAGCTGTCCTTGTGAACCTGGTATTTAACTATCTTCTTATTTATGGTAAATTTGGTTTCCCGGAGCTGGGAGTAAGAGGGGCAGCAATTGCTACCGTTATATCCCGTTATGTGGAGGTAGCCATTGTCATTGTCTGGACGCATACCCATACAGACAGAATGCCATTTGCAAAGGGGCTGTACAGCACTTTGAAGGTACCAGCCAGCCTGACGAAGAAAATTCTGATAAAAGGTACCCCGCTTCTTCTGAACGAGACCTTGTGGGCGGCTGGCATGGCAATCCTGACACAGTGTTATTCTGTACGCGGATTGAATGTAGTAGCTGCTCAGAATATTGCCAATACCATTAACAATGTATTTAACGTGGTGTTTATTGCTCTTGGAGATTCGGTTGCCATTGTGGTGGGACAGCTTCTGGGGGCTGGAGATATGAAGAAAGCAAGGGATACGGATAATAAGATGATCGCATTTTCCGTTATGTGCTGTACGGGAGTTGCGATTGTGATGCTTGTGGTTGCGCCGTTTTTCCCAAGGCTTTATAAGACCAATCAGGATGCAAGAGAGCTGGCGAAATATTTCATTATGATCATGGCCATCTTTATGCCGCAGAATGCATTTCTCCATGCGGCTTATTTCACTCTGCGCTCCGGCGGCAAGACCATTATTACATTCCTGTTTGACAGTGTGTTCGTGTGGTGCGTCAGTGTGCCCATTGCGTACTGCCTCAGCCGATTTACAGGGCTTCATGTGCTGGCAGTATTTACCATGGTGCAGATCGGAGATATTCTGAAATGCATTGTTGGCTTCGTTCTGGTGAAAAAGGGCGTATGGATGCAGAATATTGTTTCCGGCCGTTAAACTGCCAAAAGACCTTTTGCCCCGAACATCATTTGTATTGGAAAATTCCATAATAAAAAATGCGTTTCATTTCAAAAACATTCGCTGCCAAAGAAATGAAACGCATTTTTGAATTTAAAGCAAAAGATTACAGGGAAAACAGTTCTCCTGTGCGGGTTACGTCGTATCCTGTCTGTCCCTGAAGGATGGTGCGAAAATCCTCAGAACGGACGATCTCCAGCAAAGCAGCAAATCCAGGCTGGGAAAGAGCATTTGTTTCCATAACAAGATACATGGGCAGTGTTTCCAGGGGAACAAAATCTAAAAGCCCGGACTGATGAGCCGCATATTCTTCCCCAAGGGCCGTGTCCGCTTTGTGATTAGCCACAGCTGCAGCTGTAGAAATGTCAGACACAAGCTCTGTGGAATAACCGGAAACACTGGCAGGGGAAATCTGGCTGCCAAGAAGGAAACGGTCCAGATAGATTCTGGGAGTGCTGCCTTTCTCACGGTTAGCAATGGTAATGTTTTTTCCAGAAAGGGCATTAAGGGATGTGATTCCCTTAGGGTTGCCGGATAGAACATAAAAGCCAATGGCATATTCATAAAGACAGATCACGGACAGTGCAGTGCCGGGAACCAGATGGCGGATATCTTCCAGATCCAGGCTGGCACAGGCAATATGGGCCTTTTTGAAATAAAGGGAATAAAGGCTGTTGTAGCTGTTCATAAAAGACTGAAGCACTGGAATTCCCTGTGGATGAATGGACATCTGGCTGACCAGAAGCTCCAGAGCCGGGGAAAACTGTCCGCACAGGATCAGTCCGCTGGAATGAAGCAGATAATCCCGCTTCAAAAGGGAGCTTTCTGGCGGAAATTCCGGAACCTGCAGGCTGGACATGGGGGAAATCCCGGAAGCAGAGGCTCCAGAATTCCCGGGATTTCCGGAATTGCTGTGCTCCAGATACTGGTTCAGCTGCTGTTCACTGATCCGCAGCTGCTTGCCAACCTTGGAGGAATATAATTCTCCCCGCTTGATCAGCTCATATACGGTTGTTTTTTTAATCTGAAGCCTGTCTGCGACTTCCTGGGCAGTATAAAGCTTATTCATCAATTCCCACCATTACGTTGGTAGCCTTGATTACGGCATAAGCATCGGAGCCTACCTCAAGTCCAAGCTCCTCTACAGCTGCGCAGGAGATGGTAGCTGTGATGATGTTTCCGCCGCCGATATCGATGGTGACGATGGAGTTTACAGCTCCCTTGTTAATATTGATAACTTTGCCTTTTAACTGATTGCGTGCGCTTAATTTCATAGTAAAAATCCTCTTTTCTTAAATAAAATCTGATTCAGAAGTAATCGCTGCGAAAGACAAAAAACAGCAGTTTTTCCATGCTTTCGCTGTCCTACTATGATAGCATGGAATGTGGGAAATAACAAGCTTCGACACGATTCCAAACACGTTCTGGTTATAGGAAAATTTACAAAAAATATTTGCATGGATAAAAAGAATTTGTACAATTTGCAGGCGCAGGAATTGACATAGAAAAACAAATCAAGTATAATGGATAAAACAGAACAAAACTCAACAAAACGAAACGAAAATGGAGGAACGAGACATGAAAAAAAGAGTTTTTGCAGCACTGATGGCTGGTGTTATGGGAACTATGATGTTTGGTATCACTTTAGTATCTGCTGAGGCTGAGACTCCGGAGCTGAAAGGCGAGGTTTACGCGTTTATTGCAGCCAGCCTGAACAATGCCATGGAAGAGCTTCAGAAGAACTTCAATGAGACATATCCGGACGTTGAGATCCTTTACAATGCAGACAGCTCAGGCACACTGCAGACTCAGATTGAGGAAGGCGCACGCTGCGATATCTTCTTCTCCGCAGCACAGAAGCAGATGAATGCGCTGGTAGATGAAGGCCTTGCAGACAAGGATTCC
Organism: Blautia segnis; assembly: GCF_014287535.1. Taxonomy (NCBI): domain Bacteria; kingdom Bacillati; phylum Bacillota; class Clostridia; order Lachnospirales; family Lachnospiraceae; genus Blautia; species Blautia segnis. The sequence continues at coordinate 50,274 of NZ_JACOOT010000027.1, read as the reverse complement.
GTTGTAGATCTTCTTGAAAACAAGGTAGTCCTGATCAAACCAAAGGATGGCGAGACTAAGGTAACAGGCTTTGAGAATATTACAGACGCTGCCAACCTTGCACTTGCAGGCGAGGATGTTCCGGTTGGACAGTATTCCCGTGAGATTTTTGACAATCTTGGAATTACAGACGAAGTAAACAAGATGGAGATCAACGAAGGCAAGAACGTGACTGAAGTACTTGCGGCTGTAAGTGAGGGAAGCAACGAGGTTGGTATCGTTTATGCCACTGACGCAGCTTCTGTAGCAGATTCCGTTGATATTATCGCAGAGGCACCGGCTGGAAGCCTTGAGACACCTGTACTTTATCCGGTAGGACTTGTAGAAGACCAGGAAGCAAGCGATGATGACAAGGCAGCTGCAGCAGCATTCCTTGAGTATCTTCAGTCTGATGAGGCTCTTGAAGTATTTGAGAAATACGGATTTGCAGCTTATGTAACAGATGAGAATGCTGATGATGCCCAGGCTGACGATGCCGCTGAAGAGACAGAAGAGGCAGCTGAGGATACAGCAGAATAATATGGGAGAATTTCTCAGTGAAATAAACTGGACCCCGTTATGGATTTCCATGAAAACAGGTGTGGTGGCAACCATAATCGCCTTTTTCCTGGGTGTATTCTGCGCAAGGAAGATCATGAAATTAAAACCAGGAGCCAGGGCTATTATGGACGGCATCCTGACTATGCCCCTTGTTCTTCCGCCTACTGTAGCGGGATTTTGTCTGCTTTTGCTTTTCAGCCTGAAAAGACCCTTTGGAAAATTTTTGCTTCAAAATTTTGATATCAAGGTAGTACAGACATGGACAGGCTGTGTGATCGCGGCTTCTGTGATCGCGTTTCCTTTGATGTACCGAAATGCCAGAGCTGCTTTCGAGCAGGTGGATGTGAACCTGATCTATGCAGGACGGACTCTGGGAATGAGTGAGAGCAGGATTTTCTGGAAGGTGATCATGCCTGCAGCAGGACCTGGAATCGCATCCGGTACCGTGCTGGCTTTTGCCCGTGCAATCGGAGAATACGGCGCTACCTCCATGCTTGCCGGCAACATTCTTGGAAAAACAAGGACAGTTTCAGTTGCCATCGCTTCAGAGACAGCAGCTGGAAACTTTGATATGGCTGGCTTTTGGGTTGTGGTAATTATATTGATCTCATTCCTGGTGGTTGCGGCAATCAATATTGTCTCCGGCAGAGGAATGCAGACCAGAAGGTGGATATAATGGCGATTGAACTTGATATTCAGAAAAATTTCAAAGGCTTTTCCCTGAATGTAAAGCTGAAGGGGCAGGACGGAACCATGGGAATCCTGGGAGCTTCCGGAAGCGGAAAGAGCATGACGCTTCGCAGTATTGCGGGAATTGAGACGCCGGATTCCGGGAAGATCGTGATAAATGGAAGAACGGTTTTTGACTCGGAGCAGAAGATCAATCTGCGTCCCCAGGAGAGACGGGTGGGATACCTGTTTCAGAATTATGCCCTTTTTCCTACAATGACAGTGGAGAAGAACATTGCCTGCGGATTCCGCGGGGACAAAAATGAAATGGCCGAGAAAGTGGCAGATTACATAAAACGTTATCATCTGGAGGGGCTTGAGAAGCATCTGCCGTCTCAGCTTTCCGGAGGTCAGCAGCAGAGAGTTGCCCTTGCGCGGATGATGATCGGGGAACCGGAGGTAATTCTTCTGGATGAGCCGTTTTCTGCGCTGGATGGTTATCTGAAAGATATTTTACAGAGGGATATGCAGAATTTCCTGAAGGACTATAAGGGTGACATGATCATGGTTACCCACAGCAGGGATGAGGCGTACAAGTTCTGCAGTCAGCTGACGCTGCTGCATAATGGCAAGGAGATCCTGACGGGAGAGACACGGCAGATCTTTGAGAAGCCACAGTATCTGGAGGCTGCTAAGCTTACCGGCTGCAAGAATTTTTCCGCTGTGCAGAAGATGGGACCGCATCAGGTGTATGCCCTTGACTGGGAGCTGATGTTTCATATCCAGGAGGAAGTTTCCGATGAGATCACCCATGTGGGAATACGCGGCCACTGGATGCGTCCTGCCAATGAGAGCGGGGAAAATGTAATGGCCGTGCAGGTGGAGGAATATATTGAGAATACATTTGAGCATCAGTATCTGATCCGCAATAAGGAAGCCGATGGAAGCACACCCCTTTGGTGGATGTGCCAGAAGAAAGATTTCCAGGAGAAAACAGAGGATCGGGTACCTGCGTATCTGTATTTTCCGCCGGAGCATCTCATGCTTCTTAAGAAATAAAAAACGGGAAGAAATCGCAATGGTGGATTTCTTCCCATATTTTTTATGAATAGATAAAGCAAAAAGCCGGAAAACTTTGATTAGAAAGCTTTCCGACTTGTTGGAGAACAGGGGATGAGAGAATCGAACTCCCACCAAAGGTTTTGGAGACCCCTATCATACCATTTGACCAATCCCCTATGTTTTGCTTCTGTTGCAATTATACATACAAAAGGCACACTTGTCAAGATAAAATGTTAGATTTCGCGAAAATTTTTATAAAAGCGGTGTACCTGGCGGACAAAGTGCTGTGCATAATAGCAAAAAGCGGAGATGGAGGGATTTGAACCCTCGCATCGGTTGCCCGACCTACCGCATTTCGAGTGCGGACCCTTCAGCCACTTGGGTACATCTCCACGACATTTCTCATTATATCGGGGGATGGGAGAAAGGTCAATCCTTTTTTTATTATTGACGGGAAAACAATAGTGTAATATTATGGGAAGGTAACCATTTGTGGCAATCATGCCGGAAGAATCCGGCATACTATATAGAAAATAGGCGGGAGCATATCTGCTTTCGTGAAATAAGGAGAACAGTTATGAGTGATAAGAAGACATCCATAGAGAATGCAGTAGCCCGTCTGACTGCCAATTACCGCAAGGAAGAGCTGTTTCTGACAAAGAGTGGAAGACACCTTCCTGTCCGTGCGGCGATTATTGATATTGTGAAAGAGATGAGATCCGTTATTTTCCCGGGATATTTTGACATTGATTCCGGCGCGGCGGTTTTTCCAGAGCATTACACCGGATATCTGCTGAACGACCTGTTTGACCGTATGAAGGAGCAGATTGAGACTGCATTTCTCTATGTGGGCGAGGATACTGCCAGCGCATGCGGCAAGGCTGCCAGGGTAACAGCCAGCTTTTTTGAACAGCTGCCGGATGTGCAGGAAATGCTTCTGAAGGATGTGCAGGCAGGCTTTGACGGTGACCCGGCTGCCAAGAGCAGGGAAGAGATTATTTTCTCCTATCCGGGATTTCTGGCAATTTATGTGTATCGTCTGGCCCATATCCTTTATCTGGAGGAGGTGCCTTTTATTCCCAGAATCATGACAGAGTATGCACATGACCATACAGGAATCGATATCAACCCAGGTGCCACCATTGGAGAGTACTTCTTCATTGACCATGGAACCGGCGTGGTAATCGGTGAGACTACTACTATTGGAAATAATGTGAAGCTGTATCAGGGCGTGACTCTTGGTGCGCTTTCCACCAGAAAGGGACAGCAGCTGTCCGGTGTGAAGCGTCATCCTACTATTGAGGACAATGTGACCATTTATTCCAATTCTTCCGTGCTTGGCGGTGAGACTGTCATTGGAGAAAATACCATCATCGGCGGTAACACCTTCATTACAGAGTCCATCCCGGCGAACTCCAAGGTAAGCGCCAAGAGCCCGGAGCTTGTGATCAAGAAGCCGCGCACCTGCGTGGAGACTTCCAATGTGTGGGACTGGGAGAACTGATCTTGGCAAAATCGATTTGGAAAGTGATAAATGAGAGCCAGAGCCTTTTTCAAACACACTTTAGGGTGTAGGAGCAGGGGTCTGGCTCTTCTGGAAATCCCCTAAAAACAGTTCTATTGCGTCAATCTTAGAAACAAAAGAAAAAATTTGAAAAAATTTCAAAAAAGTTATTGACAAATCCGTCCACATCGGATATACTAAGCTTCGTTGTGACGGACAAGCACAAATGTGCGGGTGTAGTTCAATGGTAGAACACCAGCCTTCCAAGCTGGATACGTGGGTTCGATTCCCATCACCCGCTTATGCGATAGTGGCGTAGTTGGTAACGCGCGACCTTGCCAAGGTCGAGACCGCGGGTTCGAGCCCCGTCTATCGCTCTTCTGACGAAAGTCAGGCAGGCACATTTGAATACAGATGTGCGGGTGTAGTTCAATGGTAGAACACCAGCCTTCCAAGCTGGATACGTGGGTTCGATTCCCATCACCCGCTTGTGCGATAGTGGCGTAGTTGGTAACGCGCGACCTTGCCAAGGTCGAGACCGCGGGTTCGAGCCCCGTCTATCGCTCTTGAGAAACCAGGACATATTGCTCCTGGTTTTTTGTTTATAATAGGAAAACAGCCTGCGCTTTGGGATTCGATCCGCGAAGTGCAGGCTGCTTTTGCATATTCATAAGATGAAAGAGTGTTTTGAAAAAAGCCTATGTTGCCTGGGTTTATGCGTCTGCCTCGTCTGCGCAGATGATTCCATAGAAGCTGAGCAGATACAGGCCGCTAAGTCCCACCAGTGCATAGATAATTCTGGAAATCCAGCTCATGCTTCCAAAGATTAGGGCCACCAGATTGAAATTAAAGAATCCGATCAGTCCCCAGTTGATTGCACCGATTATGGTAAGCGTCAGACAAAAACATCTCAAAAATTTATTTCCCATAAGTCACCATCCTTTCGTATCCATAGTGTCTCTTCTTTTTCGCAAAATATGCATAAAAAATACGCGAAAATCCAGTTAAAAGATTTTCGCGCATTTTAAAATTTAAAAGTAAAAAGCAGTTTTTACTGCAGGTTCAGGGTCTGCACCGCTGTTACACTGGTGTCCAGTCCAAAAGCGTCCACAGCCTGTAAGGTAACCGGACTCATATCCTTCAGGGAAAAGGCCTGGCATACATTCACGGTCTCCCCTGGCTGGATCTCTTTCATAAAGGCATCGATGGCGCTGTCGCTGTTTGCCGGAATGGCGGCCTCAAGAGAAGCACCGTTCTGGTAAGCGGTCAGGTTCACATCCACCATGGCACTGGAAGCACCGGAACCGTTGTTGGTGTAGTCGTAGTAAACAAGAAGACAGGGTTCACCGCCGAAGTCTGTGGAGACTACATTTCTGGTATAGTGAATGGAAAAACGTTCATTTGAAAGATCAATGGTGCCGTCTGAAGCAGCAGGCGCCTGGGCATTTTCTGAAGAAGAGCCATCTGCCTCTTCAGAAGAAGCGCTTAAGGTCTGGCTGATTTCGTCTTCCACGCTTTTGAAGTTTGCGGACATGATCTTTACAGTCTCATCATCCAGGGAAGTGACCTTCCACTGGCCGTCTACCTTGATCATAGGATAAGTGATATCAGCCTCGCTGAATTTATCCTCCAGACTGTCTGATTTTTCCATTAAGATCGCGGCAAGCTTTTCCTGTGTCTCCTGCTCTGTGAGGCTTTCGCCGGAAAAGGCGCTGGACACGATCTGACGAAGAAATTCTGTGACCGTTTCCCTGTAAATATCAGAGCCGTCGATATAACGGATGCGTGCTGTCACATCGGCTGTTCCATTCTGGAAGCTAAAGCTGGTCTTAGTGATGGACCAGGTCATTTTGGCATTGATGGACTTGAAAAAGCTTTCGTATGCAGCATTTGTCACATCTGCATTGTCAAGAGCAGACAGATCGGCGCTTTGAAGGTGGGACTGCATGGCGTTAAGATCAAGGGACTGGATCGCGGTAAGGTATGTCTCCAGTTCTTTGGCTGGCTGACTTCGCTCGTAGAAATAGTATCCCACGCCTGCTCCGATCACAAGGATAAGGGCAAGCAGAATCAGGACGCGCCCAATCTTGCCCTTTTTTTTCTTTTTACGGGGAACGGACTGCTCATCCGGGGTATTTAATTGTGGCTCTCTCATGTTTCCTCCTTTTCGTTGCTGGAATTGCTTCCATTATAGTATACGAAAAGATTTGTGTCAAAGCATTTGTCCAAAGGAGGGCATGTCAAAATAGTGGAAAAACAGGGGCGTCCATGTTATACTAAGAAAAAAAGAAAGGCGGAAAAACTATGAGTGCAAAATACGAAGCTTATATAGAATCCGAGGCGGACGGCCTTGATATTTCCGTTCTGGCAGTGGTTCCGGACGAGACGCCTTACCGGGGAATCCTGCAGCTTGTTCACGGCATGAGCGAATACAAGGAGCGTTATCTTCCATTTATGGAATACATGGCAAAGAGAGGCTATGTATGCGTGATCCACGACCACAGAGGCCATGGGAAAAGCGTCCGCGCCATGGATGACCTTGGTTATATGTATGGCGGCGGTGCAGATGCCATTCTGAAGGATATTGAGGTGGTGAACCGGGAAATGCACCAGCAGCTTCCGGATCTTCCCTTGATCCTGTTCGGTCACAGCATGGGTTCCCTGGCAGTCAGGGCTTTTGCAAGGGATCATGATGACTGCATGGATATGCTGATCATCTGCGGTTCCCCAAGCAAAAATACAGCAAGGCCATTAGGGGTGGCACTGGCCCATGCGGAGAGCACTGTTTTCGGCCCGACTCACAGAAGCCATGTGATCGAGGCCTTGTCCTTTGGCGGAAATGTAATGCGTTTTCGTAAGGACCAGAACTGTACCTCCTGGATCTGTGCCAATAAGGCAGCGGCACAGGAGTATTCCGATTCTGAGCTGTGCGGCTTTACTTTCACAGACGATGGCTACCTGGCACTTTTCGAGCTGATGAAGCGAGCCTACGATGTGAAGCACTGGCACTGCACAAAGCCGAAAATGCCTGTGCTTTTTGTAAGCGGTGCAGACGATCCCTGTATGATCAATGTGCGCCATTTCGCAAAAGCAGTGCAAGATATGCGCCACGCAGGTTATCTGGACGTAAAAGGCAAGCTCTATCCGGGCATGCGCCACGAGATCCTCAATGAGACTGATAAGAAACGGGTTTATCACGATATTGCATTCTACATAAGGAAAAAAGGCTTCTGATAAGAAGAGCACCTGTTCAGAAGCGTTAAGGAATGGGAGAAAACAGAAAATCAATGTTTTGCATAGAAAAATCCATTTGGAGCATAATGAGGATATAAGAGGCAACGACGAAAGAGGTTTATTGGAAAATGGAGATTTCTATGAGAAAAAGAGGCTGGATTTTGCTGCTTGTCCTGCTGTGCGTGGCTTTTCTGATCAGCTGCGGCAAGGATACAGAGCCGGATGAGGCAAAAGGTGAACTGGTGAGAACGGAACAGGAAGGGTACCCTATGGTGCTCTTCCTTTTTTACTGACAAAAACAGAAAAATTTTCGAAAATGCTTCTGCCAGATTGCAATATGTGCCTAAAAAACTTATGGCAGTGCCGCGTAAGCGTACTACAAACTTAAAAAATTACAATATCACCCTGTTAAAGTTTAAAAAGTTACTTGCCTAAAGCGAACGAAGATGCTATAATTTTTTTCATATCTTATTAAAAATGAATCCTGGTCAGAAATTAAAGAAGGAAAGATTTCAACCAGGTGAATTAAGGAGGAAAAATGGGAAAGTACTTTGTAAAAAGACTGGGAATGGCAATCCTGACGATCTTTCTGGTAGCCTGTCTGACATTCCTGCTGATGAATGCTGTACCGGGAAGCCCATGGCTCAGTGAAAAGACACCTTCTGAAACCACACTTGCAGCACTGAATGCCAAATACGGACTGGACAAGCCAGTTTATGTACAGCTGTTTATGTATCTGAAAAATATTCTTCACGGTGATTTCGGCGTATCTCTTAAGATGCAGAAGAACCGTGCAGTTCTTGACATTATTGTGGATATGTTTCCGGTATCTGCCAAGGTAGGTGCGCTTGCGCTCCTCTGGGCGATCCTGGTAGGCGTACCTCTTGGATGTCTTGCAGCATTTAAGCGCGGCAAGCTTACAGACAGTATCCTTCGCGTGATCTGTACACTTGGAATTTCCATGCCAAGCTTTGTTGTGGCATCTGTTCTTCTGGTTACACTTACTGGAAACAATGCACTGAATCTGTTTCCGTCTATTTTTGACCCGTCACAGGGATGGCGCGCTTATGTTCTGCCCTGCTTTGCCCTGGGATTTTATCCTATGTGCTATACAGCCCGTCAGACACGTTCAGCTATGCTGGATTCTTTAGGTCAGGAGTATATTAAGACAGCCCGTGCCAAAGGTCTGAAAAACAAAAAGATAATTTTTAAGCATGCTCTTAGAAATGCCCTGATTCCGGTTATTACATATTTAGGACCCCAGGTGGCTTTTACCCTTTGCGGCGGTTTCGTTGTAGAGAGTGTTTTCTCCATTCCGGGACTTGGACGTTACTTTGTACAGTCCATCCAGAACCGTGATTATCCGGTTATTATGGGAACAACCATTTTCCTGGCAGCATTTATTATTCTGATGAACCTGGTTGTAGACCTCCTCTATAAGGTGGCTGACCCGAGAATCAGCCTTACGAAAGGAGGAGAATGATTATGACAGAAGATAAGAAAATCAAAAAATGTCCGGTAAGCCTTCAGCCGGATATTGAGACTCTTCTTCAGGAGCTTGTCCCGGATGATTTTACAGCTGCATCCAGACAGGAGAAGGACGATTTCATTCAGGACCGCCAGAGCGTATCTTACTGGAAGGATGCCTGGAGAAGACTGAAAAAGAACGCGGTAGCTATGGTTGCACTTGGTGTGATCGTGTTCCTGTTTTTATTTGCTTTTGTGGGACCTCTTCTGATTCCCTATGGATATGATGAGTTTAACAAGGGTGCTGAGAATCTTTACCCATATCACTATACTTTAGAAGATCAGCAGCGTGTGAATGATGAGATTGCTGCAAGAACTCAGTCTGATGTGGTCGATGTAGATGAGATGATCGCACAGGCGAAGGCTGAAGCGGAGAAAAAAGGTGAGAAATTTACAAAGAAGGACGAAGCCGTTATCCGTGCGAAGGCAAAAGTTGCTGCAAAGCCGGCAGATTCTTCTTCTGAGGATCAGAGCGTAGATGAGGATTCCGTCCGTAAGGAGCTTGGAATTAAAAAGCATATTTTCGGCTATTCTCAGGCTGAGCTTGAGCGTAAAGCAAATGGGGAAAACGTATTTCCTCATGTATTTGGTACGGATATGTATGGCCGTGACATTCTGGTCCGTGTTATGTACGGTGCCAGAGTTTCCATGTCCGTTGGTGTGTTTGCCGCTATTCTTGTACTTGTGATCGGTGCTCTTTACGGAGCAATTTCTGGTTATTGCGGAGGTAAGGTTGACGCAGTAATGCAGCGTATTGTAGAGCTTATTTATGCGGTTCCTGAGATGCTTGTTGTCCTTTTGATTGCAACTGCACTGAAGCCGATTCTTACTGACTATGTAAACTCTGCAGGAACCGGTCCTTTGAAATCCTTTGTTAATGTTCTTGGACCTAATCTGATTTCCATGTTCATTGCCTTTGGTCTTTTGTACTGGGTAACCATGAGCCGTATTATCCGCGGTCAGGTGCTTCAGCTGAAGCAGCAGGAATATGTAACCGCAGCCAGAGCACTTGGCGCATCGGGCGGCAGAATCATTCGTCGCCATCTGCTTCCAAACTGTATCGGACAGATCGTTGTTACTACCTGCCTGCAGATTCCTTCTGCTATTTTCCTGGAGTCCTTCTTATCCTATCTTGGTGTTGGTGTCTCTGCACCGCTTCCAAGCCTTGGCTCCATGGCAACAGATGCACTAAGTGGTATGTACACCTATACTTACAGATTGATTGTGCCTTCTGTGATCCTGAGTATTATGATTCTTGCCTTCAATTTATTTGGCGACGGTCTTCGCGATGCTCTTGATCCGAAGCTGAAGAAATAAGAGAGGAGGAGAAAAATGTCTGAACAGAAAAATAAATTATTGGAAGTAAAAGACCTGAAAGTCTCCTTCTTTACTCCGGCAGGAGAAGTAAAGGCTGTTGGCGGTATTTCTTATGATCTTGATTATGGCGAAGTTATGGGCGTGGTTGGAGAATCCGGTTCTGGAAAGAGCCAGGAAGCATATTCTATTATGGGGCTTCTTCAGTCACCAGGCAAGGTAATCGGAGGATCTATCACCTTCGAGGGAAAGGATGTCCTTTCTTTTTCAAAGGATGAAATGACTGCATTTCGCGGAAATAAAGTAGCGATGATTTTTCAGAATCCCATGACCTGTCTGAATCCGGTTTACACCATTGGAAACCAGCTGGTTGAGGCTCTTCGTGCCCATGATAAAAAAATCAGTGCAGAAGAAGCACAGAAGCGTGCCATGGAAATGATGGAGCTGGTAGGAATCAACAATGTAGAGAAGCGTATGAAGCAGTATCCTCATGAATTTTCAGGCGGTATGCGTCAGCGTGTAATGATTGCTATGGGACTGATCTGTCATCCGCAGTTGCTGATCGCAGATGAGCCTACCACAGCACTTGATGTTACCATTCAGGCTCAGATCCTGGATCTGATGAAGAATCTTCAGAAGAAAACAGGAATGGGAATAATTTTTATTACGCACAATCTTGGCGTTGTTGCAGACATCTGTGATAAGGTATCGGTAATGTATGCAGGTAAGATTGTAGAGCAGGGACCTGTGGATGATATTTTCTATGAGCCTGCTCATCCATATACAAAAGGTCTTCTTCGTTCTATGCCTCGTGTTGATGCCGAGAGCTATGAACGTCTGATTCCTATTGAGGGAACACCGGTTGATATGCTGAATCCACCAGAGGGATGTCCGTTCGCTCCCCGCTGTGAGCACTGCATGAAGATCTGTCTGAAGAAAATGCCTCCTTACGTGGAAGTGGGCGAGAAACATCGCTCTGCCTGCTGGCTTCGTGTTCAGGAGCTTATGAACAAGGAGGGAAAATAATGGCAGAAGAAAAGAAACTTCTTGAAATTCAGAATTTACGAAAATATTTTCCGATAAATGGTGCAAAGGGACCGGTGGTACAGGCTGTACAGGATGTTTCACTTTTTATCAATAAAGGAGAAACACTTGGTCTTGTAGGAGAATCCGGATGTGGAAAAACAACACTTGGAAGAACTATTCTTCGGCTGTATGAGCCTACCGGAGGAAAAATTATTTATGATGGAGAGACCATATACGATAATCCACTTGATAAAGACGGCAAACCTCTTGGAAAAGCAAAAGCAGTAAAAATGCTTCCATACAGAAGAAAAATGCAGATTATTTTTCAGGATCCGTCTGCTTCTCTTGACCCACGTATGACTGTCGGCGAGATTATCGGAGAAGCAATTGATATTCACAAGCTTGCCTCCAGCAAAAAAGATCGTGCAGATATGATTAAGGAGCTTCTGGCACAGGTTGGACTTAATACAGAGCACGCAAACCGTTATCCCCATGAGTTTTCAGGTGGCCAGCAGCAGAGGGTTGGTATTGCCCGTGCACTTGCAGTGAAACCGGAATTCATTGTATGCGATGAACCGATTTCTGCGCTGGATGTTTCGATTCAGTCACAAGTGGTGAATATGCTTGAGGATATGCAGGAGCAAATGGACTTGACCTATCTGTTTATTGCACATGATCTTTCCGTTGTCCGTCATATTTCAAACAGAATTGGTGTTATGTATCTTGGTTCCCTTGTGGAGCTTGGAGAAAGCTATGAGCTAAACAGACATCCGATTCATCCTTATACGCAAACACTGCTTTCTGCGGTTCCGGTACCGGATCCAAAGCTTAGCAGAACCCGAAAACGTATTATTCTGGAAGGGGATGTACCAAGTCCTATGAATCCGCCAAGCGGATGCAGCTTCCATACCAGGTGTCCTTATGCTACCGAAAAGTGTAGCCGGGAGACTCCTGTATTCAAGGAACATGAGCCGGGTCACTGGGCTGCATGTCATCTGCTGGATAAGTAAATTATAATTTTGGTATTAGGTTTTCCATAAAGGAGAACTGCTTAATACATGCGTCGGTTCTCATTTCTCATGCGGCGCGAAAAAGCAAAAAAGGAGGAAATGTAATGAGAAGAAAATTTATGTCTATGGCACTTACAGCAGCTATGGTAATAAGCATGGCTGCAACACCGGTATTCGCTGAGGATACAGCAGCTGACGAAGGATTTAACCTGAATCTTTGCATTGCATCTGAACCACAGACTATTGACCCGGCACTGAACTCTGCTGTTGATGGAGCAATTATGTGCAACCATATGTTTGAGGGCCTTGTTAAATGGGTAAATGATGGTGAGGGAAATGCCATTACAGCTCCTGGACAGGCTGAGTCCTGGGAAAAGACAGAGAACGAGGATGGTACTGTAACTTACACAGTTAAGCTTCGTGATGGAATTAAGTGGTCTGATGGACAGGATGTAACAGCTGGTGATTTCGTTTATGCATGGCAGCGTCTTGCAAATCCTGAAACAGCAGCAGATTACTGCTATATGATCGATATGGTTCAGGGATATGACGCAGTTGCTGACGGAAGTGCAACACCGGATACCCTTGGAATTAAAGCAGTTGATGATAAGACTCTTGAGATTAATCTTACCTATGACTGCCCATATTTTGAAGAAATCATGGCATTCCCGGCAACCTTCCCGGTTCGTCAGGACATGGTTGAGGGAAGTGACAACTGGACATTTGATCCAAGCACCTACATTGGCAATGGACCTTATAAAATGACAGAGTGGTCTCATAACGCTTACATTACCATGGAGAAAAATGAGAACTACTACGATTATGACAATCTTGGACCGGATACCATCAAGTTTACTCTTCTTGATGATAACAACGCTATGCTCAAAGGCTACAACAACGGAGAGCTTGACTTCATCGAAAACCTTCCTGTAGATGAGATCCCGACATACCTTGCTTCCGGAGAGCTTGAGATCGGAGACTATCTTGGAACATATTATGTATGCTTCAATACAGAGGATGAGGTATTTTCTGACCCGAATATCCGCAAAGCATTCTCTCTTGTAATTGACCGTAACTACATTGTAGAGAACGTTTCCCAGGCTGGTGAGGTTCCGGCTGACGGATATGTTCCGAACGGTGTAAACGATGCAGCTGGTCCTGGAAGTGATGATTTCCGTACAGTAGGCGGCTCTTACTATAGCATTTCCGAGGAGGATTATGAGAAGAACTGTGAAGAAGCCCGTCAGCTTCTTGCAGATGCCGGATATCCAAACGGCGAAGGCTTCCCAACTGTAGAGTATCTGTACAACACAGCTGATAACCACAAGAAGATCGGTGAGGCTCTTCAGAACATGTGGCAGACAGAGCTTGGCGTAACTGTTAATCTGAACAACCAGGACTGGAACGTATTCCTTCAGAACAGAAAAGATGGAAACTTCCAGATTGCACGTAACGGCTGGATTGCAGACTACAATGATCCTTGCTCCTTCCTGGATATGTGGTACACAGACGGTGGAAACAACGACGCTCAGTACTCCAACCCGGACTATGATGCAGCTATCGATGCAGCAAAAGCTACCTCCGATCCAGCAGAGCGTATGAAAGCATTCCACGAAGCTGAGGATCTCCTTATTGGACAGGACAGCGTACTTGCTCCGATCTACTTCTATACACAGCCATACATGCTCAATCCGGATATTGACGGTATGTACTACACACCACTTGGATACTTCTTCTTCGGTTATACAACCAAGAAATAATCCAGGGAAAATATAAGGTTTTACGCATACGTAAAATACAGCAGGCATTCGGGAATTTTCCGGATGCCTGCGATTTTTTGCAGATGAGGCATCCGTTTTTGGGAAAGTGTGTTATCAATCCGGGTTTATTTATATTGACCGGGGATGCATGGAAGCTGTATAATAAACAGATAACGGTTATTGTAAAAACAGTAACAGACAGGAGGAACACATGATGAGAGCCAGCGGTATTTTGTTGCCGATATCCAGCATCCCTTCCAACTACGGAATTGGATGCTTTTCTAAAGAAGCGTACGCTTTTGTAGATCAGCTTGCAGAAGCAGGACAGAAATTCTGGCAGATTCTGCCACTTGGACCTACCGGATATGGAGATTCCCCGTATCAGTCCTTTTCCACATTTGCAGGAAACCCTTACTTTATTGACCTGGAGGAGTTTATCCAGAGAGATCTTCTGACAGCACAGGAGTGCGCGCAGTGCGACTGGGGCGGAAGTCTTAGCTATGTGGATTATGAGAAAATCTACCATTCCAGATTTGCCCTTCTTCGCAAGGCCTATCACCGTTTTTACCAGATGGATACAAAGAAGAAAGAGCTTGAGCTGCTCCGTGAGGAGATGGAAGCTTTTGAGAAGGAGCAGGGCTTCTGGCTGGAGGATTACTGCCTGTATATGGCAGTGAAGGACAGCCTGGAGGGCATTTCCTGGAATGAATGGCCGGAAGAGCTTAAGACCAGGAAGCCGGAGGCACTGGCAAAGGCAAGACAGGTGCTGAGGGAGGATATCAGCTTTTATGCATTCCAGCAGTTCTGGTTCTACCGCCAGTGGAGCCAGCTGAAAAAATATGCCAATGACAGGGATATCCGGATCATTGGAGACCTGCCCATTTACGTTGCCTTTGACGGCGCAGATGCATGGGCAAACCCGGATCTGTTCCAGTTTGATGAGGACGCTGCGCCGGTAGCTGTGGCAGGATGCCCGCCGGATGCTTTTTCCGCAACCGGACAGCTGTGGGGCAATCCCCTTTATAACTGGGATTACCATAAGAAAACAGGCTATAAGTGGTGGATTCTTCGCATGTCCCATTGTATGAAGCTGTACGATAAGGTGCGTATCGACCATTTCCGCGGCTTTGATGAGTACTGGGCAGTTCCTTATAAGGATGAGACTGCTGAGAATGGAAAGTGGGAGAAAGGACCGGGAATTGAACTGTTTAAGGTTCTGGAGCAGAATATTTCCAATCTGGATGTGATCGCAGAGGATCTTGGCTTCCTTACCGATACGGTAAGAGAGCTTCTTGCAGATTCCGGCTACCCGGGCATGAAGGTGCTGCAGTTTGCCTTTGACGAGAGCGGGGAAAGCGTTTATCTGCCTTTCCGTTATGAGAGCAACTGCATTGTCTATACAGGAACCCATGACAATGAGACCACCAAAGGCTGGCTGGAAGGACTTTCCAAGTCCAATCTGGATTATGTGAAACGGTACATTGCATGCGAGAATAAGGATGCAGATGCGTGCGTCTGGGGACTGATCCGTGCTGCCCAGTCAAGTGTGGCTGAGCTTTGCGTGATCCCGCTGCAGGATTATCTCTGCCTTGGAAATGAGGCAAGAATGAACACGCCTTCTACTTTAGGCGATAACTGGAAATGGCGTCTCAGAAGAGGACAGCTGACCGATGAGGTAATCGGGCAGATCAAAGCCATGACCAAATTATACGGAAGAACTCAGGAGTATAAGAAGAAATGAAAAGGCTGATTCGATTTTTGAAGGGCTATGAGAAGGAGAGCTTTCTGGCACCTTTGTTTAAAATGCTGGAGGCTACCTTTGAGCTGATCGTGCCTCTGGTTGTTGCAAATATTATGGATATCGGTATTAAGAACCAGGATAATGCCTATATCTGGCATCAGTGCGTGATCATGGTACTGCTTGGCGTGATCGGACTTGTGTGTGCGCTTACGGCCCAGTATTTTTCCGCGAAGGCTGCCATGGGATTTAGTACGGCCCTTCGTAAGGAAATGTTTGCCCATATCAGCAAGCTTTCCTACAGGGAATTAGACCAGCTTGGAACCCCGACCCTTGTGACCAGGATCACCAATGACGTAAACCAGGCACAGACAGGTGTCAACATGGTGCTTCGTCTGTTCCTTCGCTCCCCCTTTATTGTTGTGGGTGCGGTGATCATGTCCTTTACCATTGACTGGAAGATCGGACTGATCTTTTTGATCGCAGTGCCGCTGATCTCGGTTGTGATTTATGCGATTATGCGAACCACCGTTCCCATTTACAAAAAGGCACAGTCCTCCCTGGACCGCATTTCCCTGATCACCAGAGAGAACCATGTAGGTGCCAGAGTGGTGCGTGCTTTTGGAAGACAGCAGGAAGAGTATAAGGAATTTTCCCAGGTAAATGATGATTACACCAAGGTTCAGGTGACAGCAGGTAAAATTTCCGCGCTTTTAAATCCTGCAACTACTGTAATCATGAACTTTGCCATTATCGGAATCCTGTGGTATGGAAGCAAGGAGGTTTCCATCGGTACCCTGACACAGGGTGAGGTGGTTGCCCTTGTAAACTATATGAACCAGATCCTGATCGCTCTGATCGCACTTGCCAACCTGATCGTGGCAGTTACCAAGGCTATGGCTTCTGGCGTGCGTCTTAACGAGGTTCTGGATACACAGCCGTCTCTTACAGATGAGGGCAGCAGCACGCAGCAGGAGAAGGCGAAAGCAGACAGAGTTGCATTTGAGGATGTAAGCTTTACCTATGCAGGCAGCAAGGAGCCTGCACTTTCCCATATTTCCTTTACTGCAAAGCCGGGTGAGACCATCGGTATCATCGGAGGTACCGGATGCGGAAAGTCCACACTTGTGAACCTGATCCCCCGTTTTTATGATGCGTCTGAAGGAAGTGTGGTAATTGACGGAAATAATGCAAAAGAATATCCATTTTCCCAGCTTCGTAAAAAAGTGGGAATGGTGCCGCAGCAGGCAGTTCTGTTTAAGGGAACCATCCGCGACAATATGAAATGGGGCAAGGAGGATGCCACTGAGGAAGAAATTCAGCGCGCCCTTTCCATTGCACAGGCAAGTGATTTTGTAAACAGCAAGCCGGAGGGGCTGAACACTATGGTAAGCCAGGGCGGCGCCAATTTATCCGGCGGCCAGCGCCAGCGTCTTACCATTGCAAGAGCACTGGTGGGAGATCCTGAGATCCTGATCATGGATGACAGTGCTTCTGCCCTTGATTTTGCTACAGATGCAGCCCTTCGTCATGCTATTCACCAGCAGACCAAGGGAATGACCGTATTTATTGTTTCCCAGAGAGCAACCTCCATCAAACAGGCAGACAAGATCCTGGTTCTGGATGATGGGGAGCTGGTAGGCGTGGGAACGCACAAAGAACTTATGGAATCCTGTGAGGTTTACAGAGAAATTTGTCTGTCACAGCTTTCCGAGCAGGAGGTGAACCGCTGATGGGAAAGAATAAAGATACCATGAAAAGGGTGTTGAAGTTTATCAGCCCTTACAAAGCAAAGATCATTATTATGCTTCTGACAGCGCTTGTCACAGTTGGTTTTACTTTGTATACACCGATTCTGATTGGTAATGGAGTGGATAATATTGTTGGTCCGGGAAATGTAAATGTGGCAGGACTTCTGAAGGTTCTTGGCACGCTTGCGGTGGTTGTTATAGGAAATGCAGTTTCCCAGTGGGTGATGAACCTTCTGACCAACCAGGTCACCTACAGCGTGGTACAGGATGTAAGAAGCCAGGCATTTGCCCATCTTCAGGAGGTTCCGGTATCTTATATCGATGCCAACCAGCCGGGAGATATTTTGAGCCGTATCGTGTCTGATGTCAGCCAGTTTTCCGACGGACTTCTTATGGGATTTACCCAGTTGTTTACCGGTGTGCTGACGATTTTTGGAACCATTGGATTTATGCTTTCCATCAGTGTGAAGATCGCGGTGATCGTTATT
The DNA here is from genome assembly GCF_014287535.1 of Blautia segnis. Lineage (NCBI taxonomy): Bacteria > Bacillati > Bacillota > Clostridia > Lachnospirales > Lachnospiraceae > Blautia > Blautia segnis. The sequence goes on along the minus strand of NZ_JACOOT010000027.1, from coordinate 32,612 downwards.
TTGCTTACCCCGATTTCCCTGTTTGTGGCAAGCTTTATTGCGGGCAGAACCTTCCGCATGTTCCAGGAGCAGTCTGAGAAAAGAGCCGAGATGACTTCCATTGTGGAGGAGCTTGTGGGAAATCAGAAGATCGTGCAGGCTTTTTCCTATGAGGAGAGAGCGAATGAGCGTTTCGGCAAGGTGAATGAGGAGCTTCGGGTCTGCGGTATTAAGGCAATCTTTTTCTCCTCGATCACCAACCCGTCCACACGTTTTGTGAATGGTCTGGTTTATACGGCAGTTGGAATTTTCGGTGCGTTTACCGTTATCAGGGGCGGCATGACAGTGGGACAGCTTACCAGCTTCCTGAACTATGCCAACCAGTATACCAAGCCGTTTAATGAGATTTCAGGCGTTGTTACGGAGCTGGAGAATGCCCTTGCCTGTGCCAAGAGACTGTTTGACTTTATTGATACTCCGGTACAGGAGCCGGATGCGCCGGGTGCAATAGAACTGGAAAAGGCAGACGGAAGAGTGAATGTGGAGAATGTTTCTTTCTCCTACAGAAAAGAGGTTCCGCTTCTTACCGATATTTCCATTGACGTGAAGCCGGGACAGAGAATTGCCATTGTAGGTCCTACCGGATGCGGCAAGACAACGATGATCAATCTTTTGATGCGTTTCTATGATGTGGATGAGGGACAGATTCTGGTCAGCGGACATCCGGTAAAGGAGCTGACCCGTGACAGCTTAAGAAGAAACTTTGGTATGGTGCTTCAGGAGACCTGGCTGAAGGCTGGAACCATCCGTGAGAACATTGCTTACGGCAAGCCGGATGCGACTCTTGAGGAGGTAATGGAGGCGGCCAGGCATGCCCATGCCCACAGCTTTATCAAGCGTATGCCAAATGGCTACGATACAGTGATCTCTGAGGGCGGCGGAAATATTTCCCAGGGACAAAAGCAGCTTTTATGTATTGCAAGGGTTATGCTGATGCATCCTGCAATGCTGATCCTGGATGAGGCGACTTCTTCTATTGATACCCGTACAGAGGTGAAAGTCCAGAAGGCTTTTGCAGAGCTGATGGAGGGAAGAACCAGCTTTATTGTTGCCCATCGTCTCTCTACCATTCAGGAGGCTGACCTGATCCTGGTTATGAAGGATGGAAATATTATTGAGCAGGGCAAGCATGAGGAACTGTTAGCGAAGAAGGGCTTCTATGCGAACCTGTATGAGAGCCAGTTTGCAGTGTCCTAATATGAGAGTGCGGTGATTTGTCTGGCAGATCATCAAATTTCGAACAGATGGTATCTGCAAAAAAGAACGGAGGATGTAGGATGGGAGATTTCGAAAACAGAAATCGTGAGGGGAAAATAAAAGAAAATACAGCGGCAGCTGCTTCCGATGAGAAGGCAGGCGGGGAGAATCCCAAGAGCGGGGTTCCCCTGCGCACTTACTTGATCATGATACTGGCAGGGGCTTATGTGGCTTATCTTGGCGTGTCCCTTTGCCAGGGCGTGATGAAAGGCGCAGAGGGCAGCAGCCCGGGATTTATGGTGGCTGGCGTTGTGTTTATTGTGCTGGGCGTGATTTTCGTGATCAATGGAATCCGCGGCAGCTTAAAGGTCAGCAAAGCGCAAAAAGAGCAGGCGAATGCTGAGAACGCGCAGCAGGCACAGGGCGCTGCCAACGAAAGCGCATCTGCTGCAGTTTTGCCACAGACAAAAAACAGTACAGAACCTGGCAAAAAGATGTCCATCGCAGACCGCGCCAACCTGGTAAGCAAGCTGGGGGATGCGCAGGAGGATGAGGAAGAGAAATAAGAAGTCTCATTGGCCTAGAGCGTGCCCCCAAAATCATTCCCGCAATCTGCACGCCCCACTTTGCGGTATATTTTGCCCGAATTCAGTTGCCGTAGCCCGCTACGGCGCCCTCATCCGAACAAAATCTCCCACAAATTGTGACGTACATCTCGCAGAAAGCCTTTTGGGAGCACGCTCTAGCCCTCCTTTCCGACTGATTCCCTTACGGGTTTCTATGTAATCAGAGGGTCACAGTCCAAATTGTAAAAATTCAAAAAAGAGGAAAGATTCCATAATTACGTGGAATCCTTCCTCTTTTTTCGATATCGTGGTATGTTTAACGGCGTTTTCGGCGGCGTTTTTTGCTGCTGGGGTTGTGGGTGGTGGACCAGCAGAAGGCCTGCACAAGCAGGATTCCGATGGCGGCACCGCTGCTGTCAATGCACACATCTCTCACAGAAGGACCGCGTCCATTCACAAAAGACTGGTGATATTCATCAAGACCTGCAAAGCCTACGCAGACCGCACCAGCCAACAGAATCAGCCAGATGCCCCTCACCCCGTACACATAAAAGGGAAAAGAGATGGCAATGGCAAGAATACAGTACTCTGTCATGTGCGCTGCTTTTCTTACGTAAAATTCGATGGAACTTGCGGAATAGGCAAGCTCTGTCTCCGTTTTGTTTTCGTTTAGAACTTCATTCTTTGTCTCTACAATCTGGTAGCTGACTTCATAGCTTAGGGCACCAGACACCTCCCCTGTCTGGGCTGAAAATGAATAAATCAGATACATCATCAGAATTGCAGGAAGAAAAGAAAGAGGTTTCAGTAAATGGATTAAAATTTTCTTCATGGGGTCTACTATAACATGGGATTGAGGGAATGTAAAGAAAAAAGGTAATTTACCCGAAGTCTCTAAAACCTTGTTATTTATGAAAATCTATGCTAAAATTGGTGAAGCATTGAGTGAAGAACGTGATGAAACAGGAGGAAAAGGACAGGCATGAGTTTAGCAGATAATATATTTATCGATATGTGCAAGGATGTAATTGAGAACGGAACCAGTACGGAAGGGGAAAAGGTGCGCCCGGTATGGGAGGACGGTACTTCCGCTTATACCATCAAGCGTTTCGGTGTGGTGAACCGTTATGATCTGAGAAAGGAATTCCCGGCGCTGACCCTTCGAAAAACTGCGCTGAAAAGTGCCATGGACGAGATCCTGTGGATCTGGCAGAAGAAATCCAACAATATCCATGATCTTCACAGCCACATCTGGGACAGCTGGGCAGACGAGGACGGTTCCATTGGAAAAGCCTACGGCTATCAGCTGGGCGTGAAGCACCAGTACAAGGAAGGCATGATGGACCAGGTGGACCGCGTCCTCTACGATCTGAAGAACAATCCCTACAGCCGCAGAATCATGACCAATATTTATGTGCATGAGGATCTCCATGAGATGAATCTGTACCCCTGTGCATATTCCATGACCTTTAATGTGACAAAGGAGCCGGGAAAGGACAAGCTTACCTTGAATGCCGTCCTGAACCAGCGTTCCCAGGACATTCTGGCTGCAAACAACTGGAATGTGTGCCAGTATTCTATTCTTCTAATGATGATTGCCCAGAGCTGTGACATGGAGGCCGGAGAACTGGTGCATGTGATCGCAGACTGCCATATTTATGACAGACATATCCCGGTAATTAAGGAGCTGATTTCCAGAACCCCTTATCCGGCACCAACTGTGAAGCTGAATCCGGATGTGAAGAATTTCTATGATTTTACTACAGATGATCTGATAGTAGAGAACTATCAGACCTGGCCGCAGATCAAGAATATTCCCATTGCAATTTGAGCATGGAATAGGAAACTGAGTTTGTATAAAGGAGATTATAAGTAATGAAAATTATCGTAGCAGCAGATAAAAACTGGGGAATTGGAAAAGACAACAAGCTTCTGGTAAGCATTCCGGCAGACATGAAAATGTTCCGTCAGGAGACCACCGGAAAGGTATGCGTCATGGGGCGAAAAACCCTGGAAAGCTTTCCAGGAGGACTTCCCCTTAAGAACCGTACTAATATTGTACTGACCCACAATCAGAATTACAAGGTAAAGGACGCAATCATTGTTCATTCCATCGAGGAACTGTTAGAAGAATTGAAAAAATACAATGCAGAAGATGTTTACTGCATCGGCGGTGACACCATCTACAAACAGCTTCTTCCATATTGCGACGTGGCACAGGTGACCAAAATTGATTTCGCCTACATTGCAGACAGCTATTTCCCCAATCTGGACGAAGACCCGGAATGGCATGCAGCAGCCGAGAGCGAAGAGCAGACCTATTTTGACCTGGAGTACAAATTTGTACGTTACGAGAGAAATAAATAAAAGATGGAATTTGTCATACGGCATATAAAAAAATCCGGCACTTTCAAGAATGAAAATGCCGGATTCTTTATGTGCTGTGTAAAATTCATATCCTCAGATACGAAAATGCAAATTCCGGAAAAATTACTCGATTACCTTCAGCCATCCCTCTGGAGCCTGGATGCGGCCCATCTGGATTCCGGTAAGTGTCTCGTACAGCTTCTTGGTGATCGGTCCCATTTCGTTCATGCCGCTTGGGAAGCAGATCTCTTTGCCGTGGTCAACAATCTTTCCAACAGGAGAGATAACAGCAGCAGTACCGCAAAGACCGCACTCTGCGAAGTCTTTTACTTCATCGAAGTATACTTCTCTTTCCTCTGCCTCAAGTCCAAGGTATTCCTTGGCAACATAGATCAGGGAACGGCGTGTGATGGATGGAAGGATACTGTCAGACTTCGGTGTTACAACCTTGCCGTCCTTTGTTACGAACAGGAAGTTGGCTCCGCCTGTCTCCTCAACTTTAGTACGTGTCTTGGAGTCAAGATACATGTTCTCATCGAATCCGTTCTTATGAGCATCTACGATTGCGTGAAGGCTCATTGCATAGTTAAGGCCTGCTTTGATATGTCCGGTTCCGTTCGGTGCAGCACGGTCGAAATCGCTGACACGGATTGTGATCGGCTTAGCGCCGCCTTTGAAGTATGGTCCAACCGGTGTGGTGAATACACGGAACTGATACTCGTTCGCTGGCTTAACACCGATAACAGCGTCACTTCCGAACATGTACGGACGTACATATAAAGTAGCGCCTGATCCGTATGGCGGTACATATGCAGCATTTGCTTTAATTGTCTGAACAACTGCGTCAACAAAACGGTCTTTCGGGAATACCGGCATCTCCAGTCTTGCTGCGGAGTGCTCCATACGCTCTCCGTTCAGGTCAGGACGGAAAGTAACGATACGTCCGTCTTCTGTGGTGTATGCTTTCATACCTTCAAAAACAGTCTGTGCGTACTGAAGTACACCTGCGCACTCGCTGATAGTAACAGTATCATCTGTGGTCAGGCCACCCTCATCCCAGGCACCGTTCTTGTAGTTGGATACATAACGATAGTCTGTTTTTACATAACCAAAGCCCAGGTTGCCCCAGTCAATGTCTTTTTTCTCCATAACAATTTCCTCCTAGCGTGGTTTCTTGGGGTAGATTCTGAATGTGAATCCACAACGTTTTTACCATTGTAAAACTTTTACGTGTGAAATTCAATGGGAAAAGTAGATTTTTCAGTTTTTTCCTGTGAAAAAGTTGGGGAAAAGGATCTGGAGCGTGTTTATATTTTATGCTGTCTTGTTTTTTTAGAGGGATTTTTGTATAATGAAAGGACAGGCGTTATGGAATAAAATATCCGGAGGAAAAAATGGGATATCACGAATTAGATGAGCTTGGAGAAAAAATCCAGGACATCATTGACAGTGCAATCAATGAGAAGAACTACCAGAAACTGAACCAGACCATTAATCAGACTGTAAATAAGGCAATCGACAATGGAAGCGAGGCGCTGCGGGATGCCCTGAACAATACATTTGGCGGGAACAGTGGCAAATACACCAATTACCGCACCGGAAGCTCTTACGATTACAGACAGAACCGTACCTGGGATTTTCAGAAGAACCAGACGGGCACAGGCCAGAAAGAACGTTCAGAAGCATGGAATTACACACAGAGAAATTCAGGCAGCAGCCAGAAGCCGGAACTTCCTGCCCTATACATGCCAACTAACGGCATTAAGGTGAAAGGAATCCTGAAAACCGTGTTCGGCGGCATTCTCACTGGAACCATGGGAATAGGGCTTATGGTCAGCCTGATCGGAATGGGGATCTTCGGCGTGGGAACGGGAGGCATGGTGATCACCGGAATCTTCGGTGCTTTTACCGCAGCGGGCGGCGTGCTTCTTGGCAATGGCTGCAGCAATCTTGCAGGCCTGAAGCGCCGTAGCAAATACATTCGGGCACTTGGAGACCACACCTACTGTGATTTCCGAAATCTGTCCCTTGCTGTTGGCAAGCCTGTGAAATTTGTAAAAAGAGACATTAAGAAAATGATAGACAAAGGCTGGTTTCTGCAGGGACATGTGGATACCCAGGAGACCTGCCTGATCACCAGCAATGAGACATACGACCAGTACGTAAGCACTCAGAAGCAGTTGGAAGAAAGAAAACGCCAGGACGAAGAGCGGGCGAGCCATGAGGCAGAACTTCAAAAGCAGGCAGATGCAAAAGCCCGGAAGGAAGCTGAGGCAAAAGAAAGAGAACGGGCAGAGATTTCCCCGGAGGTACAGCTGGTTCTGGATAAAGGCAATGACTTTCTGGAGAAGATTCGCCGCAGCAACGATGCCATTCCAGGAGAAGAAATCTCCAGGAAGATCTCCAGAATGGAGCTGATCGTCCAGAAGATTTTTGAGCGTGCCAAGGCACACCCGGAGATCATTCCAGATCTGAACCGACTGATGGATTATTACCTGCCGATGACGGTGAAGCTTCTGAATGCCTATGAGGACATGGACAGCCAGCCCATACAGGGAGAGAATATTGCTTCTTCCAAGAAGGAGATTGAGGACACCATTGACACATTGAACGTTGCGTTTGAGAAGCTTCTGGATTCTGTGTTTGAGGATACGGCAATTGACGTTTCCAGCGACATTTCCGTGCTGAACACCGTACTTGCCCAGGAGGGCCTGACAGAAGACGAGCTTACCCGCATGAGACGGGAAGCGAAAGAGAAGGCATAAAAGAAAATAGAACCATATCAGGATACAGCTGCAGATCATCAGGAAATCTGCACATAAGGAGGATATCATGGGAGATGAATTGAAAGGCTTTGAAGAAACTGCACCTACACTGACACTGGAACCGGATCTTGGGGAGGCGAAGCCAGCAGCCCCTGCAGTGCCGGAAGCAGAAGCTGTGAAAAAAGAGATGGAGCAGACCATTCTTACCCCAGAGGAACAGCAGATGGTAGACAGCTTTGCACAGAAAATCGACATTGAGAACACCAACCAGATCCTTCAGTACGGAGCTGGAACCCAGAAGAAGATGGCTGATTTTTCCGATGCAGCCCTTGAGAATGTGCGCACACAGGATCTGGGCGAAGTAGGGGAGCTGATCACACAGGTGGTAGGCGAGCTCCGTGACTTTGACGCCACAGAAGAGGAAAAAGGCTTCCTTGGCTTTTTCAAAAAGCAGGGAAACAAGATCGAGAATATGAAGAACCGCTATGCCAAGGCAGAGGTGAATGTGCAGAAGATCACCACTTCCCTTCAGGACCACCAGATGCGTCTGATGAAGGATTCAGCAGTTCTTGAGAAAATGTACGCCCAGAACCTGAACTACTATAAAGAACTGACCATGTACATTCTGGCAGGCAAGCAGAAGCTGCAGGAGGTACGCGAGGGCAAATTAAGAGACTTAGAGGCCAAGGCAGCAGCCAGCGGATTTCCGGAGGATGCACAGGAAGCCAAGGATCTGGACAGCAAGTGCAACCGTTTCGAGAAGAAGCTTCATGATCTGGAGCTGACCAGAACCATTTCCCTGCAGACTGCGCCCCAGATCCGTCTGGTACAGAACAACGACACGCTTATGGTAGAGAAGATCCAGACTACTATTGTAAATACCATTCCGCTGTGGAAGAGCCAGATGGTTCTTGCGCTTGGAATCGCCCATTCCACAGAGGCAGCCCAGGCCCAGAGACAGGTAACCGACCTTACCAACGAGCTTCTGAAAAAGAATGCCCAGGCCCTTCACCTTGCATCCACAGAGACAGCCAAGGAATCCGAGAGGGGAATTGTGGACATTGAGACCTTGAAGCAGACCAACCAGGAGCTGATCAGTACACTGGATGATGTGATGAAGATCCAGAAGGAAGGCCGCATCAAGAGACAGCAGGCAGAGGTGGAAATGCGCAGAATGGAAGACGAGCTTAAGAATAAACTGTTGGAGATCCAGCACTGAAAACAATAGGGGTGTCTGTCAGATTACGGCATCCCTTTCGTGCCCTTTAGATATAGGAGGAAAAATATGTACAGAGACCATACAAAAGTAATACAGATTGGAAACAAAAAGATCGGCGGAGGCAATCCCATTCTGATCCAGTCCATGACCAATACCAAAACAGAAGATGTAGAAGCAACAGTAGCCCAGATCCTTGCCCTGGAGGCAGCAGGCTGCGACATCATCCGCTGTGCAGTGCCGACCATGGAAGCTGCCAGGGCGCTGAAGGAGATTAAGAAGCAGATTCATATTCCCCTGGTTGCAGACGTTCATTTCGACTACCGACTTGCCATTGCGGCCATGGAGAACGGCGCAGATAAGATCCGCATCAATCCGGGAAACATTGGAAGTACAGAGCGGATCAAGGCTGTAGTTGACGTGGCAAAGGAACGGAATATCCCCATCCGTGTTGGTGTAAACAGCGGTTCCCTTGAGAAGGAACTGGTGGAGAAATACCACGGCGTTACTGCAGAGGGTCTGGTGGAGAGCGCACTGGACAAGGTACACATTATTGAAAAGCTTGGCTATGACAATCTGGTGATCAGCATCAAATCTTCTGACGTTATGATGTGTGCCAAAGCTCACGAGCTGATCGCAAAGCAGACCAGCTATCCCCTTCATGTGGGAATCACAGAGGCGGGAACCCTTTACTCCGGAAACATCAAGTCTGCCATCGGACTTGGAATCATTTTATACCAGGGAATTGGAGACACTATCCGCGTATCCCTGACAGGCGCACCTCTTGAGGAAGTGAAAGCAGCCAAGCGGATCCTGAAAACATTAGGGCTTCGCAAAGGCGGCGTAGAGGTAGTATCATGTCCCACCTGCGGCCGAACCCAGATTGACTTGATCGGCCTTGCCAACAAAGTGGAAACTATGGTTCAGGATATCCCTCTTGATATCAAGGTAGCCGTTATGGGCTGCGTGGTAAACGGACCGGGAGAAGCCAAGGAAGCGGACATTGGAATCGCAGGAGGCGTCGGCGTGGGACTGCTGATCAAAGACGGCGAGATCGTAAAAAAAGTGCCGGAGGATCAGCTTCTGGATACCCTGCGGGAAGAGCTAATGAACTGGGAAAGCAAGGAACAACAGTGATTAAAGGTGAAGACTTTATAAATGGAAAAAGAATTTTTTGATGTATTTCCAAACTTAAAACTGAAACAGGAACTAAGTGAGCTTCTGGAAGAGGTAATCGTCACCAAGGTAGCGTGCAACGCAGCCAAAACTTGTGTGCGCGTCTATTTGAGAAGCGACCGCTGGATCCACAAAAAGCATATTTTCAGCCTGGAAGAGCAGATCAAAAGACAGTGCTTCCCGGGGCTTGAGGTATCTGTGAAGGTCATTGAGAAGTTTCATCTGTCCAGACAGTACACGCCGAAGAACTTTCTGGACACCTATCGTTCCAGCATGGAACTGGAGCTTCGCAATTACAACATGCTGGAGTACAACCTGTTCAAGCAGGCACAGATTACCTTCCCGGAGGAGGATTGTCTGCACATGGTACTGCCGGATTCCGTCATCGCCAGACAGAAAAGCGAGATCCTCATCGAGTATCTGCACAAGATTTTCTGCGAGCGCTGCGGTATGGACCTGAAGGTTTCCCTGGATTATGTGGAAACTGAGGAGAGCAAATACCGCAGAAATGCGGCAATCCAGATCCAGCAGGAAGTGGCAAATGTGCTGAAGCATGCCAAGCTTTCCGAGGCTAATAAAGCGGCAGAAGCAGAAACTGCAAAAGAGGAAAAAGAGGGCAAAAAGGCAGAAAAAACCCCAGCAGCAAAGCCGGAGAAAAAGCAGGAGGCTGCACAGGAGAAGAAATCCTTCGAGAAAAAGCCATTCGAAAAGAAGGGCAAATGGGGAGATTTCCGCGGCGGTTACCGCAAGGACCCCAACCCGGATGTTATATATGGAAGGGATTTCGAAGGCGAGCCCATTCCTCTTGAGAGTATTGTCCAGGAGATGGGCGAGGTCATTGTCCGCTGCCAGGTTATGGAAGTGGAAGCGAGGGAAATACGAAACGAGAAAACTATTCTGATTTTCCCGGTTACAGACTTTACCGATTCCATCACAGTAAAAATGTTCCTGCGCAACGAGCAGGTGCCGGAAGTAACAGAGCATGTGAAAAAAGGCGCCTTCCTGAAAATCAAGGGCGTCACCTCCATCGACCGTTTCGACAGCGAGCTTACCATTGGTTCCATTTCCGGAATCAAGAAGATTGCAGATTTCAGAAGCGCCAGAGTGGACACCAGTCCTCAGAAGCGAGTGGAGCTTCACTGCCACACCAAGATGAGCGACATGGACGGCGTCACAGAGGCGAAAGCTCTGGTAAAGCGTGCCTATGAGTGGGGACATCCTGCCATTGCCATCACAGACCACGGTGTGGTACAGGCATTCCCTGAGGCAAACCACTGCTTTGATGCCTGGGGCGGCTGTGTGCCGAAGGACTCCAAATTCAAGGTGCTTTATGGTATGGAGGCGTACCTTGTAGATGATCTGAAAGGTATGGTAACCAATCCCAAGGGCCAGGCGCTGGACGGCAGATTTGTTGTCTTTGATATTGAGACCACCGGATTTTCCCCGCTGACCTGCAAGATCATTGAGATCGGCGCGGTTCTGGTGGAAAATGGCAAGATCACAGACCGTTTTTCCACCTTTGTCAACCCCCAGGTGCCCATTCCATTTCGAATTGAACAGCTGACCAGCATCAATGACGGCATGGTCATGGACGCACCCACTATTGAGGAGATTCTGCCTAAGTTCCTGGAATTCTGCGAAGGGGCGACTATGGTAGCCCACAACGCGGATTTCGATATGAGCTTTATTATAGAGAACTGTAATCGCATGGGCATCCCTAATGATTTTACCTATGTAGACACGGTGGGCATGGCAAGATTTCTTCTGCCTGCATTGAACCGTTTTAAGCTGGACACCGTAGCCAAGGCGGTTGGCGTGTCATTGGATCATCACCACCGTGCGGTAGACGATGCGGAATGTACGGCACGCATATTTGAGAAATTTGTGGGAATGTGCGCGGATAAGGACATTACCGATGTCAACCAGCTCAATGAGCAGGGAAAAATTTCCCCGGATACCATCAAGAAGCTGCCTACCTACCATGCGGTTATTTTCATGCGCAACGAGACCGGGCGAATCAATCTGTACAAGCTGGTAAGCCAGTCCCACATCAAATATTTTAACCACAGGCCCCGTGTGCCGAAGAGTGTTTTTGAGGCGCACCGGGACGGACTTCTCATCGGAAGCGCCTGCGAGGCGGGAGAGCTTTACCAGGCTCTGCTTCGAAATGCGCCGGAGCAGGAGATCGCAAGGCTGGTGAGCTTCTACGATTATCTGGAAATCCAGCCTCTTGGAAACAATATGTTCATGATCGAGGATGAGAAGAACGACACCATCCATTCCAAGGAAGACCTGATCGAGATCAACAAGAAGATCGTGAAGCTTGGCGACCAGTTCCACAAACCTGTAGTGGCCACCTGCGACGTGCATTTTATGGATCCCCAGGATGAGATTTACCGACGGATCATTATGGCAGGAAGCGGCTTCAAGGATGCGGACAATCAGGCACCGCTGTATCTTCGTACCACAGAAGAAATGCTGGAGGAATTTTCCTATCTGGGAAGTGAGAAGGCAGAGGAAGTGGTAATTACAAATACGGTGAAGATAGCGGATATGATAGAGAAAATGTCACCGATCCATCCGGACAAGTATCCGCCGGTCATCGAGAACTCTGACCAGGATCTGAAGGACATGTGTTTCCAGAAGGCTCACGAGATGTACGGGGAAGTGCTTCCGAAGATCGTGGAGGACCGTCTTGACAAGGAACTGAACTCCATTATTTCCAATGGATATGCGGTGATGTACATCATTGCCCAGAAGCTGGTGTGGAAATCCAATGCGGACGGCTATCTGGTTGGATCCCGAGGTTCCGTAGGATCTTCCCTGGCAGCCACCATGTCCGGTATTACGGAAGTAAATCCGCTGCCGCCTCATTATCTGTGCCCCAATCCGGAGTGCAAGTACAGTGATTTTGACTCGCCGGAGATCAAGGCATTTGCAGGTATGGCAGGATGCGACATGCCAGACCGGATCTGCCCGAAGTGCGGCACCAAGATGACCAAGCAGGGCTTTGATATCCCATTTGAGACCTTCCTTGGTTTCAAGGGAGACAAGGAGCCTGATATCGACCTGAACTTCTCAGGAGAATATCAGTCCAATGCCCATCATTATACAGAAGTTATATTCGGAAAAGGCCAGACCTTCAAGGCCGGTACTATCGGTACTCTTGCGGATAAGACCGCATTCGGATACGTGAAGAATTATTTTGAAGAGCGGGGACAGCACAAGCGTTCCTGCGAGATCAACCGTATTGTCCAGGGCTGCACCGGAATCCGGCGAAGCACAGGACAGCACCCGGGAGGTATTATCGTACTTCCCATGGGAGAAGAAATCGAGAAATTTACCCCGGTCCAGTATCCGGCCAACGATTCCAGCAGTGGATTTATCACCACCCATTTTGATTACCACTCCATTGACGGAAACCTTCTGAAGCTGGATATACTGGGACACGATGATCCCACCATGATCCGTACCCTTGAGGATATGACAGATTTAAATGCCAGAGAGGTTCCTCTTGATGACAAGGCGGTCATGTCTTTGTTTGCCAGCACCGAAGCTCTTGGAATTAAGCCGGAGGATATTGGCGGCTGCAAGCTTGGCTGCCTGGGAATTCCGGAGTTTGGTACTGATTTCGCCATGCAGATGCTTGTGGATACCAAGCCGAAATATTTTTCCGACTTGGTACGTATTGCCGGACTTTCCCACGGTACAGACGTGTGGCTGGGAAATGCCCAGACCCTGATCGAGGAAGGAAAGGCAACCATTTCCACTGCAATCTGTACCCGAGATGACATTATGATCTATCTCATCGGCCAGGGTGTGGAGAGTGGTCTTGCGTTTACCATTATGGAAAGCGTCCGTAAGGGAAAGGGCCTTCGTGACGAGTGGATCACCACCATGAAGGAACACGGCGTTCCGGACTGGTACATCTGGTCCTGTAAAAAGATCAAGTACATGTTCCCGAAAGCCCACGCGGCCGCCTACGTTATGATGGCGTACCGAATTGCCTGGTTCAAGGTATTCCAGCCGCTGGCTTATTATGGGGCATATTTCAGTATCCGTGCCACAGCCTTTTCCTATGAGCTGATGTGCATGGGAAAAGAAAAGCTGGAATTTTATATGGCTGAGATCCGAAAGAAGGGAGACTCTGCCTCCAAGAAGGAGCAGGATACCCTGAAGGATATGCGTATTGTCCAGGAGATGTACGCCAGAGGCTATGATTTCATGCCCATTGATATTTACCGGGCAAAGGCCCACCGTTTCCAGATCATAGAGGGCAAGCTAATGCCGTCCATTGATTCCATAGAGGGTCTTGGAGACAAGGCAGCAGATGCTGTGGTGGATGCCGCTGTACAGGGAAGATTCCTTTCCAAGGATGATTTCCGCGACCGCACCAAGGTCAGCAAGACTGTGATTGATTTAATGGATAAATTAGGACTGTTCGGAGATATCCCACAGTCCAACCAGATTTCACTGTTTGATTTTACAAGTAATGTTGGATAACTGCTTTTACAGATAACAGGAGGTTTCATGAAGACAGAAGAACTGCGCTATTTACAACGTCTGGCGGAGCTTTACCCCACCATTGGCAAGGCATCCACAGAGATCATCAACCTTCAGTCTATTCTCAATCTGCCAAAGGGAACCGAGCATTTCCTTTCCGATATCCATGGAGAGTATGAGGCTTTTTCCCATGTGCTCCGCAATGGCTCTGGTGCAGTGCGAAAGAAAATAGACGATGTATTCGGTCATACCTTAAGCAACAGTGACAAACGTTCCCTGGCAACTCTTGTGTACTATCCCAAGGAAAAGATTGCCTATGTGAAGAAAAAAGAGACGGACATGGAGAACTGGTACAAGATCACCCTGTACCGTCTGATCGAGCTGTGCAAGACGACTGCCTCCAAATATACCAGATCCAAGGTACGCAAGGCCCTGCCTGCTGATTACGCCTATGTGATCGAGGAACTGATCACGGAGAAGGCAGAGGTTCTGGACAAGGAAGCTTATTACGACTCCATTGTGGATACCATTATTGACATTGGAAGAGCGGAGAATTTCATCATTGCCCTTGCAGAGCTGATCCAGAGACTGGTTGTGGATCATCTTCATGTGCTTGGGGATATTTATGACAGAGGACCTGGCCCGCACTTTATCATGGATCGCTTGATGGATTACCATTCCCTTGACATCCAGTGGGGAAACCATGACGTGGTGTGGATGGGAGCCGCTGTGGGACAGGCTGCCTGCATGGCAACGGTGATCCGAAACAGCATCCGCTACGGCAATCTGGACATTCTGGAGGATGGATACGGAATCAATATGATGCCTCTGGCTGCGTTTGCCATGGAGGTGTACGGGGATGATCCCTGCCAGGTTTTTGAGGTGCATGGAAATCCTTCCAATTACAATGCACTGGAGAAGGAACTGAGCCGGAAGATGCACAAGGCCATCGCCATGATCCAGTTTAAGCTGGAGGGTGCCCTGGCCAAGGAGCATCCGGATTTTCACATGGAGAACCGCTGCGTGCTGGAAGGAATTGATCCTGTGGAGGGAACGGTAAGGCTGCCGGACGGAAGCGTGCATGAGCTTCTGGACCACAATTTCCCGACCATCGACTGGGAACATCCTTATGAGCTGACAGATGGGGAAAAAGATGTGATGGAGCGTCTGACCTCAGCCTTCCGCAACTGTGAGAAGCTTCAGAACCATATGCAGCTTCTTCTGGACAAGGGCGGGCTTTACAAGACCTATAACGGCAATCTTCTATTCCATGGAAGCATTCCCCTGAATGAGGACGGAACCTTCAAGGAGGTTCAGATTTACGGAGAGACTTGTAAAGGCAAGGCACTTTATGATAAACTGGAAGCCTACGTAAGAAAAGCATTTTTTACCGTAGACGAGAAGGAGCAGAAGGACAGCCAGGATATTTTGTGGTACATCTGGGCGGGACCAAACTCTCCTCTTTATGGAAAAGATAAGATGACAACCTTTGAGCGGTATTTTATCGCAGACAAGGAGACACACAGGGAGAAAAAGAATGCCTACTACCATCTCTGGGAGAATGAAGAGGTGGTGAACCGTATGCTTGAGGAATTCGGGCTTGACCCGGAGAACGGGCATATTATCAATGGTCATGTGCCTGTGCACCAGTTGGAGGGAGAAAATCCGGTGAAGTGCGGCGGCAAGGTGATCGTCATTGACGGCGGTTTCTGTGAGGCGTACCGGAATGTAACCGGTATTGCCGGATATACTCTGATCTACAGTTCCTACGGCTTAAGCCTGACTGCACATGAGCCTTTTACCTCAGCAGAGGATGCAGTGGCGACAGAGAGGGACATTGTGTCAAACCGTGTGGCTGTGCGCTACAATCCAAGAAGGGCTCTTGTGGGGGACACCGATAACGGCAAGGCACTCAAAGAACGAATTCAGGAGCTGAAACAGCTTTTGGAGGCCTACAGAAAAGGCGTTATAAAGGAGAAAAAATAAGGAGACTTAGGAAAAATGGGTGGAATTTTTGGTGTTGCGTCAAAGTCTGATTGTGTAATGGATCTGTTTTTTGGAATTGATTATCACTCCCATCTGGGAACAAGAAGAGGTGGAATGGCAGTATATGGAAAAGCGAGCGGATTTAACCGCGTGATCCATAATATTGAGAATTCTCCGTTTCGTACCAAGTTTGACAAGGATGTGGCAGAGATGGAAGGCAATCTGGGAATCGGCTGTATTTCTGACAACGAGCCCCAGCCTCTTCTGGTGCGCTCCCATCTGGGAAATTTTGCCATCACCACAGTTGGCAAGATCAATAATATAGAAGCATTGGTGGAGAAATGCTTCCGCGATGGACATACCCATTTTCTGGAAATGAGCGGCGGCAGCGTGAATCCTACAGAGGTGACGGCGGCCCTGATCAACCAGAAGGACAGCATAGTGGAGGGAATCCGCTATGCCCAGGAGATGATCGAGGGTTCCATGACATTGCTTTTGATGACAGGAGATGGCATTTACGCAGCCCGTGACCGTTACGGACGAACTCCTCTTGTAATCGGAAAGAAAGAGGATGCCTGCTGTGCCTCCTTTGAAAGCCATGCCTATATCAATCTGGGATATGAGGATCTGAAGGAGTTAGGACCAGGGGAAATCGACTTTATCACCCCGGAAGGCGTAAAGGTGCTGCAAAAGCCAGGGGATAAGATGCGGATCTGTTCCTTCCTGTGGGTATATTACGGCTATCCGACTTCCACCTATGAGGGTGTGAATGTAGAGGAAATGCGTTATAAATGCGGTGACATTCTGGCAGGAAGAGATGCGGGGGAGGTAAATCCGGACCTGGTTGCAGGCGTGCCGGATTCCGGTATTGCCCATGCCATCGGCTATGCCAACCGTTCCGGGGTGCCTTTTGCACGGCCGTTTATCAAATATACTCCAACCTGGCCCAGATCTTTTATGCCGACCCAGCAGAGCCAGAGAAATCTGATCGCAAGAATGAAACTGATTCCGGTACATAAACTGATTAAGGATAAGAGCCTTCTGATGATCGATGACTCTATTGTAAGGGGAACCCAGCTTCGTGAGACAACAGAATTCCTTTACAACAACGGTGCCAAGGAGGTGCATATCCGTCCGGCATGTCCGCCGCTTTTATATGGATGCAAGTACCTGAATTTCTCCCGCTCCAAATCCGAGATGGATCTGATCACAAGACGTGTGATCGCAAAGCGTGAGGGAGACAATGTGTCCGATAAGATCCTGCAGGACTATGCAAATCCGGATTCCACCAACTATAAGGAAATGCTGGAGGAAATCCGCAGCGAGCTGAATTTCACATCCCTGAAATATCATCGCCTGGATGACCTGAAGAAATCCATTGACATTGAACCATGCAAGCTTTGCACTTATTGCTGGAACGGACAGGAGTAAACCTGTTTTCCAAGGAGGTAACTGCGTATGAAAAAGCATAACAAAGACGTGCTTCGGGCAACTTTGTTTGCGCTGATTGCCATATTTATTATGATCGGGGCTGCCGGCCTTCTGTTTGCCGAGCACAAAAAGAAGCTGCAGAAGGAGCAGCAGAAGAATGCGGCCATTGAGGCACTGGAAAAGGTTCCTACGGTGACGCCCACTCCGGCGGTAACTGCTACGCCTACTCCGGAGCCGACTGCTACGGTAACGCCGACACCGGTTATTACGCGTGCGCCTGCTTTTGATGCAAATGATTACTATGGAATGTGGTACAGTAAGGACGGCCTGGCGTGTCTGAATATTGAGGAGCTGACCCTGAAGTCTGTTTCCTATTCTTTTTCCCAGGCCTCTGACAGCGCAGGCACTAAGGTGAGCGAAGCCTCCGGCACAGCCAAGGTTGCAGGAAATGCAGCGAAGATTTCCTTTACGGATTCCTGGGGCAATAAGGTCAGCGGAAATATGACCTTTGACCAGGGCAAGCTTTATCTGAAGCTTAGCACGACCCAGATCGCTGACGGAGCAGGCATGTCTCCTTCTGTGGATGAGGTGCTTACAAGGGAACAGAATACAGCTGCAGCTGCGCCGACTCCTACTGCGTCCGTAAGCGGGGACATTGCAGACCGGGATTATATTTTCCCGGACAGCGACAGCCGCTATCTCACAGATGCGGATCTGGAGGGATATTCTTCTTCTGAGCTGGAGCTTGCGAAAAATGAGATTTATGCCCGGCACGGCAGGAAGTTTGTGACGCCAAGGATCGCAGACTACTTTAACAGCAAATCCTGGTACAAGGGAACGGAGGATCCGGAGACTTTTGACAACAATCAGGGGTATATTTTCAATGAATATGAGGTGGCCAACATTTCCAAAATCGCAGATACAGAGGAACAACGCCGAAGTGAAGGCGAGTAGAGAATAAAAGAGGTGTTGCCCTTTGAAAAGAGGGCAGATGTGAGGGGGGAAATCAGTTTTCCCCCTTATTTTGGCATTTTCTTCTTGTCAGTGCGGCCTACCAGATAATCAATACTGGTTTCATAGTAGTTGGCCAGACGGATCAGCATTTCGATGGGAATATTCCGTGAGCCTGTTTCGTAATGAGAATAGGAACGCTGGCTGATGTGGAGAATCTCACTGATCTGCTTCTGAGACAGGTCAGCGTCTGTTCTCAGATCCTGAATTCGCTGAAATTTCATGGGTTCACCTCTTTTTCTTCTGTAATTTCAAAAAGTATAAATCAGAACGAAATGCACTATTGCAATACAGAGCAAAATGGGCTATAATAAATTTTATATATCTTTTTATCATATCTTTTGATCTTTTACTCGTTTATATTCCAGGGAGACATTGAAATGGCAGAATCGTTTTGGAATCGGGGAGGAACGGTGTCTGCAGAAAGGAAAAAATTTGTTTGCAAGTGTAATGTCAGCGGCAATTTCCGGGATGGAAGTTTGTCCGGTGAATGTGGAAGCGGATGTCAGTGACGGGCTTCCCTGTTTTACTATGGTTGGGTTTCCAAGCACACAGGTGAAGGAGGCTCAGGACCGGGTGCGCACAGCCCTTCGCAACAACGGCATCAGCCTGCCGCCCAAAAGAGTGACGGTGAATTTGGCACCTGCTGACTTAAGAAAAGAAGGGGCAGGCTTTGACCTTCCCGTGGCGGCAGCAGTGCTTGGTGCATCTGGTTTTCTGGAGCCAAAGCAGTTGAACGGGGCGATGCTTATGGGGGAAATCAGCTTAAGCGGTGAGGTAAGAAGTGTTTCCGGGGTGCTGCCAAGGGTGATCCGGGCCAGGGAGCTGGGGTGCAGATACTGTATGGTCCCTTTTGGAAATCTGGAGGAAGCCAGGCTTGTGCGGGACATGAAGGTGATCGGGGTGAGAAATATAACGGAAATGGTGAACTTTCTTGCAGATCCGGACAGCTTCAAACAGGAACAGACAGGCGAAGAAGGGAGGGCACTGGAAGAACAGACCCAGGCAGATTTCATGGAGATCTGCGGACAGGAAAGCGCCAGGCGGGCAGCCGAAATTGCAGTCAGCGGATTTCACAATATCCTGTTTATCGGGCCTCCTGGAACAGGCAAAACCATGCTGGCAAGAAGAATTCCAACGATCATGCCCTCCCTTACCTTTGAGGAAAGCCTGGAGCTGACCAAAATCTACAGCGTGGCAGGACTTTTAACCCCCAAAAGGCCCTTGATCCGGGCAAGGCCCTTCCGCAGCCCTCACCACACCAGCTCTGCGGCCTCCCTTGCTGGCGGCGGAAAAATTCCAGGACCAGGCGAGGTGACGCTGGCCCACAGAGGCGTTCTGTTTCTGGATGAGATGCCGGAATTTTCCAGAAGAGGACTGGAGGTGCTGCGCCAGCCTTTGGAGGATAAGCAGATCCAGCTTTCCCGGGCAAGCGGAACCTATGTGTTTCCGGCAGGATTTATTCTGGTGGCAGCTATGAATCCCTGTCCCTGCGGGTACTACCCGGATATGAACAAATGCAGGTGCAGTCCGGGAGAGGTGAGCCATTATCTTCATAAGCTAAGCCAGCCCCTTCTGGAACGAATCGACCTTTGCGCAGATGTGCCGCCTGTGGATTTTTCCCAGATTTCCTGTGTAAAGCCGGGTGAGAGCTCTGCCGTGATCCGGGAAAGAGTGGAACGGGTCCGGCAGATCCAAAGCAAACGGTATGAAAAGGAGCCGATCTGTTTCAATGGGGAGCTGTCCGGCAAACAGATCCAAAAATACTGCGTGCTCACTGAGCATGCCTTTAAGATGGCCCAGAATGCGTTTGAACTGATGGATTTAAGTGCCCGTTCCTACCACAGGATCCTGAAGGTTTCCAGAACCATTGCGGACATGGAGGGGGAGGAGGAAATCCATTCCAGACATGTTGCGGAAGCTCTTACTTACAGGGCATTTGATAAAAAATACAAATGATGCCGGAAGAAGTATTCATAAAAAAGAGCTTTTGGAGGTATTTTAGAATGGAAGAAAGGAAGAAATACGAAATACACTGGGTAAACAGGGAGGATGCGAACTTTCCGGAGCGGCTGAAAAAGCTTACCGGCATGCCGAAAAAGCTGTACTATATTGGAAACCTGCCGGATCCGGCAAAGCCTTCGGCAGCAGTTGTGGGGGCAAGAATGAGCAGCCCTTACGGAAGATGCCAGGCATTTAAGTATGCAAGGACTATGGCAGAGCATGGCGTGCAGATCATAAGCGGCATGGCCAGAGGAATTGATTCGGAGGGGCATAAGGGAGCACTGGATACGGATACGCCTACCTTTGCTGTCCTGGGAAGCGGCGTGGATGTGTGCTATCCGGAATCCAACCGCCGGCTTTATGAGCGGATTCTGGAAAAGGGCGGCGGAATCATCAGTGAGCTTCCCCCTGGAACAAAGCCCCAGAACTGGACATTTCCTGCAAGAAACCGGATCATCAGCGCCCTTTCAGATGCAGTACTTGTGGTGGAGGCAAAGGAACAGAGCGGTTCCCTGATCACAGCAAACTTTGCCTTGGAGCATGGACACAGTGTTTACGCAGTGCCGGGGGCTGTGACAGATGAGCTGAGCCGGGGCTGCAACAAGCTGATTTTTGACGGCGCAGGCATTGCCTACACTCCGGAGATCATGTTGATGGAGTGGGGAATCCAGGTGGAAAATCCTCCTGCAAATATACAAAAAAAGAAGTTGGGGCTTGCGCCGGATTTGGATTTGGTGTATAGTGGTCTCGATTTACGACCTGAAAATATGGATCATATCATAAGAAAAACAGGCTTTTCAGCAGCAAAGGTC
Organism: Blautia segnis; assembly: GCF_014287535.1. Taxonomy (NCBI): domain Bacteria; kingdom Bacillati; phylum Bacillota; class Clostridia; order Lachnospirales; family Lachnospiraceae; genus Blautia; species Blautia segnis. Next base: position 11,539 of record NZ_JACOOT010000027.1, on the reverse strand, counting down.
TGCACCATTCTCACGGAATTACAGCTTATGGGGCTGGTGCAGGAGACAGGAAGAAAATATTGCCGGGTGCCAGAGAACTGATCTGCATCCGGCGAAAATATGGCAGCTGTGAAAGGATTGGTTAAGGTTATTGTGCCCGGGGCGGACAGTAGCTGGTAAGCAAGCAGCTGCGCAATATGAATACAAAGTAGGAGAGGTAGTATGGCTAAATATCTGGTGATAGTTGAGTCACCTGCAAAAGTAAAGACAATAAAGAAATTTCTTGGGGCAAATTATGATGTGGAGGCTTCCAACGGCCATGTGCGTGATTTTCCCAAGAGTCAGTTTGGAATAGATGTGGAGAATGATTTCGAGCCGAAATACATTACCATCCGTGGAAAGGGCGAGCTGCTTGCCAAGCTTCGCAAGGCAGCCAAGAAGGCAGATAAGATTTATCTTGCAACTGACCCTGACCGTGAGGGAGAGGCCATTTCCTGGCATCTGATGCAGGCTCTGAAGGAGGATCCGGACAAAATGCACCGAATCACCTTCAACGAGATCACCAAAACTGCAGTAAAGGATTCCCTGAAGCACGCAAGAGGCCTGAACATGAACCTTGTGGATGCGCAGCAGGCAAGAAGAATGCTGGACCGTATGGTTGGATATACCATCAGCCCCCTTCTGTGGGCAAAGGTAAAAAGAGGCTTAAGTGCAGGCCGTGTACAGTCTGTGGCTCTTCGAATCATCTGTGACAGGGAAGAAGAGATCAACTCTTTCATTCCGGAAGAGTACTGGAGCTTATCCGGAGAATTTCTGGTAGACGGGGAGAAGAAGCCTCTGGAAGCCAAATTCTATGGAACAGACAAGAAGATGGATATCCATAACAAGGCAGAGATGGATGCCATCCTTGAGAATCTGAAAGATGAGGAGTTCGAGATCTCCGAGGTAAAGAAGGGGGAAAGAATTAAGAATGCTCCCCTGCCGTTTACCACCAGTACCCTGCAGCAGGAGGCTTCCAAGACCCTGAATTTTTCCACCCAGAAGACCATGCGTCTGGCGCAGCAGCTTTATGAGGGCGTTGACATTAAGGGAAGCGGCACTGTGGGTGTGATCACCTATCTTCGTACCGATTCCGTCCGTATTTCCGATGAGGCGGATGCTGCGGCAAGAAGCTATATCGGCAGCCAGTACGGGGAGAACTATGTGTCTGAAGCTGCCAAGACCGTGAAGAAGGGACAGAAGATCCAGGATGCCCATGAGGCCATTCGTCCTACTGACATCAGCCGTACGCCTGTACAGATCAAAGAATCCCTGACCAGGGACCAGTTCCGCCTTTATCAGCTGATCTGGAAGCGCTTTACTGCAAGCCGCATGGCTCCAGCCAGATATGAAACCACTTCCGTAAAGGTTTCCGGCGGGGAATATACCTTTACCGTATCTGCCTCAAAGGTGGCATTTGACGGTTTCCTTTCCGTGTACATGCAGGAAGAGGATATGAAGAAGAGCAATGTGCTCAGCCAGAGCCTTACCAAGGGCATGAAACTGAATTTAAAGGAATTAAAGCCGGAGCAGCATTTTACCCAGCCGCCGGCACATTATACAGAGGCTTCCCTGGTTAAGACCATGGAGGAGCTTGGAATCGGACGTCCAAGTACCTATGCGCCAACCATTACCACCATTATCAGCCGCCGCTATGTTTCCAAGGAGCAGCGCAACCTGTATGTGACAGAGCTTGGTGAAGTGGTAAACAGCATTATGAAGCAGGCATTTCCAAGTATTGTGGATGTGAATTTCACCGCGACTATGGAAGGGCTTCTTGACTGCGTGGAGAATGGCACTGTCCAGTGGAAGACCGTTGTGCGCAATTTCTACCCGGATCTGAAGCATGATGTGGATGCAGCACAGGAAGAGCTTGAGAAGGTGGACATCCATGACGAGGAGACCGATGTGGTCTGTGACAGCTGCGGACGCCATATGGTGATCAAATATGGTCCTCACGGAAGATTTCTTGCCTGCCCGGGTTTCCCGGAATGCAGAAATACCAAGCCATACTACGAGAAGATTGGCGTAGCCTGCCCGAAATGCGGCAAGGAAGTAGTCCTGAAAAAGACGAAAAAAGGCCGTAAGTACTACGGCTGTGAGGATAATCCGGAGTGCGATTTCATGTCCTGGCAGAAGCCGTCTGACAAGAAATGTCCGGTTTGCGGAAGCTACATGGTAGAGAAAGGCAATAAGCTGGTGTGCAGCCAGGAAACCTGCAGCTACGTGGAGCCTAAGCCAAAGGAAGAAAAAGAAGACTAAGAAGTGCTGAAGTCTGAATGATAAATGGATAAAATGTCTCCCTGCCGCCTGGCGGGGAGATTTTTTGTACGTTTTTGGAAGCAAAAACCGGAAACCGATTACTGATGTTGTTTGGTGAATAGTTCCAAAAACGTTATATTTTCAGAAAAGCTAAACAAAATTGAAAAATAGTAAAAAATAGCTTGTAAATAGTTCGAAAAACGTGTAGTATTAGGGTAACAAGTGAATTTTACGGAACAAAAGCGAAGGGAGGACAAAATGAGCGTTCAGTTACTTGATAAAACTAGAAAAATCAATAAGCTTCTGCACAACAGCAGTTCCAGTAAGGTGGTATTTAACGATATCTGTCAGGTCCTGATGGACACTTTAAGTTCTAATATCCTTGTTCTCAGCAAGAAAGGGAAGGTGCTTGGCGTAAGCTTCTGCCCTGGTGTTGAGGAGATACAGGAACTGATTGCAGATGAGGTTGGCGGTCATGTTGACCCTCTTCTCAACGAGAGATTTCTGGGAGTTCTGTCCACCAAGGAGAATGTGAATCTTCAGACACTGGGCTTTGAGCATGTTTCCAGCAGTTATCAGGGAATCATCAATCCTATCGATATTGCAGGAGAGCGTCTTGGAACCGTGTTTATGTACCGCAAGGACAATCCTTACGACATTGAGGATATTATTGTCAGCGAATACGGCACCACAGTCGTTGGACTTGAGATGATGCGTGCCGTACACGAGGAGAATGCGGAGGAGGACCGTAAGAAACAGGTTGTGAAGTCTGCGTTTAATACCCTTTCCTTCTCTGAACTGGAAGCCATCATCCATATTTTTGATGAGCTGGACGGAGACGAGGGAATTCTTGTAGCAAGCAAGATTGCAGACCGGGTAGGCATTACCAGATCCGTTATCGTCAATGCACTGCGCAAGTTTGAGAGTGCAGGGGTTATTGAATCCCGTTCTTCCGGCATGAAGGGAACTTATATCAAGGTTCTCAATGAGGTTATTTTCGATGAGCTTGAGGAGATCAAGGCACAGAGAAATAAGAAAGCCTGAGAAGAAAGGTGCTTTCCTGCACCACACATAGTACGAAAATACAAAAGCTGATTTTTTTGCGGAAAAGCTGCATAGAATATATGCGTGCCTGTTTTTGCGGAAAGGGTCAGCTTTTTTTCTGCGTAAAGAATCCTGTGTGAAAATTTCAGAAAATTATAAAAGTGAGAAAATAAGAGAAAATAAAAGAATAAATGAGTATAAGAAAGAATATACTTAAAAATACAACAATGAAAAGAGTTGCACAAAAAGCAATAATTCAATAATATAATGGACAGTAGTTAGCACTCGATAATAATGAGTGCTAGTAAATCATAGAAAGAAAGAAATCTAAAGGAGGAAATAGATCATGAAATTAGTTCCATTAGGTGACAGAGTTGTATTAAAACAGTTAGAAGCAGAAGAAACAACCAAATCCGGTATTGTTCTTCCGGGACAGGCTCAGGAGAAGCCACAGCAGGCAGAAGTAATCGCTGTAGGACCTGGCGGAGTTGTGGATGGTAAAGAAGTAAAAATGGAAGTTGCTGTAGGAGACAAGGTTATCTATTCCAAATATTCAGGAACAGAGGTAAAGCTTGACAACGAAGAGTATATTATCGTAAAACAGAGTGATATCCTTGCAATTGTAAAATAATAGCCGCAAAAGTAGGAAAACAGGAGGATTGATTTATCATGGCAAAAGAGATTAAATATGGCGCAGAAGCCAGAACAGCATTAGAGGCTGGTGTAAATAAACTGGCTGATACCGTTAGAGTAACACTTGGACCGAAAGGAAGAAACGTAGTACTTGACAAACAGTTCGGTGCTCCGCTTATTACAAACGATGGTGTTACAATTGCAAAAGAAATCGAGCTTGAGGATGCTTTTGAGAACATGGGTGCTCAGCTGATCAAAGAGGTTGCATCCAAGACAAATGACGTAGCTGGTGATGGTACTACAACTGCTACTGTACTTGCTCAGTCAATGGTTCACGAAGGAATGAAGAATCTTGCAGCAGGTGCGAACCCGATCGTTATGAGACGCGGTATGAAGAAGGCAACTGACGCTGCTGTAGAAGCAATCAAGAATATGAGCCAGAAAGTAAGCGGAAAGAAACAGATCGCAAACGTTGCATCTATTTCCGCTGGTGACAAAGAGGTTGGAGAGCTTGTTGCAAATGCAATGGAGAAGGTTTCCAATGACGGCGTTATCACTGTAGAAGAGTCCAAGACCATGCATACAGAGCTTGACCTGGTAGAAGGTATGCAGTTTGACCGCGGATACATTTCCGCATATATGTCTACTGATATGGAGAAAATGGAAGCAACTCTTGAAGATCCATACATCCTGATCACAGACAAGAAGATTTCCAACATCCAGGAAGTTCTTCCGTTACTGGAGCAGATCGTACAGGCTGGCGCAAAACTTCTCATCATCGCTGAGGACGTTGAGGGCGAGGCTCTTACAACACTTATCGTAAACAAATTAAGAGGAACCTTCCAGGTAGTAGCTGTCAAAGCTCCTGGCTATGGCGACAGAAGAAAAGAAATGCTTCAGGATATCGCAATCCTTACAGGCGGTACTGTAATCTCTGATGAGGTTGGCCTGGAACTGAAAGATGCTACAATGGCTCAGTTAGGACGTGCAAAATCCGTTAAGGTTGCAAAGGAGACAACTGTTATCGTTGATGGTATGGGCGACAAGGATCAGATCGCAAACCGTGTTGCTCAGATCCGTGCTCAGATCGAGGAGACAAAATCTGATTTCGACAGAGAGAAACTTCAGGAAAGACTTGCAAAACTGGCAGGCGGCGTAGCAGTTGTACGTGTTGGTGCAGCTACTGAGACAGAGATGAAAGAGGCTAAGCTTCGTATGGAAGATGCTCTTGCAGCTACCAGAGCAGCAGTGGAAGAGGGAATCATCGCAGGCGGCGGTTCCGCATACATCCACGCTTCCAAAGAGGTTGCAAAGCTTGCAGCTGAACTTGAGGGAGATGAGAAGACTGGTGCAAACATCATTCTGAAAGCACTGGAAGCTCCGCTGTTCCGCATTGCAGCAAACGCTGGCCTTGAAGGCGCAGTCATTATCAACAAAGTAAGAGAGTCTGAGCCAGGCGTTGGTTTTGATGCTCTGAATGAGAAATATGTAAACATGGTAGACGAGGGTATCCTGGATCCTGCAAAGGTTACAAGAAGCGCTCTTCAGAACGCAACAAGCGTTGCATCTACTCTGCTTACAACAGAATCTGTTGTTGCAAATATCAAAGAGGATGCTCCGGCAATGCCAGCAGGCGGCCAGGGTATGGGCATGATGTAATAAAAAGTCCTGGAGATTTTACAACAATTCACTAAAAGTTTAGAATTAGAGAGGGTCGGTGTCATAGACGCTGGCCCTTTTGTGTGTTATACTAATGCTTAATTTTAGAAACAAAGGAGAACAGTAATATGAGTGATTTGTATTCAGAACTGCTTGTCAAAAAAGAGCGGACCATGAAGGACAAGCTGATGAAGGGCGGAATGATCGCACTGGTTGTGATCTTCGGCCTGGCAGGAATTTTATTTATGCCCCTGCTTCTTTTTGTGGCCATCGCACTTGGCATTGTGGCCTACTTTGTAGTCATTCCCGGCACAGACCTGGAATTTGAGTACCTGTTTGTCAACGGAGAGCTTGACATTGACAAGATCATGGCCAAGTCCAAACGAAAAAGAGTAAAGAACTTAAACATTTCAGAATGTGATCTGATGGCACCTCTTAACTCCCACAGAATGGACTATTACAACAGCAATCAGAAGCTGAAAATACAGGATTTTTCTTCTGGAAATCCTGAACATAAGCGCTTCGCGATTATTGCCCGTGATGGTGCAGATACCTGTAAGGTAATCATTGAGCCAGATGAAACATTGGCAAAAACCATGAGAAATACCGCTCCCAGCAAGGTATTTTTGGATTAATTTACTGGATTGACACCTTTTTAGTTTTTTGCTACACTAATCTACAAACCAAAAGTTACTATAAGACAAGGGAGGAAAAGCAATGGGTACTATCATTGGTGAAGGTATTACTTTTGATGACGTCCTTTTAGTTCCGGCATATTCCAAAGTAATCCCGAATCAGGTTGACGTTTCAACTTACCTTACAAAGAAGATTAAACTGAACATTCCCATGATGAGCGCAGGAATGGACACCGTTACTGAGTACAATATGGCAATCGCCATGGCAAGACAGGGCGGTATCGGTATCATTCACAAGAACATGTCTATCGAAGCTCAGGCAGAAGAGGTGGACAAGGTTAAGCGTTCTGAGAATGGAGTTATCACAGATCCGTTTTTCTTATCTCCAGAGCATACACTGAAGGATGCCAATGACTTAATGGCAAAATTCCGTATTTCCGGAGTCCCGATCACAGAAGGCAAGAAGTTAGTAGGTATTATTACCAACCGTGATCTGAAGTTTGAGACAGATTTCAGCAAGAAGATCAAAGAGTCCATGACATCTGAGGGGCTGATCACAGCCAAGGAAGGCATCACCTTGGAAGAGGCGAAACAGATCCTTGCGAAATCCCGCAAAGAGAAATTACCCATTGTAGATGATGATTTTAACCTGAAGGGTCTTATCACCATCAAGGACATCGAGAAACAGATCAAATATCCTCTCGCTGCCAAAGATGAGCAGGGACGTCTGCTCTGCGGTGCTGCTGTTGGCATTACAGCTAATGTGCTGGCTCGTGTAGATGCTCTTGTGAAGGCTAATGTAGATGTTATTGTTGTAGATTCCGCTCACGGACATTCAGAGAATATTCTCCGTGCTGTACGTGAAATCAAAGCAGCATATCCGGAACTGCAGGTTATTGCAGGCAACGTTGCTACCGGAGCTGCTACCAAGGCGCTGATCGATGCTGGCGTAGATGCAGTGAAGGTTGGTATCGGACCTGGATCCATCTGTACGACCCGTGTTGTTGCCGGAATCGGTGTTCCGCAGATTACAGCCGTTATGGACTGCTATGAGGTTGCCAAGCGCTACGGCATTCCGATTATTGCAGACGGCGGTATCAAGTACTCCGGAGATGTTACCAAGGCAATTGCAGCCGGAGCCAATGTGTGCATGATGGGAAGCATGTTCGCCGGATGCGATGAGAGCCCGGGAACATTCGAACTGTACCAGGGAAGAAAATACAAGGTATATCGTGGCATGGGATCCATTGCAGCCATGGAGAACGGCAGCAAGGACCGCTATTTCCAGGAGAATGCCAAGAAGCTTGTACCGGAAGGCGTAGAAGGACGTGTAGCTTACAAGGGACACCTTGAGGATACTGTATTCCAGCTGATCGGAGGACTTCGTTCCGGTATGGGTTATTGTGGTGCTGAGAACATTGAAGCTCTGAAGCAGAACGGTAAATTCGTGAAGATTTCCGCTGCTTCCTTAAAAGAGTCTCATCCGCATGACATCCACATTACAAAAGAAGCACCAAACTACAGTGTAGATGACAAATAAATGAAAAGAAAATCTGCTGGGCCGTCTTTTTCAAGGCGGCCCTCTTTTAACAAAAAGAGAAAATTAGACAAAGCGGGAAGAACCCGTCAGAGAAACCAAAGAGTGGCGCTTCTGGCCCTCCTTTTTCTGCTGGCGCTGACTGGAATTATTATTTTGGTGGTGTATCATGGCCAGAGAAATAAACAGGCAGCGAGGACGGTTTCAGAAGCAGAAAATACGGACAGCAGCGGACCGCAGCAGTGGATGGAACAGGGGGCACCGTACATAGATGTGCAGCTTCTGACGCCCAATGAGTATTCCAGACCTCAGCTGCCTCTGAATGAGGTGGATTACATTGCCATTCATTATACGGCCAATCCAGGTGCCACAGCCCAGAATAACAGGGATTATTTTGAAAATCTTGCCACTACTCATGAGGCCAAGGTGAGCAGTCATTTTGTGGTTGGGTTAGAGGGGGAAGTGATCCAGTGCATCCCTACTTCGGAGATGTCCTATGCCACCAATTCCAGAAATGTGGACTCCATTTCCATTGAGTGCTGCCACAATGACGAGACTGGGGTGTTCGAGCAGGCAACCTATGATTCTACAGTGAAGCTGACTGCCTGGCTGTGCGCCAGATTCGGACTGACCTCTGAGCAGGTGATCCGCCATTATGATGTAACCGGCAAAGAGTGCCCAAAATATTATGTGGATCATCCGGATGCCTGGGAGCAGATGAAAGCGGACATTGCAGCGCAGATCACAGTGGATCAGGGGCTTATGGGAATTTCCTGAAATTCTCTTATGCATAGCGTTACAAAAAAATTGCCGCATAAATAAAATTTTTTCCATCTTGAAATACCTTTGGAAATATTGTAGTATAAAAAAGAACTGCATGACTGGCGGATCGTGGGAATACCCACAGGGAGTGCAGTGCTGAATTTGTGCCGACCGCCTGGGCAGCCTGGAAGAAGGGCTTCCCAGGCGTTTTTTTATACCACAGGATAATACGTTCTAATCTTGAAAGGAGAACATCTGCATGGAAATGATAGCACTTGACAAAGAACTGAAAGAGAATTCTTATCCGGGAAGAGGAATCGTAATCGGTCGCTCCGCTGACGGAACCAAGGCAGTTACCGCGTATTTTATCATGGGAAGAAGCGAGAACAGCCGCAACCGTGTGTTTGTAGAGGACGGAGAGGGAATCCGTACACAGGCCTTTGATCCTTCCAAGCTGGTAGATCCAAGCCTGATCATTTATGCACCTGTACGCGTACTTGGAAATAAAACAATCGTGACCAACGGAGATCAGACAGATACCATTTACGAGGGAATGGATCATCAGCTTACTTTCGAGCAGTCCCTGCGTTCTAGAGAGTTTGAGCCGGACGGCCCGAACTATACGCCTCGTATTTCCGGAATCATGCATGTGGAGAACGGAAGCTACAGCTACGCAATGTCCATTCTGAAAAGCAACAATGGAGATCCTTCCTCCTGCAACCGCTACACCTTCGCATACCAGAATGCCAAGGCTGGCGAGGGACATTTCATCCACACCTACAAATGCGATGGAAATCCTCTTCCAAGTTTTGAGGGAGAGCCAAAGCTGGTTGCCATCCCGGATGATATGGATGCATTTGCAGGTATGCTGTGGGAGAGCCTGAATGAAGACAATAAGGTTTCCCTTTTTGTGAGATATATTGATATTGCAACTGGAAAATATGAGACAAAGATCATCAACAAAAATCACTGAGAAGAAGATTTATAAAAGTAAAAAGACAGTTTTCCATTTGAAATGGATGAATTTGAGGATAAAACGGAGGAAATTGGCATGAAAGAATTAGAATTAAAATATGGCTGCAATCCCAACCAGAAACCTTCCAGAATTTACATGGAGGATGGAAGCGAGCTTCCCATCAAAGTTCTTTCCGGAAGACCTGGATACATCAACTTCCTGGATGCATTTAACGGCTGGCAGCTGGTGCGCGATCTGAAAAAAGCAACCGGACTTCCGGCAGCAACTTCCTTCAAGCATGTTTCTCCAGCAGGAGCAGCAATCGGACTTCCGCTGACAGAGACCCTGGCGAAGATCTACTGGGTAAACGACATGAACTGGAAAGAGTTTTCCCCTCTTGCCTGCGCCTATGCCCGTGCCAGAGGTGCTGACAGAATGTCCTCCTTCGGTGATTTCATTTCCCTCTCTGATGTGTGCGACAAAGATACAGCACTTCTGATCAAGAGAGAAGTATCCGATGGCGTGATCGCTCCCGGATATACAGAGGAAGCTCTTGAAATTCTGAAGCAGAAGAAAAAGGGTAACTACAACGTGATCGAGATCGACCCGGAATATGTACCTGCTCCGCTGGAACATAAACAGGTTTTCGGTGTAACCTTTGAGCAAGGAAGACAGGAGCTTGCCATTGATGATGCATTGATTTCCAATCTTGTAACAGAAAACAAAGTATTATCTGAGGAAGCCAAGCGTGATATGAAGGTTTCTCTGATCGTTCTGAAATATACCCAGTCCAATTCTGTATGCTATGTAAAAGACGGACAGGCAATCGGAGTTGGAGCAGGACAGCAGTCCAGAGTACACTGCACACGTCTTGCAGGACAGAAGGCAGACAACTGGTTCCTTCGTCAGAGCCCTAAGGTTCTGAATCTTCCATTTAAAGATACCATCTCAAGAGCAGAACGTGACAATGCAATCGACGTTTACATCGGGGATGAATATATGGATGTTCTGGCAGATGGAAATTGGGAAAAGACCTTTACCGAAAAGCCATCTGTATTTACAAAAGAGGAGAAACGGGCATGGCTGGATCAGATGACAGAGGTTACGCTTGGATCTGATGCATTCTTCCCATTCAGCGATAATATTGAGAGAGCTCACAAGAGCGGTGTGAAATACATTGCACAGCCAGGCGGATCTGTAAGAGATGCAGATGTCATTGAGACCTGCAACAAATACAATATGGCCATGGCATTTACCGGAATCAGACTGTTCCACCACTAAAAGCAAATAAAAATAAGCCCTGCACCAGGAAAACGGACGGAATGCATTTTTGAATGCGGATATTCTTTCCTGAAAGTGCAGGGCTTTTATTATAGAAAGAATTTTTATAGAACAAGCAATAAAAAAGCTCCGATGCAATCGGAGCCTTAGAGCGATAGACGGGGCTCGAACCCGCGGTCTCGACCTTGGCAAGGTCGCGCGTTACCAACTACGCCACTATCGCATCTCTTATGTTTCGCTATCTGTATCAGCGACAATATGTATATTACACGATAAAGAGTAATTTGTCAAATGTTTTTTTAAAAAAATAAAAAATTTAAATAGGGGTTAGGGTTTGAAAACCAGAGGGGGCTGTGATATGATAAACAAAGAGCAGGGGGAAGCTGATGTTTATCGGAAAGAGTAAGAAACGATGAACTTTTCATAAAACAGACAAGTAAGGAGATACAGATTCATGAAGAAACAGATATTGATGATGGCATTATGCGTTTCGACGCTAATGCCTGTTACCGTGTTTGGTGAAGAAGCTGCCGTGCAGAATGTCAGTACAGTGAATAAGGAAGAAAATGCTTCCGGGGATGAGAACCCTAAGATCGAGGAATCCGAAGTAAGTGCAGTGAATGATACGGTTACTCCACAGTTTTGCAGCATCACATGTTTGCTTGTAGCTTGAAAGCCTTTTATTTAGCGGCTGACAGGCTTTTTTTATTTTTAAAATTAATCATATTTCACTAGCGTTTTATGACGTTTTGT
>NZ_JACOOT010000015.1:0-62186 GCF_014287535.1 Blautia segnis | reverse complement strand
CGGAAGGGATAAACGCTGAAGGCATCTAAGCGTGAAGCCCCCCTCAAGATGAGATGTCCCATTCGAAAGAAGTAAACCCCCTTGAAGACGACGAGGTAGATAGGGCAGGGGTGGAAGTGCGGCAACGCACGGAGCTGACTGCTACTAATAGGGTGAGGGCTTGACCTGAGTGCTAAGCACGAAGGTCGTTCCATCGAACGAAGTGAGATGGAACTTCCGATTTATTCGCAAGGTTGAGAATGATTCAAAAGATTCCAAACGAGGATACAGCATGTATGTAGTTTTGAAGGTACAGTAAGCAAACGGTAGCCGATTGGTTATCGTTTTTTTTATTGCCATAAAACCCTAATATCCTTAAGAAATTCTGAAGAAACCGAAATAAGGTTGCCTGCCAAATGGTTTTGTACTATAATGGGAACGTTGAAAAATGAAAGACTAGAGGACAAAAAAATGAGCAGATTATCAGTAGTTTTGCCCGCTTACAACGAAGAACTGATGGTAGGAAAAACCTGCCGGGTCCTTCATGAGGTTTTAACAGAAGCAGGCATTTCTTATGAATTGGTACTTGTAGACGATGGCTCAAACGACAGAACATGGGAAGAAATCACCAAAGCAGGTGAGAAAGACGCAAATATCTTAGGCGTTCATTTTTCCAGAAACTTCGGGAAGGAAGCGGCAGTTTATGCAGGCCTTGCCCAGGCCACAGGAGATGTGGTCGCTGTGATGGACTGCGATCTGCAGCACCCGCCGGAAACCCTGATCCCAATGTATCACCTTTGGGAAGAAGGCTGGGAAGTGATTGAGGGCGTGAAGAAAAGCAGAGGAACTGAAAGTCTTCTGCACAAAGAAAGCGCAGGCTTTTTCTATGGGATCATGTCCAAGGCAACAGGGGTAAACATGCAGAATGCCTCCGATTTTAAGATGATGGACCGGAAAGCTGTGAACAGCATTCTCTCCATGCCGGAGCGGAATATGTTTTTCCGTGCCACCTCCTCATGGGTAGGCTTCAAAACCACACATGTGGAATTCGAGGTTCATGACAGGGAGGCAGGACAATCCAAGTGGTCCACCTGGTCCCTTGTGAAATATGCCTTTACCAATATTGTGGCATTTACTACAGTCCCCCTGCAGTTTGTAACCATTATAGGAGGAGCCTGTTTTGGATGTTCTCTGATTCTGATCATCTACTCTCTGGTGCAGTTTTTTGCCGGAAGAGCAGTGGAAGGCTACACCACCACGCTGATCGTACTGCTTCTTATTGGAAGTGCGATTATGCTAAGCCTTGGAATCATTGGATACTACATTGCAAAAATATACGAAGAAGTAAAAAGGCGTCCCCGCTACATTATTTCCCAGATCGTTCGCGGGAAAAAGGACGTTTATCAGGAGGTAAATCATGATCGCTCTCATTAAGAAGCTTTATGCCAATGACGTAATACGCTACATATTTTTCGGCGGCTGCACCACAGTTGTAAATTTAGCCAGCTTTTTCTTTCTGCGCCAGGCAGGCCTGCAAAGAGAAATTGCCAATGTGATTTCCGTTATTCTGGCAATTGTGTTTGCCTATGTGGTAAACTCCAAATTTGTTTTTCTGGACAAATGCGAAACCTTGAAGGACCACATCCGGCCTTTCTGCAAGTTCGTAGGAGCCAGACTGAGCACCATGGTCATCGAGGTTGGCGGAGTATGGTTTTTCGCCGAGATCGTACATTTAAATGATATGGTTGGAAAACTGATCATCCAGTTTGTAGTTATGGCTTTAAATTATGTATTCAGCAAATTCCTGGTATTTACCAGTGGGAGGAAATGATGACATTAGAAGAAGCACGGAAGAAGATAAAGCCTCTTGATGAGGAAAAGATGGAGACTGCAAGGAAGCGCTGGGACAGCATTGCCAAGCCTCTTCATTCCCTTGGAAAAATGGAGGACCTGATCACCCAGATCGTGGGAATTACAGGTGAGGTGAAGGTTGACATTGGCAAAAAAGCACTGGTTGCCATGTGCGCAGACAACGGAGTTGTGGAAGAGGGAGTTACCCAGACTGGACAGGAAGTAACCGGAATTGTGGCGGACAACTTTGTGAAAGAAACCACCACTGCATGTGTGATGTGCCATCAGTGCGGCGTTGCTGTGAAGCCTGTAGATGTGGGAATGGTGAAAGACACTACTGCCCGCACTGATCTGAAGGTTATGTACGGAACACGCAATATGACAAAGGGCCCGGCTATGACAAGAGAAGAAGCTGTGAAAGGAATCGAAGCCGGAATCGCCATGGCAGAGGAGCTGAAAGCACAGGGCTATCGCCTTCTTGCTACCGGAGAAATGGGCATTGGAAATACCACAACCAGCAGTGCAGTTGCTTCTGTACTTCTGGATCAGCCTGTGGAAACGATGACCGGAAGAGGCGCAGGCCTTTCCAGCGACGGACTGACCCGCAAGATCAATGCCATCAAAAAGGCAATCGCCCTCAATGAGCCAGATCCGTCAGACCCCATTGATGTGCTTGCCAAGGTTGGCGGACTGGATATCGCAGGTATGGCCGGGGTTTATCTTGGCGGAGCCGCTTTGCAGATTCCGGTGCTGATCGATGGCTTTATCTCCGGAGTAGCAGCCCTTGTGGCTGCAGGAATCTGTCCGCAGGCAAAAGATTATATGATCGCAAGCCATGTCTCCAAAGAGCCGGCAGCGCATCTGGTTCTGGAAAAGCTTGGTAAGGAAGCGGTGCTTCATGCAGATATGTGTCTTGGAGAGGGAACCGGGGCCATTGCCCTCTGCCCGTTTTTGGACATGGGAGCCACTCTTTACAATACCTTAAGTACGTTTGATGATATTCACGTAGACCAGTACGAGGAGCTGAAATAACATGATGGCTGTAGTGACAGGCGGAAGCGGAAGCGGGAAATCTGCTTTTGCCGAGGACAAGATCCTGTCTCTGGGACAGGGAAAACGATTCTACATCGCGACCATGCACCCTTATGATGAGGAAAGCTATAAGCGCGTAGAGCGCCATCGCAAAATGCGTGCGGGAAAAGGCTTCGAGACAGTAGAGTGCTATACAGGACTTGAAAATCTGGAATTTCCACAAGACGCCATTGTTCTTCTGGAATGCATGTCCAATCTTGCGGCAAATGAAATGTTCGAAGAAAGTGGGGCAGGAGCGGATACTGTGGAGGCTGTCCTAAGAGGTGTCCGAAAGCTGAAAAGCCAGGTCCGTCACCTTGTGATTGTTACCAATGAGATTTTTTCCGAGGCAGCTTCCTATGAGGGAGATACCGTCCGCTATCAGGAGTATCTTGGGAAAATCAACCAGAAGCTTGGAGAAATGGCAGATCAGGTGGTAGAAGTAGTATATGGAATCCCGATTTGGCACAAAGGAGGAAAAACAGGTGAAAATGCTGTGGAATAATTTTAAGGTGGCATTTGCCATGTATTCGAAAATCCCCATGCCAAGAGCTGACTGGAGCAAGGAGAATATGAAATATACCTTCTGCTTCTTTCCCTTTATCGGTCTTGTGATTGGGGCTTTGTCCCTGGCTGTGGGCTGGGCGGGAAGCAAATTTGGGTTTCAGGCGGCATTTGTGGCAGCTGTGCTGGTACTGGTTCCGGTATGGGTCACAGGAGGAATCCATGTGGACGGGCTTCTGGACACTTCCGATGCCTTAAGCTCCTGGCAGGAAAAGGAGCGCCGCCTTGAGATCTTGAAGGATTCCCATGCTGGGGCATTTGCTGTGATCACGGCCTGTGTTTACTTTCTTGCCTGGTATGGTGCTTACAGCCAGCTGTGGCTTTGCAAACCTGCACTTGAGATCATGGCGCTTGGCTTTATGGTTTCCAGATGCTTTTCCGGAATCAGCGTCATGACTTTTCCAAAGGCTAGAAAGGATGGCACTGTGGCGGAGTTTTCAAGAAAAGCAGAGGATCTGGCGGTGCGGAATGTGCTGATCGTTTATCTTGTGATCCTTCTGGCTGTGATGGTCTGGATCCAGCCTGTGCTTGGGATTCTGGCATTTGCGGCAGCTGGGGCAATCTTCCTTTTTTATCATCACAAGGCCATGAAGTATTTCGGCGGAATTACAGGAGACTTGGCCGGCTATTTCCTTTGCCTCTGCGAGGTGGGAATGGCAGTAGTGCTGGCGGTGGCTTCTGTGCTGATTTAGAAGAAATAATATACAAAAGCGTGAGTGTAGAAGGAGAGATACCAGAATGGAAATGATTATCGGCGGCGCTTTTCAGGGAAAAAGCGATTATGCAAAGGAAAAACACCCGGAAATCTGCTGGAAAAATGGCGGCAAGTTAGAGGAATACCAGCTTATGAAGGCAGAGGGGGTTCTGGATTTCCAGGAATTTATCCGTAAGGAATTAAAGGCTGGTCATGATGTTGCCGGGCTTGCAGAGAAGCTTGCAGAAGGGAATCCGGACATTGTGGTCGTAAGCCAGGAGGTAGGCTACGGCGTCGTTCCCATGGACGCTTTTGACCGGAAATACCGGGAAGCAGTGGGCAGAGTCTGTACGGGACTTGCTTCCAAAAGCAAAAAAGTGACCCGTGTGGTCTGCGGAATTGGGACGGTGATCAAGGATGCTTAAGCTGATGCTTATTCGTCACGGAGAAACCGCTGGCAATCAAAAACAAAGATATATAGGAAGAAGAACCGATGAGCCTCTTTTACCTCAGTCTCAGGAAGTGCTGAAGCAGCTGGACTATGGAGAACCCCAGGCAGTATATGCAAGTCCCATGCTGCGCTGCACCCAGACTGCGTCTATTCTTTTTCCGGGAAAACCACTGAACATAATCGATGAGCTTGCAGAGTGCGATTTCGGGGAATTTGAGAACAAAAATTATCTGGAGTTGGACGGCAATGCAAATTACCAGGCATGGATCGATTCCGGCGGACTTCTTCCATTCCCGGGAGGGGAGAGCCGGGAAGAATTTAAGCGAAGAAACATCACCGGATTTCAGATGGCAGTTGGCAGCTGCATCCGCAAAAATATTTCCAGCGCCGCACTGGTGGTACATGGCGGCACCATTATGAATATTATGGAAGAATATGCAGATGAGGAACGGTCCTTTTATGACTGGCATGTGAAGAATGGAAAAGGCTACGAAGTGGAAATCGACACAGAACTCTGGAAAAAGGAGCGCAGAAGCCTGCATGTGGTCAGAGAACTGTAGGGAAATGTACTCGGAACAACTTAAATCAGAAAAATAGAATAAGCAAGTGGCAGAAAGAGCAGTTCGCATAAAAACGGGCTGCTTTTTTTGCGCCCTTTTTCCTGTAAATACCAGGTTTGCTCCCAGGCAACAAAAGTTAGACTACAAAAATTTTAAGAAAGCCAAAAATATTTTTTGAAATACTATTGAAATTCGGATGAGAATATGTTACATTATCTGTATAAAATATCCTAAAAAATGTTGAATTGTGCATTTTGATTCAACAATTTTAACAAGTAAAGGAGGACTCCATATGCTTATTATTGGTAACGGAAGAATGATCACACGGGACGCATCCAATGCATTTATAGAGAACGGCGCAGTTGCAATGGATGGTAACACCATAGTAATGGTGGGGACTACAGATGAGGTGAAGAGAGCATATCCGGATGGAGAATTTGTGGATGTCAGAGGCGGAGTAATCATGCCTGCATTTATCAATACTCATGAGCATATCTACAGCTCTTTTGCCAGAGGCTTAAGTATTAAGGGATACAATCCCAAGGGATTCCTTGATATTCTGGATGGACAGTGGTGGACCATCGACCGCCATCTGACTCTGGAGCAGACCAGACTTTCTGCAATGGCTACCTATATTGACAGTATTAAGAACGGTGTTACTACTGTATTTGACCATCATGCAAGCTTTGGACATATTACAGGCTCCCTTAGCGCTATTGAATCCGCTGCTAAGGAACTGGGCGTAAGAACCTGTCTTTGCTATGAGATTTCTGACCGTGACGGCATGGACAAGTCCAGAGAGTCCGTAATGGAGAATGTGAATTTTATTAAACATGCACTGGATGATGACAGTGATATGCTGGCAGCTATGATGGGTATGCATGCATCCTTCACAATTTCTGATAAGACCATGGAGCTGTGCAATGAACTGAAGCCAGAGGGCGTAGGTTATCATATTCATGTAGCTGAGGGAATCTATGACCTTCATCAGTGCCTGAAGGAGCATAGCAAACGAATTGTAGACAGGCTTTATGATTGGAACATTCTTGGACCGAAGACTCTTTTGGGACACTGTATTTATATCAATGAGCATGAGATGGATCTGATTAAGGAAACAGATACAATGGTTGTCCATAATCCGGAATCCAATATGGGAAATGCCTGCGGATGTCCTCCTACTATGGAGCTGGTTCATAAGGGAATCGTGACCGGACTTGGAACAGATGGTTATACCCATGATATGCTGGAATCCTGGAAGGTTGCCAATATTCTTCATAAGCATCATCTGTGCGATCCTAATGCTGCATGGGGAGAAGTTCCGAAGATGCTCTTTGAGAATAATGCTGTTATTGCAAACCGTTACTTTAAGAAACCTCTTGGCGTATTAAGAGAGGGTGCTGCAGCTGATGTGATCGTAATGGATTACAACCCGCTGACACCTATGAGAGCTGATAACGTAAACGGACATCTGCTGTTCGGTACTACAGGACATGATGTAGTAACGACTGTCTGCAATGGAAAGATTCTTATGAAGGACAGAGAAGTACTGGTATGTGATGTAGATAAGGTTATGGCTGACTGCAGACAGTCTGCCAAGGAACTGGCTGATGATATTAACGGAGGAAAATAAATATGAGCGATATTATGACATGTATGCCTTTCGGGCAGCTGATGGAATGGGTCCTTCAGGAAAAAAGCGGGAAAGATACAGTATTTGGGGTACATCGCCCATATACAATAAATGCAGATCATAATCTGACAATCTTTGAAAGAAATCTGGAGACACCTGTGGGACCTGCAGCAGGTCCACACACACAGCTTGCCCAGAATATTATTGCTTCCTATTATGCAGGAGCACGTTTCTTTGAGCTGAAGACCGTTCAGAAAATGGATGGTGCAGAGCTTTCCGCATGTGTAAATAAACCATGTATTCTTGCTGATGACGAAGGCTATAACTGTGAATGGTCTACAGAGCTTACCGTTCCGGATGCAATGAGCGAATATATCAAGGCATGGTTTATCCTTCATGTTATGGCGAAGGAATTTAATCTTGGAGCACAGGATGGCTTCCAGTTTAATATTTCCGTAGGCTATGATCTGGAGGGAATCAAAGGTGACAAGGTGAACACCTTTATTGATGGAATGATGGAAGCCAAGGATACTGCTGTTTTCCAGGAATGTAAGAAATGGCTTCTGGACAATGCAGACAGATTCCACAATTTCACCAGAGAAGATATTGAGGCGATTCCATCTAATGTCTGTAATTCTGCAACGATTTCCACTTTACATGGATGTCCGCCACAGGAAATCGAGAGCATTGCAAACTACCTTCTTACCGAGAAGCATCTGAATACCTTTGTAAAATGCAATCCTACTCTTCTGGGCTATGATTTTGCAAGAAAGACTATGGATGAAATGGGATACGACTATATGGTATTCGGTGATTTCCATTTCAGAGATGACCTGCAGTATGAGGATGCAGTTCCTATGCTTACCCGCCTGATGAAATTATCAGAGGAGCTGGGACTGGAATTCGGTGTGAAGATCACCAATACCTTCCCTGTTGACGTTACAAGAAATGAGCTTCCAAGCGAAGAAATGTATATGTCAGGTAAATCCTTATTCCCTCTGTCCATTTCTCTTGCAGCCAAGCTTTCTGAAGAATTTGCAGGAAAGCTGAGAATTTCCTATTCCGGTGGTGCTGATTATTACAACATCGATCGGATCGTAGGCTGCGGAATCTGGCCTGTAACCATGGCAACTACTCTTCTGAAGGCCGGCGGTTATCAGAGATTTTCTCAGGTTGCAGCTAAGACTGACGGAATTGCTCCGAAGAAATGGGATGGAATTGATGTGGATGCACTGAAAAAGCTGGCTGCGGATGCCATCACAGATGCACATCATGTAAAGAATATCAAACCGATTCCAAACAGAAAGAGCACAAAAGAGGTTCCGCTTCTGGACTGCTTCTATGCTCCATGTGCAGAGGGATGTCCTATTCATCAGGATATTCCGCAGTATGTGGCTCTTACAGGTGAGGGCAAATACAAAGAAGCTCTGGAAGTGATCCTTGAGAAAAATGCACTGCCATTTATTACAGGAACCTTATGTGCGCATAACTGTATGAATAAATGTACCCGTAATTTCTATGAGGAATCTGTAAATATCCGCGGAACTAAGCTGATTGCAGCACAGAAGGGCTATGAGGAGCTGATCGGTCAGATCAAAGCCGGAGAACCAAACGGTAAGAAGGTTGCTGTTGTAGGCGGCGGTCCTGCCGGTATTGCTGCAGCTTATTTCCTTGCAAGAGAGGGCGTAGCTGTAACTGTTTTTGAAAAAGAGAAAAAAGCAGGCGGTGTGATCCGCTACGTGATC
The DNA here is from genome assembly GCF_014287535.1 of Blautia segnis. NCBI lineage: Bacteria > Bacillati > Bacillota > Clostridia > Lachnospirales > Lachnospiraceae > Blautia > Blautia segnis. The sequence continues at coordinate 53,641 of NZ_JACOOT010000015.1, read as the reverse complement.
CCGGGCTTCCGTATTGGAGATGATGCCATTGACAAAGATATTTCCTTTATTGAAAAGATGGGAGTAAAGATCTGCACCAATACAGAAATTACATCTGTAGCAGAGCTGAAAGCACAGGGCTATGATGCAGTGATTCTTGCGATCGGAGCCGGCAAGCCAGGTACCTTGAAGCTTAAGAAGGGTGAGACTGTAAACGCATTGAAATTCCTTCGTGATTTCAAGGCAAATGATGGCAGTCTGGATATCGGAAAGAATGTGGTAGTTATCGGCGGCGGTAACACAGCCATGGATACTGCAAGAGCAGCAAAGCGCACAAAAGGCGTAGAGCATGTATATCTTGTATACAGAAGAACCAAACGCTACATGCCTGCAGCAGAGGATGAGCTTCTGGAGGTTCTGGAAGAGGGCGTTGAGTTTAAAGAGCTTCTTTCTCCGGTAAGTCTTGAGAACGGAAGACTGATCTGCCAAAAGATGGAGCTTGGACAGATGGATGCATCCGGACGTGCCGGTGTTACTGAGACAGCAGACGTAGAAGAGGTTCCTGCTGATACTGTAATCGTGGCAGTTGGTGAGAAGCTTGATACAGACTTCTATACTGCAAACCAGATTGCAGTGGACGAAAGAGGAAGAGCAAAGGTCAACGACAAGACTCTTGAAACCAGTGTAAGCGGCGTTTATGTTGCCGGAGACGGAGCAAAGGGTGCTGCTACGATTGTAGAGGGAATCCGCGATGCGCAGCTTGCAGTTAAAGATATCCTTGGCAAAGAGATCACAAGGGATGCAGCTGTAACCGGCAAGGAAGCAGACTGCTATGCAAAGAAGGGAATCTTAAAGCACAGCGAAGAAGTGAAGACAGAGGAAGAAAGATGTCTTACCTGTAATAAGGTCTGCGAGAACTGTGTGGATGTTTGTCCGAACCGTGCAAATATTTCCGTAAAGGTTCCGGGAATGGCAATGAATCAGGTGATCCATGTAGATTACATGTGTAATGAGTGCGGTAACTGCAAGAGCTTCTGTCCATACGCAAGTGCACCATACAAAGACAAATTCACTCTGTTTGCAAATGAAAAAGATATGGCAGACAGCACAAACGACGGATTTGTTGTGCTTGATAAAAAAGCAAAGACCTGCAAGGTAAGATTTGTAGGCCAGATTACAGATTGCAAGGCAGATGATCCTGCTGATAAGCTGTATGATGGTCTGAAGAAGCTGATCTGTGCAGTGATCGATGATTATGGATATATGATCTGATCTGTGATTTAACCGAATCAAGCTGCGAAGCAGCATTTGGTTATGAGCAAGCAGCGAAGCGGATTGCGAATATCCGCTTGACAAACAAGGCAAATGCTGTCCACAGCTTTATCCGGGCTGTGGACAGTATCTATATAATGTAAAAGCTTCCGGAAAAATGGCAAAGCGTATGCCTGACCGGGAGAACCCGCAAGAAAGGAGAGTCCAATATGGCAGCATTTACAGTCAATGGACAGACCGTAGAGTCCGGGAAAAACCAGAAGTTGCTTCGCTTTCTGCGTGATGAATTGCATCTGACCTCTGTAAAGGACGGCTGCAGTGAGGGCGCCTGCGGATCCTGCACCGTGATCATTGATGGCAGGACCTGCAAAGCCTGTGTGCCGGACACGGATTCCCTGGAAGGGAAAAACGTGATCACAGTAGAAGGCCTGACCGATTGGGAAGAAAAAGTATATACCTATGCGTACGGCAAAGCCGGAGCTGTACAGTGCGGTTTTTGCATTCCGGGTATGATTATGTGTACCAAAGCTCTTCTGGATGTAAATAAAGAGCCAACTGATGAGGAAATCAAGTATGCCCTGCGCAACAATTACTGTCGCTGTACAGGGTATGTAAAAATAATAGATGCAGTGCGGATTGCCGCAGGAATTATGCGGGAGGGCGTAATTCCACAGGAGGATGAAAACTGGGAGCTTGGATCCCGTGTGGCAAGAATTGATGTGGGGGAAAAGGTTCTTGGCACCGGAAAATATCCTGATGATTTCTACCCGGAAGGCATGCTTTACGGAGTGGCTCTCCGAAGCAAATATCCGCGGGCACGTGTCCTTTCTATTGACACAACAAAAGCAGAACAGCTTCCGGGGGTGGAGGCTGTTGTTACAGCTAAGGATATTCCGGGTGAGAATAAGATCGGCCATTTGAAGCACGATCAGTATACCCTGATTCCGGTTGGCGGCCTGACTCATTATCTGGGGGACGCCATTGCACTTGTCGCAGCAAAAGATAGAGAAACTGCAGAGAAGGCGAAGAAGCTGATCAAGGTAGAATATGAGGTGCTGCCTCACATCCATACCATTGAGGAAGCTGCTGCACCGGACGCACCAAGGGTATTTGATGAGGAAGAGAATAATATCTGTGCATATAAGCACATTAGCCGCGGCAATGCCACAGAAGCTATTGAAGGCTCTAAATACGTGATTTCCAAGCATTTTGAAACACCATGGACCGAGCATGCATTTCTGGAGCCGGAGTGTGCAGTGTCATTTTACGATGAGGATGGAGATATTTTCATATATTCCACAGACCAGTCTGCACATCAGACATTGCATGAATGCAGTTTGCTTCTTGGAACAGATAAGGTGAAGGTTCAGAATGCCCTGGTAGGCGGAGGCTTTGGGGGCAAAGAGGATATGACCGTGCAGCACCTTGCAGCGCTTCTTACTTATGTGACTAAGAAGCCTGTTAAAATGAAGCTTTCAAGGGCAGAATCTTTGCTGGTTCATCCAAAACGTCATCCATTTTATATGGATATGACAATGGGCTGTGACGAGAACGGAAATATTATGGGTGTTAAGGCAAAGGTTAAGGCTGATACCGGCGCGTTTGCATCTCTTGGAGGTCCGGTTCTGGAGCGTGCCTGCACTCATGCAGCCGGTCCCTATCATTATCAGAACTTTGAGATTGAAGGAACTGCTTATTATACTAATAATCCGCCGGCAGGAGCTTTTCGGGGCTTTGGAGTTACGCAGACCTGCTTTGCAACAGAGACCTTACTGAACATGATGGCAGATAAAGTGGGAATTACACCATGGGAGATTCGCTATCGAAATGCTATCCGTCCGGGAGAAGTTCTCCCTAATGGACAGATCGTAGATGATTCCACCGGTCTTGTGGAAACCCTGGAGGCAGTGAAAGAGAAATATGACGCAGCATTAGAGGCTGGCAAAGCGGTGGGCCTTGGATGTGCCATGAAAAATGCCGGAGTCGGTGTAGGAATTCCGGATACCGGCCGTGTGAAGCTGATTTTCGAGGAAGACAGGAAGCTTCATATTTATTCCGGTGCATCCTGTATTGGCCAGGGACTTGGCACTGTGCTGACTCAGATGATCGTTACCAACACAGATATTAAAAGAGAGGATATTGTTTATGAGCGGAGCAATACCTGGATTTCACCTGATTCCGGAACAACCTCCGGCTCCAGACAGACTCTGATAACCGGAGAAGCATGCAGAAGAGCCTGTGAGAAGCTGATGGAAGATAAGCGTGCCGGAAAAACAGTAGAGGAAATGATCGGCAAGGTTTATTACGCAGAATATCTTGCAAAAACAGACCCTCTTGGAGCAGATGTGCCAAATCCGGTATCTCATGTGGCATATGGCTATGCTACCCAGGTCTGTATCCTGGATTCCAAAACCGGCAAGCTGGAGGAAATCGTTGCGGCTCATGATGTTGGCAAAGCAGTGAATCCTTTATCCTGTGAAGGCCAGATTGAAGGCGGCGTAGTAATGTCCATGGGATTTGCTTTAAGAGAAAAATATCCGATTGATGAAAATTGTAAGCCAATTGAGAAATATGGTTCTCTTGGTTTATTCCGTTCCCACGAAATTCCAAAGATCGATGCCATTGTAGTCGATAAGCCGGGACTTAAGGTTGCCTGTGGCGCGATTGGTATCGGTGAGATCACATCAATTCCGACAGCACCTGCAATTGCAGATGCATATTTCCGAAGAGATGGTGTAAGGCGGTACAGCCTTCCTCTTAGCGGGACACCATATGAAAGGAAGGGATGATATGGCTGTAAAAAAGAAATTCCCATATAAAGCAGCTTTTGTGGCATGTAATGGAGGGTGCAGAGCCACATCAGGTGAGCAAGGCTGTAAGGACGGATGCATCGGCTGTAAAGCCTGCGTAAGCAAATGCAAGTTTGGTGCCATTTCTCTTAATGAATATGGTGTGGCAGAAGTAGATGAAGAGAAATGTATTGGCTGTGGAGCGTGTGTAAAGGTATGTCCCCAGAAGGTAATTCATATTCATGAATGTGCCAACTGGATGGTTGTGAAATGTTCTAACAAAAGTAAGGGTCAGGAGGCAAAAAAACAGTGTCAGGTCAGCTGTATCGGCTGCGGCATCTGCCAGAAAACATGTACTGCAGAAGCCATTAAGGTCACAGACAATTGCGCTGTGATCAACGAGGACTTGTGCTTAAGCTGCGGTATGTGTGTGGTGAAATGCCCAAGACATGCTATCTATGACCTGCGAGGTATTATCAATTAATCAGACATTAAAAGAATAATATGTGAAAGTTTCAAAAATAACTGTACAAAATTCTTGCATTATGCATAAAAATATTGCAAAACATCTGAGAAATGTGGTACAATTGCTTTATGCAGAAGAGATATTTTAGACAATATTTTTGAGACACAAGGCAATGAGCCCATAGCCGACAGCCAGTTCAAAGAAGAACCGTGATATTGTTTTTTGAACGGCGTCGGCTTTTTTAAACAAACTAAGTAAATGTAAAGAAGGTGAAGCATATGATTGGAAAGAGTGTTCCAAGAGTAGACGCTTATGAAAAAGTAACAGGAAGAGCGAAGTTTACAGATGATATGATCCTGGACAAGTGTCTGGTGGCAAAGGTCTGTCATGCCACAATCGGTAATGGTATTGTGAAGTCCATTGATACCAGTGAGGCCGAAGCTTTGGACGGCGTGGTAAAAGTAGTGACTTTTAAGGACGTACCGAATCATTGCTATCCCACACCGGGACATCCCTGGTCTGTGGAACTGGCACATCAGGATGTGGCTGACCGTAATCTTCTGACCGGAAGAGTACGTTATTATGGAGATGATATTGCAGCAGTTGTAGCAGAGGATGAAGTGACTGCATCACGGGCATTGAAGCTGATCAAGGTAGAATATGAAGAATATCCGGTTGTGCTAAGCCCCAGGCTTTCTATGCGGGGAAGTGAGCATCCCATTCATCTTGATAAGAAGGATAATATTCTTGCGCGTTCCAGCTTTGCTATCGGTGATGTGGATAAGGGATTGGAGGATGCTGCTGTACAGATCCACAGAAGCTATAAGACCCCTATTGTTCAGCACTGTCACATTGAGAATAATATTTCTTATGCATATATGGAAAAGGGAAGAATTGTTGTGGTTTCTTCCACACAGATACCTCACATTGTCCGCCGTGTAGTTGGTCAGGCACTGGGAATCCCATGGGGACAGGTGCGTGTCATTAAGCCATATGTAGGCGGCGGCTTTGGAAATAAGCAGGAAGTGCTTTATGAGCCTTTGAATGCCTTTCTTACCATGCAGGTTGGCGGACGCCCGGTGAAGATCGAGCTTACCCGTGAGGAGACCTTTACCAATACCAGAACCCGTCATTCCATTGAATACGAAATGACAGCAGGAGTAGATCAGGAGGGGCATCTTCTGGCAAAAGAGATGATTACTTATTCCAATCAGGGAGCTTACGCTTCCCACGGACATGCCATTGCAGCTAACGGCCTGACTGCAAGCCGTCTTCAGTATGCCTGCCCGAATATCCGAGGTGAGGCATATACGGTTTATACCAATTGTCCTACTGCAGGAGCCATGAGAGGCTATGGCATTCCTCAGGTCTGCTATGCAACAGAGAGCTTTATGGATGATATTGCTTATGAGATTGGAATGGATCCTCTGGAATTCCGAAGAAAGAATCTGATTCATGGATATTATGAGGATGCTTATCTGAAACCGATTGCAGCGAATTCAAATGGTATTTTTGAGTGCCTGGATAAGGGCGCTGCTTATATACATTGGGATGAAAAGAGAAAGGCATATGCAGACCAGACAGGAGATATCCGCCGCGGCGTAGGTATGGCACTTTTCTCCTATAAGACAGGTGTATGGCCTATTTCTCTGGAAATTGCAGGTGCCAGATTGTCACTGAACCAGGATGGAAGCGTACAGCTTCAGGTGGGAGCAACTGAGATCGGGCAGGGTGCAGATACTGTTTTCTCTCAGATGGCAGCAGAAACTTTACATATGGATATTTCCAGAGTGCATATTGTGACGATGCAGGATACAGATGTGACACCTTTTGATACAGGTGCTTATGCATCCAGACAGTCCTTTGTTACAGGAACTGCAGTGAAGGAATGTGCCCAGCTGCTGAAGCAGAGGATTCTGGATTATGCCAGAACTCTTGTGCCTGGTAATGTGGATCGCCTGGAGCTGGAGGACGGATATATTCTGGCAGACGGCAGGCAGGCCATTTCTCTGGAAGAGCTTGCAATGGAGAGCTATTACAGTCTGGGCAATTCTTCCGTTCTTACAGCTGAGGTTTCCAGACAAGTGAAAAAGAATACGGTTGCAACCGGATGCTGCTTCGCAGAGGTGGAAGTAGATATGAAGCTTGGTAAAATCAAGGTTCTGGATATTGTCAATGTACATGACAGCGGAATTCTTTTGAACCCACAGCTTGCAGCTATGCAGGTTCACGGCGGTATGTCCATGGGTATGGGCTGTGGACTTTCCGAGCAGCTTCTTCTGGATGAGAAAACAGGAAGACCGTTAAACGGTACTTTGCTTGACTATAAGCTGATGACAACTATGGATACACCGGATCTTACAGCAGAATTTGTAGAACTGAATGACCCTATGGGACCTTATGGAAACAAGGCTCTTGGAGAGCCGCCGGCAATTCCGGGGGCGCCGGCAATTCGTAATGCAGTTTTACATGCAACAGGAATTGGGTTTGCTGAAATTCCTCTGACACCGCAAAGACTGATAGACGGCTTTACAAAAGCCGGACTGATCTGAGAAAGGGGGCATGAGGAATGTACGATATCGAAAATTATTATAATGCAGAAACTATAAAAGAGGCAGTTTTGCTTTTGAAGGAGCATCCTGATGCAAGGATAATCTCCGGCGGAAGTGATGTTCTGATCAAAATACGTGAAGGGAAAATGGCAGGAACATCTTTGGTAAGTATCCGGGATATTAAGGAAATCCGGGGGATCCGGCTGATGGATTCCGGTGACATTTTCATCGGAGCAGCTACCACCTTTTCCCATGTTACCAAAGACCCGGTGATTCAGAAGCTGATACCGGTTCTGGGCGAGGCTGTGGATCAGGTTGGAGGTCCTCAGGTCCGCAATATCGGGACTATCGGCGGAAATGTATGCAACGGTGCAGTCAGCGCAGACAGTGCACCTACCTTGTTTTCCCTGAATGCAATGCTTCGGATCGCGGATGGAACCGGCGGACGAATGGTTCCGATCCAGGACTTTTATCTGGGACCTGGAAGGGTAGATCTTCACCAGGGAGATGTACTTACCCATATTGTGATTCCGGGAAAGGATTATCAGGGATATCATGGCTTTTATATTAAATATTCCATGCGAAATGCCATGGATATTGCAACCTTAAGCTGCAGTGTGGTAAGCAGGATCGATCCGCAGAAGAAGGTACTGGAGGATGTGCGGATTACCTTTGGTGTAGCGGCACCTGTGCCCTATCGCTGCCATAAAACAGAAGAAGCATTGAAGGGCATGGAAATCGGTGATGAGCTGTTTGCAAAAGTGGAGGCGCTTGTACGGGAGGAAATCAATCCAAGAGATTCCTGGAGAGCATCGAAGGCCTTCAGGCTTCAGATTGGCGGCGAGATTGCAAAAAGAGCATTAAAAGAAAGTATTCGCCGCGGCATGGTCGATGATGAAAATGCAGCAGGAGGTGAGCAGTCATGAAAAAGGATATGCGGCTGGTACAGTGTACTGTAAACGGAAGACAGGTTGCTGAGTATGTGGATGTAAGAGAATCCCTTCTCGATATGCTGCGCAACCGTCTCGGGCTTACCTCTGTAAAAAAAGGCTGTGAGGTAGGCGAATGTGGTGCCTGTACGGTAATCATTGACGGTGAGACTATTGATTCCTGCATTTATCTGGCTGTCTGGGCAGAGGGCAAGAATATCCGCACCCTGGAAGGCCTTGAGAAAGACGGAGAGCTGACTCGTATTCAGGAGGCTTTTATTGAAGAGGGAGCCATTCAGTGCGGATTTTGTACACCTGGCTTTGTTATGTCTGCCACAGTACTTTTGGAGCGCGGCGAGAAGCTGACAAGGGATGCGATCCGCAAGCACATGGCAGGAAATCTTTGCCGCTGCACAGGCTATGAGAATATTGTAAATGCAGTGGAGAAGGTAAATAAAGAAAATATGGCTGCACAGGATAAATGACAGCGGCTGTAAGAAGGCGGGGACATCCCCGCCTTTGCAGCTTTTTCAAATATGCTTTATCATTACAAAATAAAAAAACGGGCAGGACAAAATCATGAATAACAACTGTGTGATCGTCCGCGGCGGGGGAGATCTGGCAAGTGGTGTAATCCACAGGCTGCATCGCTGCGGTTATCGTGTACTGATCTTAGAATGTGAGAAGCCAAGCGCAATTCGCAGGAAAGTAGCCTTTTGTGAGGCTGTATATGACAAAACAGCAGAAGTAGAGGGTGTTTTGTGCAGGCGGGCAAATGCTCTGGAAGAATGTGACAAAATATGGCAGGCAGGTGAAATCCCTCTTATAGTAGACCCAACCGGAACGTGTATCGGGGCACTTCATGAACAGGGAAAAGTGGCTGCCCTTATAGATGCTATCCTTGCAAAAAAAAATCTGGGAACTACCAAAGAGATGGCACCTCTTACCATTGGGTTAGGACCTGGCTTTACAGCAGGGCTGGATGTGGATTATGTGGTGGAGACTATGCGCGGACATGATCTGGCAAGAATTATCACAGAGGGCTGTGCAATTCCAAATACCGGTATTCCGGGCATGGTAGGCGGCGTAAGCAAAGAAAGGGTCATTCACTCTCCTGGCACCGGTACAATCCGTGGTATTGCCCATATTGCTGATATTGTGGAGAAGGGGCAGATACTTGCCTATGTGGGAGATGTGCCCGTAGAAGCCTCTATAACGGGTGTTCTGCGCGGAATTATAAAGGATGGCTATTATGTTCCCTTTGGAATGAAAATTGCCGATATAGACCCCAGAAAAGAGGAAAAAAAGAACTGCTTTACCATTTCAGACAAGGCAAGATGCATTGCGGGAAGCGTTGTAGAAATTTTGCTTAGCAACGGTATTTTGCCGAAGTAGGAGGCCGGATGAAAGAAAGTGGATATTTTTTAGATTTATTAAAGCTGGATATCGAGAAATACCCGGTGATCGCTGTTGTTGGAGGAGGCGGGAAAACCAGTCTGATCTATCGTCTGAACGAAGAGCTGCAGGTCTTGGGTAAGAAGGTGATCATTTCGACTACTACCCATATGGCCTTCGATCCGATGCTGCCAAGAATTGGCAGCGATGAGCTTGATAAGCTTCCCCAAATGCTGGAGAACCATGGATTTGTGGCAGTTGCCGATATAGAGGAAGCCTCCGGGAAAATGTGCTCCATAGAAGCGGGGAAACTGCAGAAACTGGCTTCCCTTTGTGATGTGATGCTGATCGAAGCGGACGGTGCGAAGCACAAACCTTTGAAGGTTCCTGCAGACTGGGAGCCGGTGATACCGGAATTTGCGGATATTGTAGTAAGCGTGATCGGTCTGGACTGCCTTGGCAAGCCTATCTGTGAGACCTCCCACCGTGCAGAATACACCAGTGCTTTCCTCAAAAAAAATCTGGATGCACCGGTAACGGCAGAAGATATTGAGAAAATCGCCACTTCCGTCCACGGATTATATAAGAACGTGGACCACAAAATCTATCGGGTTTATTTAAACAAAGCAGATGTATTATCGGATCCGGCTCCGGCAGAGCACATTGTGGAAGATCTGGCAAAACAGGGAACTGTCGCTGCTTACGGCAGTTTAAGAGAGGCAGAGAAATTATGAGGATTGCATTGATCATGCTGGCCGCCGGAAACAGCCGCCGTTTTGGAGGCAACAAGCTGCTGTACGAAATTGACGGAAATCCTATGTACCGATATATTCTGGAGAGGCTGATAGCGGTGGCTGGGGCCGGGGGACAGGGAAAAGAGGTTTCCAGCTGTGTTTTGGAAACAGGCAGTTTAAAAAACATAAAGCAGGAGATGACGGTAACGGTGGTAACTCAGTATGAGGAAATTGAGGAGGAAGCGAGAGCATTAGGAGTTCCGGTATATATAAATCCCCATCCGGATGAGGGAATCTCTTCCTCCTTGAAAATTGGCCTGAAAGCCAACCTGGATGCGGACGCCTGTCTTTTTACTGTATCCGATCAGCCCTGGCTTACAGCCGGGACGATCCGCCAGCTTATCACGCTTTTGGAAACCACAGGAAAAGGAATTGCCTGCGTTTCCAGCGAGGGCAGGCTTGGCAATCCCTGTATTTTTACAAAGAAATATTATGACCAGCTTCTCTCCATCACCGGAGACCGTGGCGGAAAATCCGTCATAACCGCGCACAGAGACGATACAGCTGTTCTGAAGGTAGAGGATGGGAAGGAACTTACGGATATAGATGTTAAAGCGGAAGCTGGCAGAGGGCAGATGTAATTATCGCGACATTTGTAGAATGGGGATTAGATTGTGAAAAAAATGTGGGATTGTGTTGTATTTTGTGAATTTGTGTGAGATTACAGGCAGAAATTACTTGTAATTACAGGAAAAACAAGGTATACTGGTAAAAAAGAAAGCAGTCGGGAGATCCTTTTTTTGCTGTCGTGAAAGGGCAGCCCCTTTTCCCGTCTCGTAAGGAGGATAAAATGGCAGAAAACTATAACGGCATGGCAGTTGGGGTATTTGAGCTGGATAACCTGGTAGCCTGCTTTGTAGCTCTGGACGCAGCATCCAAGGCTGCGAACGTGAAGATCCAGAGTGTAGAGCGAAACCGACTGAAAAGCGGAGCCTGTGTGAAAATGCGAGGCAGCATAGCAGATGTAAATGCAGCAATGGAAGTGGCACTGGAGACAGCGAAGCCCCTGGGCAAGGTGGTATCCCACACAGTGATCGCATCCCCTACTGCAGACACAGAAGTTGCACTAAAGATGACCATCAACAAATAGAATATGTCAGGAGGAAATAAGAGGATGTCATATGGAGCATTAGGATTAGTAGAGGTTCTGGGAAGCTGCAATGCAGTAGTTGTCCTTGACCAGATGCTGAAAACATCAAATGTGGAATTTCGTACCTGGCATACCAAGTGCGGAGGCCATGCGACCGTATTTCTCAGCGGTGATGTGGCAGCTGTGAAGGCAGCAGTTGATAGTGTAAAGGAGAATCCGCCCTGCGAGATCATTGCAGCAGCTGTAATCTCCGCTCCCTCTGGTGAAACCGCAAGACTGGTGGAAGAAGAGGAAGAGAAACATCACAAATGATAAAAAAAGGACTTTCTGCAGCTCAGTGAGTGAAATGCGGAAGGTCTTTTTTATAAAACAAGGGCAGTCTCCATGGACTGCCTCGTGCTTTTTTCGTTATAAAAGATTTTCTTACAGATGAATCTGTGTTCCTGTTTTTCCCATAATGCCGTCTTTGGCTTTTTCCAGGAGGGTGATCATGGCGGTTCGGCCGGCACCGGAGCTGGCGAAGTCTACACAGGCCTGGACTTTTGGCAGCATGGAGCCAGCGGCGAACTGTCCTTCTTTGATGTATTTCTTTGCCTGGGAGACGGTAAGGTCATCCAGCCATTTCTCATTTTCTTTGCCGAAATTGACAGCAACCTTTTCTACTGCAGTAAGAATGATCAGCATGTCCGCATCCAGCTGTTTCGCCAGAAGGCAGCTTGCGAAATCCTTGTCGATAACCGCGGAAGCGCCTTTGAGATGATGGCCTTCTAAGGTAACCGGAATACCGCCGCCGCCGCAGCAGATCACGATCTTATTGGCATCTACCAGACTGTTGATGGCATCCTGCTCCACGATCTCAACAGGCTTCGGGGAAGCAACCACACGGCGGTAGCCGCGGCCTGCATCCTCTTTCATAACATGTCCGTAAGCTTTTGCCTGATACTCTGCCTCTTCCTTGGTAAGAAACTTGCCGATCGGCTTGCTTGGATTCTCAAAAGCCGGATCATCAGGATCTACACGTACCTGTGTCACAACGGTAACAACCGGAGTTCTCATAAAGCCGCGTTTGCGAAGCTCCTCACGAAGAGCATTCTGAAGATCGTATCCAATATAAGCCTGGCTCATTGCAACACAAACAGAGAGAGGGGTATTTGGCTGCGTCTCATCCTCATGGGTAAGAGCTGTCATGGCATTGTTGATCATGCCAACCTGTGGTCCGTTTCCATGGACTACAACCACCTGATGCCCTTCTTCAATAAGATCGCAGAGTGCTTTTGCTGTGGATTTTACAGCAATCATCTGTTCCGGAAGTGTATTTCCAAGAGCATTTCCGCCAAGGGCAACTACGATTCGTTTTCTTTTATACATTGTAAAAACCTCCATTCAATATAGTCAGAAAGCTGTTTATCCCGAAAAATGAGAACAAAAAAGGGCTGTATTCCTACAGCCCCAAAAAAAGCATTATTCCATAATTCTCGGAGCAGCTTTTACTTCCAGTTTTTTCAGGATATCCTGTGGGTTCTCAAATTTGGAGAGCATGATCATTGCTGCAATTACATATGGTTTGAAGCTAGCTTCTTTGTAAAGCGGGATACGGTAGCGGTCAAATACGCTTGCATCAACCTCACCTGTCTCACAGCTTACGCCTGTGATATCTGCCGGCAGGCAGTGCAGGTAAAGTGCTTTTCCGTCCTTGGTTGTCTTCATAAGCTCTTCTGTGCAAGCCCAATCCTTATGCTGTGCATTCTGAGCAAGAAGCTCCTTCTCAAGCTTGTCGATTCCGTCGAAATCGCCCTCGCCGTAAAGGTTGGTACGTTTTTCCATTGCTGCAAATGGAGCCCAGCTCTTTGGATAAACGATATCAGCATTCTTGAAAGCTTCTTCCATGCTGTTTGTCTTTGTAAAGGAACCACCGGAGCTTTCGGCGTTCTTCTTAGCAATTTCCTCAACCTCAGGCATTACATCATATCCTTCCGGATGAGCAAGAACAACATCCATACCGAAACGTGTCATAAGTCCGATTACGCCCTGTGGAACAGAAAGCGGTTTACCATAGGATGGGGAGTAAGCCCATGTCATAGCAAGCTTCTTGCCCTTCAGATTCTCAACACCGCCGAACTCATGGATGATGTGGAGCATATCTGCCATACACTGTGTAGGATGGTCAACATCGCACTGAAGGTTTACAAGAGTTGGTCGCTGCTCAAGAATACCATCTTTATTTCCCTCTGTTACAGCATCCATAAATTCTTTCTGGTAGGTGTGGCCTTTTCCGATGTACATGTCGTCACGGATACCGATTACATCAGCCATGAAGGATACCATGTTAGCGGTCTCACGAACAGTCTCGCCATGAGCAATCTGGGATTTCTTCTCATCCAGATCCTGTACCTCAAGTCCAAGAAGGTTGCAGGCAGAAGCAAAGGAGAAGCGGGTACGGGTGGAATTGTCACGGAAAATAGAGATTCCAAGACCGCTCTCAAATACTTTTGTGGAAATGTTGTGCTCTCTCATGAAGCGAAGAGCATCAGCAACTGTAAATACAGCTTCAAGCTCATCGTCTGTTTTGTCCCAGGTCCAGAAGAAATCGTTGTTGTACATTTCCTTGAAGTTAAGGCTGTTGAGTTTGTCAATGTAATCCTGTAATGTTTTCATGAGTTATTCTCCTTATAATTTATATTTGAAATATTTAAAAGACAGATAAAGTGGAGGTCATGGAGCAGATACATTGTCAAGCTATCCGCTCCATGGCGTATATTGCTGTTGATTCTTATTTGCAGTATGCAGTAGGAAGTGCTGCGTAAACAGCTGCACATCTTACAAGGTCATCTTTCCAGGTCTTCTCATTCGGAGCATGAGCCTGTGCCTCTGCGCCAGGTCCGAAGCCGATGCAAGGAATTCCGTTACGTCCCATAATGGAAACACCGTTGGTTGAGAAGGTCCATTTGTCAGTAAGAGGACGAGCCTTTCTCATAGCCTCTGTCTCAGCATTTCCCATACGCTCTGTTCCATACAGATTGTGGTAAGCTTCCTCAAGAGCAGCAGTAACCTTGTGATCCTTCGGGATTACCCATGTTGGGAAGTAGCACTCGATTGGATATACAAGCTCTGTCCAGGATGGACGGGAGTACTCATACATGGAAACCTTAACATCATCGCCGTATTTCTTAACGGAAGGAAGTGCACGGATCTCATCCAGGCAGCTCTCCCAGGTTTCACCTGCTGTCATACGACGGTCAAGGGAAACTGCACAGGAGTCAGCTACTGCACAGCGGCTTGGGGAAGTAAAGAAAATCTCGGATGTGGTAACAGTACCTCTTCCAAGGAAGTTTGCCTCTTCCCACTCAGGATTGTATTTCTTATCCAGCATTTTTACAAGACCTTTGATCTTGGTCTCATCTGCTGCATCGTTCTCGTTTAATGCACGAACGTCCTGAAGGATGTCAGCCATTTTGTAGATTGCGTTGTCACCGCGCTCCGGAGCAGATCCGTGGCAGGAAACACCTTTTACATCGATGCGGATTTCCATACGTCCGCGCTGTCCGCGGTAGATACCGCCGTCTGTAGGCTCTGTGGAAACTACGAATTCCGGACGAACCTTATCTTCGTTGATAATGTACTGCCAGCAAAGACCATCGCAATCCTCTTCCTGAACAGTTCCGGTAACAACTACCTGATATTTGTCATTTAAAAGACCAAGGTCTTTCATAATCTTAGCACCGTAAACTGCAGATACAATACCGCCCATCTGATCAGATGTTCCACGGCCGCCGATCTCAGTCTCAGTCTCGAAGCCCTCGTATGGATCAAATTCCCAGTTGCTTCTGTTTCCGATACCTACTGTGTCGATGTGTGCGTCAAAGCCGATCAGTGTGCTTCCGCTTCCCATGTAGCCCAGGATATTTCCCATCGGGTCAATATCAACCTTATCAAAGCCAAGCTTCTCCATCTCTTCTTTAATGCGCATTACATGATCCTTCTCACCGCAGCTCTCGCCGGGGAAGTGAACCAGTTCGCGAAGAAATCTGGTCATGTCTGCTTCATAATTCTGAGCCGCTTCTTTAATTTTGTTGTAATCCATTGTAATTTACCTCCGTAAAATTTATATTTATTCGCTTAATGATTTGTCTGTTCCGTATAATCCGTCCCATACAATTTCGCGGTAGCGGATGGGATCGGTGTCTCCTTCTGTGGAGATTACCAGAATGTTGGAATTTTCATCCAGCTTCAGGGCTTCTTTAAGATCTTTTGCATCTTCATCGTGAAGTGCTGTGTATACAAGCCCAAGCGGTACAGATCCGGATTCACCGGATACGATATGTGGATCACTTTCAAGCGGGTTTGCATAGATACGGGTTGCCTTTGCACTCATCCAGTCCGGACAGGAAGCAAATACAGTAACATGATTCTTCAGGATATCCCATCCGATTGTATTTCCCTCACCGCATGCAAGACCTGCCATAATAGTCTGAAGATCGCCGGTAACATTTACCAGATTGCCGTCAGCCTGTGCAGCAGAGCGATAGAGGCAGTCAGCTGCGCTTGCTTCACAGACAACCATTACAGGAGGATTTTCTTTATATTTGTGAGCGAAATATCCTACAACTGCACCTGCAAGAGAACCAACACCAGCCTGTACAAATACATGGGTAGGACGCTCAACACCGTTCTCCTTCAGCTGCTTGTCAGCTTCAAGAACAAGAGTACCGTATCCTTGCATGATCCAGGAAGGAATCTCCTCATAGCCGTCCCATGCAGTATCCTGAACAATGATTCCGTGTTCGGTCTTAGCTGCCTCTGCAGCTGCCATTCTTACACAGTCGTCGTAGTTCATTTCCTCGATGGTTACCTCAGCACCCTCTTTGGCAATGTTATCAAAACGGGTTCTGGTGGTGCCCTTCGGCATTCTTACTACAGCCTTCTGTCCAAGACGGTTGGCAGCCCATGCAACCCCACGTCCGTGGTTTCCGTCTGTGGCAGTAAAGAAGGTAGCCTGTCCGAATTCTTCTCTTAATTTGTCAGAAGAGAGGACATTATAGGGAAGCTCGCTGATGTCGCGGCCAAGCTCCTTTGCAATGTAACGACCCATGGCGTAAGAGCCTCCGAGAACCTTGAATGCGTTCAGTCCGAAACGATAGGACTCATCCTTGCAGTAGATTCCCTTTACTCCAAGATAGGAAGCAAGTGCGGAAAGCTTCTGCAGAGGTGTAACGGAATACTGTGGGAAACTCTTGTGAAATTCATTTGCTTTGGTTACGTTTTCTTCGGACATCAGATCCAGAAACTTATCATCAGATTCCGGAACATGATTGACCGTCCATTTCAGTCCTTCTGTCATGGGGAAAACCTCCTTTGTGGTGTTTGATTTATTTGGTTATATTGCATTACGTTTTTGTTTTTCTAATAGTATAATAACATAAATAAAACAATTTGCAATAGAAAAATACAAAAAAATTTAGCTTTCTCAAAAATTATTTAGTTTCATTGCGAAGCCGCATTATTTGTGATATAATATAAGTTACGACACCTGTAAAAACAGAGGAAAATAGTCTGCCGTCAAAGAAAAAGACCGCCTTTGGAGCACTTTAAAAAGAGGCAGGCAGATTTGAAAGGAGTATAAAACTATGGCAGTATTTCGGGCATTTAAGGCTTTAAGACCTGCCAGGGAAAAGGCTGCGGCAGTAGCAGCACTTCCTTATGATGTGGTGAGCCGGGAGGAAGCCGCAGCAATCGGAAAAGAGAATCCGGATTCTTTTTTGCATGTGGACAGAGCGGAGATGGATCTTCCGGCAGATGCCGGTCTTTATGACCCTGAGGTATATAAGAAGGCAAAGGAGAATCTGCTTCAGATGGAAGAGAAGGGGATTCTTTCCCAGGACCATAAGCCCTGTTATTACATATATGAACTGGTTCGCAAAGGGAAGGTACAGACTGGAATTGCAGGCTGTGCTTCCATTGACGATTATCTGAACAATGTGGTGAAGAAGCATGAGCTTACCAGATCGGATAAGGAACTGGACCGCATCAATCATGTGGATGTGTGCGATGCAAACACAGGCCCTATTTACCTGGCATGCCGCTACACCGACAGACTGAGCGGTCTTCTTGCGCAGTGGAAAAAGGATCATCTGGCAGAATATGACTTCACAGAGGAAGATGAGATTACACATCGTGTGTGGGTGATCGATGAGGACGAGGCAATTGCCCTGATCCGGGAGGAGATGGAGAAGATTCCGGCGCTTTACATTGCAGACGGACATCACAGAGCTGCCTCTGCGGTGAAGGTTGGCCTGAAACGAAGAGAAGAGAATCCGGGGTATACAGGAGACGAGGAGTTTAACTTTTTCCTGTCCGTTGTTTTCCCCTATGACCAGCTTACGATTCTGGCCTATAATCGTGTGGTGAAGGATTTAAATGGTCAGACACCGGAGCAGGTACTTTCCCGGATCAAGGAGAAGTTTGACATGACCATAGTTCCGGGCTTTCCGGCCAAGCCTGTGGAGAAGCACTGCTTCGGACTGTATCTGGATGGCTTCTGGTATCTGCTGAAAGCGAAGCCGGAGCTTTATGAGGGCAAGGACGTAGTGGGACAGCTGGATTCCCAGCTTTTGCAGGAACAGGTGCTTGCACCTATACTTGGGATCGGAGATTCAAGGACGGATAAGCGGATTTCCTTTGTGGGAGGAAGCCATAAATTAAGAGAGCTTCAGGCTATGGCAGATAAGAGCCGCGGAATTGCTTTTGCACTGTATCCCACTTCTATGGAAGATCTGATGCAGATTGCAGACGAGAACAAGTTGATGCCGCCCAAATCCACCTGGTTTGAGCCCAAGCTTCGAAGTGGTATTTTTATACATAAGCTGTGTCAGAGGTGAGCTATGGAGACAGAAGAATTTATTTCCGGCTTTTGCCGCACCTGCAACGGAAGCCAGACAGTATGCTGTGAATACCGGGAAAAGGATGGCAGACGAATTCTCACATTTATGGACTGTGCATATAAAAGATGTGTACATCACAGTGCCTGTGAGATTTATAAAGAGGCTCATCGGCTTGGAAGTGAAGAATAGAAAGCCTTATTAAACAGACCCCATTATATTTCATAGAGCAGATTATGAAATATAATGGGGTCTGTTTTTATTGCAAATTTTTGCCCGAAACTATCCTTTTGGATAGTTCCATCTCAACCTTCAATTTGCTACAATATTTACATAAATACGATAAAACAAAGGAGGGAAATATGCAGAAAATAGTCAAATTTACTGATGATAAATATATATGCCCTCAAAAAGCTATTTGCAAATTTCGCTCTGCCAAAAAACTTCGAACACCGTTATACCTGTATGGAGTTACAGGCATCGGAAAGACTTCTCTGGTTATGCACAATTTGAACATGAAACGCTGCAGCTATTACAGTGCATCAGAAACAAGTGCAGACCAGATTAAAATAAAAGAACAATCTGCGGAATACACAGTAGTACTTGATGATCTTCAAAATCTCACAGATACAACAGAAAGAGAAAGTTATTTTGAAGTGATCTGCAAATTACTGAGCTTAAATAACGTATGGCTGATCCTGATCGCCAGATGTCCGTTTCCGAGATGGCTTCTTCCACTTCGGACGAAATACATATTTGCCGAAATCGAAGAAAGTGATTTTCTTCTTTCATTAGATGAGCAGATTACATATATAGAACAATATGATATTCATCTTACCCGGGAAGAACATCAGAAGGCATGGAATCTGGGCGGTGGAAATGCGTTATCTCTTTTATTTTTTGCAATGGAAAAAGGAAATCTGGAACTGACACAGAGACGGCAGTGGGATTATCTGGAAACCCATGTATACGATCAGTGGGATCTGGAACTGCAGGAATTTTTTATGGATATTTCCATTGTAGAAACATTTACGGTCAGACTTGCGTCCATGCTTACAGGACGAAGTGATGTGGAGAAACTGATCTTTCGGGCTGAAGAAGTTGGAAACTTTTTTGACATAAGAGGAACCGATGGAATCTGGAAATGCAGATGGCCTATGAGGAAATCCATGCAGCAGAGACTACGGAGGAAGAGAAGCATTGAGCAGATCAACCATCTTTATTATGTAGCTGGCTTATATTATGAATTGGAGGAAAAACCTCTTGAGGCGCTTTCCATGTATGAAAAATACAACGACATGGAAAGCATTTCCAGACTTTTGATCTCCAATGCACGTAAGAATCCTTCCAGTGGACATTTTTATGAACTGCGGAAATACTATCTGAAACTGCCGGAAGAACTCATCTCGGGAAGTCCGGTACTTATGGCAGGAATCAGTTTGCTGCAATCTATGCTGATGAATATAGAAGAAAGCAACCGCTGGTATCATCAGCTGGAAAAATTTGCAGAAGAACACTCAGGTAGTATGAAAAAAGAAGCTCTCAGCAGGCTGCTTTATTTAAAAATAGCACTTCCTCATACTGGCACAGCGAACATGATCGATCTGCTGAAAAATGCAGACCTGTTAATTCATAATAAAAAAGCAGTTCTTCCAGAGCTGTCTGTGACCAGCAATCTTCCTTCTATGATGAACGGAGGAAAAGATTTCTGTGAATGGTCGAAACGGGACACAGAACTGGCACTTACGATTGGTAAACCGGTAGAATTTGTTCTTGAAAAATATGGAAAGGGTCTTGTATATCTTGCTCTTGCGGAGAGCTATCTGGAAAAAGGAAAAGATATTTTTGAGATTTTTTCAAAGGCGGAAAAAGGCCGTATGGATGCAGAACGGGGGGGTATGCTGGAACAGGTTTTTGTAGGAACAGGAATCCTTGCATGGCTGTCTGTTTTGAAAAATGATGCAGATGGCGCACTTGTATCTCTTGATGCATTTCGTGATCGTGCGGAAGAGGAAGCACCGAATCTGATTTCCAATATTGATGCTTTTATTTGCCGGATTAAGCTGTATCAGGGTGAAGATGTTTCAGACTGGATGAAACAGGCACCAGATGAGAATGCGGAATTTTGCACAATGGAACGTTTTCGATATCTGACAAAAGTGAGAGTATATATTTCTCTTGGGAAATTGGAAGCAGCTTATTGCCTGCTGCAGCAGCTCCTGCATTATGCGGAGATTATGAAACGCACCTATATTCATATGGAAGCGATGATCTTGCTTTCTATTGTTCAGTATAAACTGGAACAGAAGCAGTGGAAGGATACTCTTCAAACCAGCATCAGTCAGGCAGAAGAATATCATTTTGTGAGAATATTTACCAGGGAAGGAACAGCACTTCTTCCAATGTTTGAAAAGTGCGAATTTATCTGGAAAGACAATAGTTATCGAAACCAGATCATGTCAGAATGCAGACAGATGGCTAAATCATATCCTTCTTATCTGGCTTCCAGAAACAATATTGTTTTAAGTGAACATGCGCTGGAGATATTAAAACTGCAGTCAGAAGGTAAGTCATCTGCAGATATAGCAAAAGAGCTGAAAATTTCAGAGGCAACAGTGAAATACCACAATAAAGAAACTTATCGGAAGCTTGGTGTCAGGAATAAAGCAGCAGCAATTACAGAAGCCAGAAAGCGGAAGCTGATCTGAGTCAATGCCCGCTTTAGCGCAAATGGCGAAAAGAGGATAACGATATGAAAAAAGAAAGCAAAAATCGGTTCTGCTTCAAAAAAGCCAGATGGATACTTGCGGCTGCAGCAGCACTTAGCCTGATTTCCGGTACAGTGTCTGCAGCCGAGACTGAAATGACGAAGCAATCAACAGAGTCGGAAACACAGACTTCGGAAGCGGAATCTTTCCAGTCATCAACAGAGCTGCCGGTTGAGAAAGAAACAGAGGCTCCAGTGGAAACTCCGACTGAAGCTATAACGGAGGTTCCAGTGGAAACTCCGACGGAAGTTATAACAGAGGATCCTGTGGAAACTCCGACGGAAGCTATAACAGAGGCTCCAGTGGAAACTCCGATTGAAGTTATAACAGAGGACTTTGTGGCAGTTCCGAATGAGAACGAAACAGAGATGAAGGAACCAAATGGGGATGAAAATGAAACATTTACGGAGCCGGTTACGGAAGATTCCACACAAACCCCGGCAGAAATGACATTTGACCTGGCTACAAGAGTTTCTTTGGGAGTGAATCAGCTGAAACTCAAAGACGGGCAGCAACCGTTCGCACGATCATTATTTTCGGAGGATGAGATCAGGCAGGGGGGACATGGAAATGTGCTGATATACGCTGACCTGCTGGATGATCTTTTGAAGGATGAGCAGGAGAAAGCAGAAGAACAAAAACTCTCAGAAGAAGAAAGAAATTCCCTGAAAGCGGAGAATGCTATTCTGGAACAGTGGGCAGAAAGTAATGGATACACTGTGGAGCAGTATTTTTCTCTGCGTCTGTTCAGGCAGAAAAATGATGAGGAACCTTTGAGAATTGCAGAAAGCCAGGAAATGCTTTCAATGATTATGGAAACAACCGATGTACAGGCGCAGATGGAAGACAGGGTACTTGTCTGTGTCAGGGATGGGCAGGCAGTAATCTGTGGTGATGCAGACAGCCGTGAAAATATCATTGCCTTTGATACCGGAACGTTTGGAACCTATGCTCTTGCTTCCCGTTCTCTGATACCGGAACCGGATACAGAAAGTGAGGATTCCATTGTAATGGAATTGTCTGGGCTAAATGCTGTTTATCATCCGGGTTCCAGAGGTCAGTGGAATCCAGATACACATTGCTATGAAAATGCGACGTCCGGGCAATGGACTTATGAAGAGGGAGAAGGGAAAGTGAGTTTCACAAATAAAGGAAATGAGGATGTGACACTTATTCTGTCTTATAAGCCGTCAGAATCACACAAGGAAATTACCGGAGTATTCAAGGACCAGAAAGGCGAAACAGTTCAGAAACTTTCCATTTCTGCCGAGAATACGGCTACGGTATACCTTAACCTTTACGGGGAACCAGATCCGGGAATAAACGGTGAGGTGATCGGAACGGTATCTTATGAACAGGCCGGGTAAGGAGGTGATCAAGTGGGAAAACAGTCCGAAAAAAAGATATCTGCAAATAGGACAAAAATAATCATTACTGTACTTCTTGTTGTTACATTTGTTGCATTAGCAGTGACAATCTGGGCGTTATTTTTCAGGAATACCGGTCCGGCACTTGCTCCTGACTATGCACCACAGAAAGAAGAAGAATATGCAGAACCTGTAACAGGTGATTCAGAAGAAAAGATGGAGGTATCTAAGGGCGGGGGAGCAGTCAGTATGGTTTATCAGAAGGAAGTACATATTTCACTTTCTGATAATAAGGCAAACCTGATGTTTCAAAATCCATCGAAATCAGTAAATGATATTGTGCTTCAACTTGTTATTATCAGTGAAGATGGAACAGAAACTGTGATTGCCCAGTCCGGAACTCTGTCACCCGGATATGAAATTGAACAGCTGGATCTGATAAAAGATGCAGCAAAACTCTCTGTGGGAGATTATACAGGAAGATACAATGTTCTGTATTATGATCCGGATTCAGGGGAGAAAGCAGTCCTGAATGGAAATATCGAAGGAATTAAAATCACAGTGACTGATTAAGAGAAAACATACTTCAAAAAGAAGATGTAATAAAATGTTTTGCAGAAAGGAAGAAAAGCGATGAAGAAAAAAGCATTAACTCTTTGTGTGGCGACTATACTTGGGTTATCCTCGGGAACAGTAGCAATGGCGGCAACAATAAATTCAGCCGGAGGAAGAGACAGCCATGCAGTATACGGAACTTATCAACCTGAAGGCGAAGCAGCAACGGTGTATTCCGTTGATGTATCGTGGGGAAGCATGGAATTCACGTATACGGATGGAGCTGTATCCAAAATATGGAATCCATCAACACACCAGTATACGGAATCTGTCGGAGAAGGAAGCTGGTCGAATCAGGATGGAGCGAACAAGGTGACAGTTACCAATCGCTCTAATAAGGCATTGACTGCAACTGTTGAAGCAGCAACGTCGGATTCGTATCCAGATATCACTGCGAAAGTTGATATGGCTTCTTTGAGTCTTGCAGATGCCTCTATTGGTGCGACAACCACAGAAGCGGGTACTGCATCTACTGCGTCAACTACGATTTCTTTGTCAGGGGCATTAACAGATAAAAATGCAAATAAAGCAACAATCGGTAGTGTAACAGTAAAAATCGCAGATGCAGCATCACAGGAATAAGAAGGAGGGCGGAAAGAATGATGAAAAAAATAATTGCAGCAACACTCGCTCTTACTTTGAGCATGTCTATGGGAAATTTTGTATATGCAGCAGAGGATAGTTCAGCGGATATTAAAGCTACTTATCAAGCCGGAAAAGAAAACACAGATACTGTATATAGTGTTGATGTGAAATGGGGAAGTCTGGAATATACATATAGTTCGGGCGTTACAAAAAGCTGGGATCCAACAACTTTAAAATATAAGGAAACATCCGGTACAAGTTCATGGACTTGTCAGGATGGGGCTGATCAGATTACTATAACGAATAATTCAAATGCGGACATTACAGCTTCTCTGGCTTATGGTAAAACTGACAATAACATTACCGGAACTTTTACGAATTCTAAAATAGGATTAAAATCAGCAGAAGGAACAAACGTTGGGGAAAGTCCAAGTGAAACAACGACCTTGTCCTTGAAGGGGGCTCTTTCAGATACAACAGCCGAAAAGAAAGAGATTGGCAATGTGACGGTGACTATTTCGGATTATGTTGGTACCTCCTCGAATTATAAGTGGGATGGAAATGGCAATATAAGCTGGGGATTTTTAAAAACTACATTGACAGATGGTGTATACACTGTAGAGAAAGAATGTCCAGGGAATAATTATTTGGCTAGCATCTTCTATATTTATAATAAAGGAAATTCACAAGAAAAATATGTCATTAAAGATGGAGACATAAAGGCAGAGGGTACATATTCTCTGCAGAAGGTAACTAGTGGAAACGGAAGTTATGGTGTTTCTTTACCGAGTACAATGGCTTTGAATGGCAAGACTATCCGTCTCACGGTTGATTTGAGAGATGAAAATAATCCAACATTGACAGTAAAAGTTATTTAGACAATATGTTGGAGTGTGTTTGCTGGATAGAAAGCAAATTAAAATTGGCAGAGATCTGTGCAGGCTGAACGGTCTGTGCAGATCATCTGTGATATTTACTCCAAACCGCATTGTTTGAGGTAAATATGACAGATGATAATGTAAATGAGGGATTTTAATGAATAAAAATTGGAGCTTGCCTGTTGCCTGTATTGTATGTGTGTTGTCATTGTGTGCTATGGTACTGGCATTAATAAACAATGGGAAACAGGATGATGTTCGCTCGTTCTCACCACCGCCTTTCGAAAAAGCGGCGGTTAGTGGTATGCCGACAGTACCGGAGGACCTTGGATGGTCGGAAATCTATCAGGATGGAATGGAATTCAGGGCATATATCTGTGGAAATGTGATTGTGAAAGACGATGCAGCAGATGTTTATTTTACGAATTCAGAAGAATTTGATGTATGGCTGAAGCTTCGTGTCCTGACTGCAAATGGAACTCTTTTGGGAGAGACAGGACTTATCAGGCCTGGAGAATATGTAAAATCTGTATCACTTACTTCCGAAGTGGAAGATGGTACTGCAATTAAATTAAAGATTATGGCTTATGAGCCAGATACATATTACAGTGCCGGTTCGGTTACTCTAAATACAATACTCAGGGAAGAAGGGGCAGAATGAAACGGTTCGTAACATTTTTTCTGATCTGCATACTTACAGTATATTCAACTACGATATGCTATGCCTGGAACTCTGCCCTGACAGGAGAACAGAGTCAGACAGATTTTGGCATTTATGCAACTTATATTGCAGGAAAAACAGAATATCTAACATCACCTGTCCAAAATGGGAAAGCTGAGATTCAGTTACCGGATGGCAGAAGGATTGTGGTCAGTGGAATTACAGACAGCAGCTTGACGCTGGTGGTTTATCCGATAACCAGTCAGGATACAGAGGCATGGGAGTGGTTTGCTGCATGTCTGGAAGGAAAGGGGAAAAACATTTCACCATTTGAAATCTATTTTACAGATAAAAAGGAAAACAGAATAGCGGTGGATGGAGTGACAATTTCTTTATCGGATGCGTTGAAGAATTCTTCTGCTTTTTCTTTGAACAGCAAAGGGACATTGAAGACATTATCTGTGCAAAGCAGAAATGGACAGATGATTTTTCAGGCGAATGGCAGTTATTATTATATTCTGGCAGAAAAAACAGAGCAGGATATTCCAAATGAACCAACAACACAGCCAACACAAACAGGTGCAGATAATAGCACAGATGTGAATCATGCTGGAAGTGGAGCGGCTTCTGGGGCAAAAACAGGAGATGACACACCGTTGGAATTATATATGGTTTTATTGTTTGTGGGCTTGATAACTACATCTATAGCAGGACTTTGTAGGAAAAAGAATTATGTAGCCAAGCAAAAATAGTAAGTATCGACTAATTATTATATAACGACTTTTTTGAGCTTGGGCAACAGAAAATGAACTTTAGTTTCTTCGAATTGAATTTACCCGACGACGATCCAGTCTATACCCTGAAAAAAGTGATGGAGGATTTAGATTTTTCTGGCCTGCTGGCCAATTGTTCAGATAAGGGAAGAACCGGGTATAACCCAATTATGATGTATGCTGTAGTTACTTACGCAAACATGCGCGGGGTACGTTCTGTTGACCGTATTGTAGAATTATGTGAAAGAGATCTGGCTTTTATCTGGCTGACCCGTGGGCAGAAACCAAAACGGGACGCTTTTTATGAGTTTAAAGGGAAAAAGCTGACCTCTGAAATACTGGATGACCTTAATTACCAGTTTTTGCGCCGGCTTCAAAAAGAAGGCCTTGTTACACTGAAAGAACTTTTTATTGATGGGACTAAGATTGAAGCCAATGCAAACCGTTATACATTTGTCTGGCGTGGTACGATCAATTACCATCTGGCTGGTCTGCTAGATTCTATTGAACTGAACTTTGCCAGGTATAATATATTTTTGTAAGAGAATGGTTATGGGCAAAAGTATGATATAGGGAATGCACAGATGTTAGTGATCGAGGGAATGGATAAAGTCCGCAGTGTAATAGAAAAGAACCGTAAACGGAAGCTGTCAAAGCATAAGAAACTTGCAAATAATACAGTCATTGAGATTGATAACTGCTCTCCTCTTGAAATCCTGAAGCTGCAGAAGAACCTTAATACGATTGCCACTGGAGAAGGGATAGAGTTCGTTTATGGAAAAGGAAAAAGAAAACCTGAGATCCAGCAGCTGTATGAGGAACTGGAGCATCTCGGCCAGCGTCTGATGGGATATAAAGAATGCTTCGAGATCATGGGAAAAGACCGGAACAGCTATTCCAAGACAGACCTGGAAGCTACTTTTATGCGGATGAAAGAGGATCATATGCTGAACGGACAGTTAAAGCCGGCGTACAACGTACAGATTGCCGTGGAAAATTATTTCATCATTCACGGTTACGTAAGTAATGACCGGACGGATTACAATACCCTGATCCCAGTCCTGGAAAAGCACCAGCAGGTTTTTGGCAGCATCCTGGAAGAGGTAACTGCTGACAGCGGATACTGTAGTGAGAAAAATCTGCTTTATTTAAAAGAAAAAGGGATAGAAAGCTATATAAAACTGCAGGATCATGAAAAACGCAAAACACGCGCATATGCCGAAAATATCAGTAAATATTACAACATGAAGGTCGAAGTATTTGAAGATGAGCAGTTCTATATCTGCCATGACGGACGTGAACTGCGTCACATAAGAACGGAAACCAAAGAGCAGAATGGTTATACCCAGACCTTTGAGGTGTACGCCTGCGCCGACTGCAGTGGATGCGAACATAAAGCCCGCTGTCTGTATAAATATAATGCCGAAAAGGATGCTGAGAAAAACAAGGTAATGAAGATCAATGAGCAGTGGGAAGAACTGCGTGAAAAATCCCATGCAAACATCCAAAGTGAGCGTGGGATCCTAAAACGGCAGACACGTTCGATCCAGACAGAAGGACATTTCGGTGATATCAAAGAAAACGAAAACTTTAGGCGTTTTAATTACCGTTCTGCAGATAAAGTGTACAAAGAATTCATGTTGTATGCAATCGGAAGGAATATAAATAAATACTGTCGTTTTCTCAATGAAAAACTAAAGAAGTTTGAGGGAAAAACAACGGAAAAAACAGCCTGATCAAAAGTGCGGCTGTAAAAATCCAGACAAGGGATTTTTGCGGCCAAAAATAAATTTCATCTTTTATAGAAAAAAAGGATCCCTCGCAAGGTAGAAAGCTAACAAGCCTTGCCCTTGCTGGGATCCTTTCAATTACTACTGGGGATGCCGGAATTTGCTATTAACCGACAGCCCCTTAATATCATTCAATCAATCCCTAATTAAAAACTCAGAAGCATTTCAATCAGTTCACCATGTCACTTTTATTTTGTGTTATACTGTTTTATATGATTTTCTTGCCCTTGTATTTGCCCTTATCAGAGTTCGTAAACACTGATGGGACGATATAACACAAGGGAAACAATAAGGGAAAGCTCACCTGCGATAAATCCAGTGTTTTCAAGGATTTGCGGAGAATTTAATAACAAAATATAACAGCTATTAAATCTTTTAAAACAGGTGAAATCTCAATCGGAATTTTTGAGGAGATAGATATAAAATGACCTTCCAATTAGTTTGTATAGAACCAAAAGAATTAACCCAATACAAGGCGGATATGCAGGAAGCATTTCAGAAAGGTTTTGAAGATGCTTTTGGGAAAACAGATGCTGTTATTCTGCCTGAAAAGGACATTGACCAGTCGCTGAATGCGGAGGGTTCTGCTGTCTATAAAGCCGTTGTCGATGGAGAAATGGTGGGCGGTGCTGTTGTTATTATCAATGAGAGTACACAGCATAACCATCTTGACCTGCTTTTTGTAAAGAACGGAGTTCAGAGCAATGGTATCGGTAAGAAGATATGGTTTGAATTGGAACGAATATATCCGAACACGAAAGTATGGGAAACCTGTACGCCGTACTTTGATAAGCGCAACATTCATTTTTATGTGAATGTCTGCGGCTTTCATATTACAGAATTTTTTAATGAAAAACATCCTATGCCGGATACACCGGACGATTTTGTCGGTGATGGCAATGAGGGAATGTTTGCGTTTAAGAAGCAAATGCGTTTATGAAATTCCAGTTTTTGAAACTGAGAAATCGGTATTTAAGGAGGTCTTGTATGAAGAAAATCGTATGTACAATGCTATGTATTATGCTTTTATTTGTTTTGAGTGCTTGTGGTGGAGATGTCAGTGAAGTAAAAACTCATAATGTTGAATCTGAGAGCTATTCAGAAGAGGATATTAAAGCCGCTATTGACACAATAAAAAAGGAGTTTAAGAGTGACTGGAAAGGATGCACTCTCACAGAAATTTACTATGCCGGAGATGACTGCACGAAAGATCATAAAGATTGGGCAGACAGAAACAATGCAGATGAAGTCATTGTTTTATTATCTTCATTCGATGTTGATTCATCTGGTGGAGACGGGTCTTTGAATCCAAATAGTACATACAGTGATTGGAAGTGGATTTTAGTTAGAACAGATGGCGGAAAGTGGCAGCATGTTGACCATGGATATTAAGTCAAATTCAAGTTTGTATATATCTTTTAAAAGGTATATTTTTAAGAAAAACGGCAGGAGGTATCTGAATGAAATCACATAAATATTGGTCTATCGGTGCACTGATTACAATGCTTGGAACTTTTTATACAGGTTATAAGGGATCAAAAGAAGGCCATAAGTACTTTGCAGCAAGTTCTTTGCTTTGCATGATTAAGAAAGGAGTTCTATGCGATACACAATTAATAAGATTAATAAAGGCGAAGATGAGCTGATTTTAAATTATAAGGAGAAAAATCCTGAGGTTGAGGCGGTGTTGCTTTTTATGGACAAACGTCAAAGAAAACTAATTGGACGAAAAAACGATGAGACAATTGTTTTTACACCGGAGGAAATTCTGTATATAGAAAAGGTGGATAATAAGACATTTGTCTACACAGATGATAATGAAATTCAAGTAGAGATGTCATTATATTCAATCGAATTATTTCTAGACGATGAGAGTTATTTCCGCTGTAGCAAGTCGATGATTATCAATGTAAACAAGGTGGAAATGCTAAAAAGTATGCCGTCGAATAGGATTGATGCAACACTTGTCAGCGGTGAGCATATCATTATTTCCCGTACATACGCATCGGATTTTAGGAAGCTTCTGAAAGGAGAAATGGCATGAAAAAAAGTTATAAGAAAAAAGTATCCCTCTGGGAAAGGTATCTTACAAAGGAAATTGGAATCGAGTTTAAGGCATGTCTTTATTTTTTCGGAGTTCTTTTTTACTACTGTACATATCGGCTCTGCATTGGGGTGACTGTGGCAGAAATACTGCATATGGCGGAAATGATTTTTTTGACCTATGCAGTTGGGTATCTTCAGGTTTATGTACTTTGGAATTTTGATGAGTCAGATGAAATAAGCAAGAAGGAACTGCTTGGTATAATAATCTGCACAATAATATATACGGCAGTGTCATACATAGGAAAATGGTTTGATAGAAATTCTTATGTGACTTTGGGGTTCACTGCCTATATTGTATTCGTATATATTTGTGTTTATCTGGTATATAAATGCAGGCGCAGAATTGATGACAAAATATTGAATTCTGATTTAAAATTATTTAAAACAAGGACAGATAATAAATAGTGCAACTTAGAGTTGAAAAAGTGTCACTGATGGGTACAGTTATTGTGCCCATCTTTTTTATGTACTATTCTATCATCAAACGGAGGTACATGAGAAATGAAAGATATGATAACGATTCAAAATTTAACAAAAACTTATGGAAAACACAGAGGTGTGGAGGATGTAACATTCTCGGTTCGGGAAGGCGAAATTTTTGGGTTCCTTGGACCGAACGGTGCCGGAAAATCAACGACTATTCGGTCAATGCTTGGATTGATAAAGTATGATCAGGGCGAAATAAGAATCAATGGTCTTGACAGCGTAAAGGACAGAGAAAAAATCCTTGCAGACATTGGCTATATGCCAAGTGAAGCATGGTTTTATCCGGGCATGAAAATCAGGGAAATACTGAAGTATTCGGCAGCAGTCAGAAAGGTTGATTGCACCGATGAAGCAGAAAAACTTTGCGACAGACTTCAGGTGGACGTAAAAAGAAAAATCAATGAGCTCTCACTTGGGAACAGGAAAAAGGTCAGCATCATCTGTGCAATGCAGCATAGACCAAAGCTTTTTGTTTTTGATGAACCGACCAGCGGACTTGATCCTCTGATGCAAAATGTTTTCTTTGAGTTGATTCAGGAGTATGTGAATGAGGGTGCGACCTGTATGCTTTCCACACACGTTTTATCGGAGGTGAGAAATCACTGTACTCGTGTGGCAATCATGAAGGAAGGAAAGTTGGTTGTCACAGATACCGTCGATAATCTTTTGAGCAGTCGGTCAAAGAGAATCAAAATGATACGGGATGGCGAAAAGCTTGACTATATCTATAAGGATAACCTAAACAATTTATACAAGGAACTGGAAGGACATCATATCGAGGATATTATTATCGAGGAACCGTCCATAGAAGAAGTATTTATGCACTATTATTTGAAGGAGGAAAAATAAATGCCGGTAATATTAAAAAACGAATGGAAATCAGGTTGGAAAAGTCTTTTGATATGGGCGCTTTCCGTGGGTGGAATGGGGCTCATCTGCATCATTTTATATAAGGGTATGGAAGATAGCATGGCAGATATGGCAGAGAGTTTTGCAACAATGGGCACGTTTTCTGATGCTTTTGGAATGAGTACACTCAGTATAGCAACATTAAAAGGATATTTTGCCACAGAAATCGGAACGATTCATGCACTTGGAAG
This sequence comes from Blautia segnis, assembly GCF_014287535.1. Taxonomy (NCBI): domain Bacteria; kingdom Bacillati; phylum Bacillota; class Clostridia; order Lachnospirales; family Lachnospiraceae; genus Blautia; species Blautia segnis. Next base: position 22,371 of record NZ_JACOOT010000015.1, on the reverse strand, counting down.
CAGTATGTTTGCAGCTTCCATCGCCACAGTAATTCTTTCAAAGGAAGAAGATGGGCATACTGCGGAATATACGTTTACACTTCCGGTTTCACGGGGCAAGGTAATAGCAATGAAGTTTTTTGCAGTGCTACTAAACCTTATTTGTTTTACATTGATTTGTGGCATGCTTTATGAAGTCGGGTTTGTTTTTCTTGGAGAAACGGATTTTGGAAGCATATTCACAGAGTGTATGTTTTTTCAGTTAATGATGAATATCGAAATTGCGGCTATTTGCTTTGTGATCTCTGCGGTAAGCAAAAAGAACAGGTTAGGAATTGGAATTTCAGTTGCCATGCTGCTGTATGTGTATGATTTGATGGCAAGAGTTGTTCCTGATTTAAAGGACGCTATCTTTATTTCGCCGTTTTCCTATTCAAATGCGACATCAATTTTTGCTGGAGAATCAAGGGATTGTGTTGCTTTGATTTTAGGGACGATAATGATTGTGATTATGACTGTGGGAGCTGGTATGATTTACGCAAAAAGGGATCTCGCTTCATAATGATTAGATTTTAGTTGCTTGTTTTCTGATTTTAAATAAGAAAAAATTGAGCTGTTTCTCTACTTTGCATAGGTAGTAAATATAAGTTCTGTGTTTATGATATTTTTATAGGACAATATGAAGTGCCCCACATTTATAAATAAGGTGTAAATTCTTTGCAGGCCATGTTTTTCGTATTATTTCATGCTTAAATCAAGTACTATTTGCATGCAATAATGCTTTATTGCATTAATGAAAAGAAAGCTATAAAACTGCTTGAAACTTTTGAATATAAACCTAAAAAATATGCCGAAAGGGTAAATCATGTTTTTGAAGTACTCGGTCTTTCAATTTTTAAATGCTACGATATGACCGAGAAGCTTTATAAAGAAGTGAAAAAAATTGCAACGGAGATAAATAACTTTTTAAACGAGGGGGAATTCAGATGAAAGAAAACAAATATGACGATAATATATTTTTTCAAAAATACAGTCAAATGAGTCGCTCACAGCAGGGACTAGCCGGTGCAGGAGAATGGGAAACATTGAGAAAGCTGCTGCCGGATTTTAAAGATAAGCGTGTGCTTGATTTAGGATGCGGCTATGGATGGCACTGTATTTATGCGATGGAACACGGAGCGTCTTCTGTTGTAGGTGTTGATATTTCTCATAAAATGCTCGAGGTAGCCAAAGAAAAAACACATTTTCCACAGGTTGAATATAAATGCTGTGCTATAGAAGATGTGGAATTCCCAGAGGAGAGTTTTGATGTAATATTAAGTTCACTTGCGTTTCACTATGTAGCAGATTATGAGATTTTAGTAAAAAAGATATATAGAATACTGAAGTCTGGTGGTAAGCTAGTTTTTACGGTTGAACATCCTGTTTTTACTGCCTATGGAACACAAGACTGGCATTATAACGAAAAAGGAGAAATACTGCATTTTCCGGTGGATAATTATTATTATGAGGGCAAACGGGCAGCTGTGTTTTTGGGAGAAAAGGTTACAAAATATCATAGAACACTGACCACATATCTAAATACACTGCTTTCAAATGGTTTTATAATAAATCATATTGTGGAGCCGCAGCCGCCGGAATACATGATGGATATTCCGGGGATGCAGGATGAAATGCGCCGTCCCATGATGCTGATTGTATCGGCGAACAAAAAAGTGGATAGATAGAACTAAAACACCTATAAGGTATAAATGGAGGTAATTTATGTTTAAAGAAAAAATTATTATAGAGATGAAAGAAGTATTCAAAGAAATTCCTTTTGGCATAGAGCATACTCTCAAAGTTTTGAAAAATGCAGAAGATATAATGAAAGGAGAAAATATCGGAGAGGAAGAAAAAGAATTCATCAGTATTATTGCTATACTACATGATATTGGTGCGGTTGAAGCACAAAAAAAATACGGTTCTATTGATGGTGTCTATCAAGAAAAGGAAGGACCAGAAGTAGCGAAAGAAATATTAAAAAAGGTAGATTATAACAAAAATATTGATAGAATATGCTTTATAATAGGCAACCACCATACTCCATCTAAAATTGATGGACTTGATTTTCAAATACAATGGGAAGCTGATTTGCTTGAAAATTTAACGGTTATGGATAAAGAAAAAGAACAGGAAAAGATAAAAAAGTGTATAGATGAAAACTTTAAAACAAACACAGGAAAAAGGATAGCTTATAATCGCTTTATTTTAGATTAGTAGTAGATTATTACAGTTATGTATTTTATATCGCAAAGAAAAAATAGTAGTTAAGTTTAACCCTAGGGTTAAATGATGAATATGTTGAGGGCATTTTTGTTTCTGGTGAAATGCAATCGCAGGGTCTAGGTAAAATTCTGCTGAATTATGCAAAGGATAAAAGGAATAAGTTGTACTTGAACATATACCAAAAGAACGCACGGGCAATATCTTTTTATAAGAGAGAAGAATTTGAGATTCAGCATAGTGGCTTAGATGAGGCTACCGGAGAAAAAGATTATGTAATGACATGGCAACACAAATAGAAATTCAAGTTTGCAGAACTGACCCAAAAGAGCTCGAAGGAGCTCTTTTTCCTTTTTTATAATAGTATCATTATGGTATAATAGAGACATTAAAATCGAAGTTTGTAAGGAACAGAAACTTTGAAGTTTACAGCGAGGTAAAAGTTTATGAATAACTATAATGAAGTGAAAAAATCATTTGGTACACAAGCAGAGAAATTTGCTTCATATCATATGTCTAAGGCAGAATATACCGATTATTTGATTCGTAGTATTCAGGCAAAGGGCAATGAACATGCATTGGAGGTTGCTGCTGGAACCTGTATATGTGGAAGAGCAGTGGCTCCTTATGTTAAGGACATTACTTGTTTGGATTTGACAGAAGCAATGTTGGAGCAGGGAAAAAAACTGGCAAAGCAAGAAGGTATTCAGAACATATCATTTGTATCGGGGAATGCGGAATGCTTACCTTTTGAAGATGAAACATTTGACCTTGTGATTACAAGACTTTCATTGCATCATTTTGTTGAGCCTGAAAAGCCTTTTCGGGAGATGCAACGAGTTTTGAAAAAAGGTGGAAAACTTGTTATTTGGGATATGGTAGCGACTACAGAAGAATTGCGTGAAACTAATGACGCTATTGAAACGATGCGTGATAACTCACATACAAGAATACTTAGCAGAGAAGAATTTGAAGCATTGTTTGAGGATGCTTTTGAGCTTCAGCTTGAAGAAACAACACTTGTTCCTGTAAATCTACAAAGTTGGATGGATTTGACAAGTACACCAGAGGATATTCAAAAAGATATTATTGATAAAATGGAATACGATTTGAATGGTGGAGATAAAACAGGTTTTAATCCCTATATCAAGGAGGGACAAATATGCTTTGACCATAGGTGGTTATTGCTGATTGGAAAAAAGGAAAACTAATCCCCATTTATCAAGAAAAAGAAACTTTCAGTTTGTATAACAGGAAAATTTAAATTTATCAAGCTGTTAATTTTGAAAATTTCTTTGAAAAACTATTGACTCCTACGCAACGTAATAGTTTACGATATGTTTATCGAGAGGAGGAAATGACAATGATGACAGTGAATGAGGTAAGTAAATTAACAGGAGTGAGTATACGCACTCTGCAGTATTATGATACCATTGGTCTCTTAAAACCTATTGAATATACAGAGTCAGGTTATAGGTTGTATGACGATACATCCTTGGAAAGGCTGCAACAAATTTTACTGTTTAAGGAATTGGAATTTCCGCTTAAGGAGATTAAAAAGATAATTGATGCCCCTAACTTTGACAGGAACAAAGCATTAGAGCAGCAGATTGAATTGCTAACTATGAAAAAAGAGCATCTTGAAAATCTTATTAGTTTCGCTCGAGGAATAAAAGGAATAGGAGTGAAATATATGGATTTTAAAGTATTTGATACAACAAAGATTGATGAGTATTCTAAACGAGCAAAAGAACAATGGGGACAAACCTCTGAGTATAAGGAGTTTGAAGAGAAAACAAAGAACTGGACGAAAGACGATGAAGCTACTGTTGCAAATGAGTTTATGCAATTATTTGTTGAATTCGGACAAATGAAAGAAATGGACCCAGAAGATGAACAGGTGCAGTTGCAGGTAAGGAAACTTCAGGATTACATTACAGATCATTTTTATACATGTTCTGATAAGATTTTATGCGGTCTTGGAAGAATGTATGCCGGTGGAGGAGAACTTACGGAAAATATTGATGATGTTGGAGGAGTTGGCACAGCAGAGTTTGCAAGTAAAGCTATTGATATATTTTATATGAGCAGAAGGTAAATTCAAGTTTGGAGAATTGAGAAAATCGGAATTTATCAGAAAATGAGGAATAGTTGAAATGGAGGCGCTATAATAACATGAAGATTGAAGGGAACCAGAAAGAACTGGATGCAATGGTAGAATTTCATAAGGGAAACCGTGTCGAGGGGCTGAGACTGCAAGAAGAATTTGCAGCGGAATTTCGTAAGGAGTATAAAGACAAAGATCACTGTCCTTGCCTGAAAGCCTGTCGTTATCACGGAAACTGTAAGGAATGTGTAGCAATCCACAGAGCACATCAAGAACATGTTCCTAATTGTATGCGACCATTGATTAATAAAAAATTGAAATTGATGTCAGAATTAACAGAGCATACCTTGGCAAATGAAATAGAAGCTCCACATGAGATTTTAAGAAAATAGGCAAGTCAAATTCAAGTTTGCAGAACTAATAGAGAAATAACATATAAAACAATAAATATGCCACCACAATTCCGTAATGATTAATGCTTGAAAGTCTCCTGAAAGAATGCTATAATACTGAGCGTAAAATTTGAGTGGACTTTTCCGGATTCGGTCATCTTTTTGCCACACAGCTATCTTGTGATAGCCGTGTGGCTTTTTTGTTGTCTGCATACTGGAAAATCTGGCAGAACGGAGGATGGAAGCTGCCGGACACTTTGTGGAGAGGAGGGAAAGTATGCAGACCAATAATAAAATGGCGGTCGCTCCTGTTGGAAAGCTCATCTGGCAAATGTCGATACCGCCGCTGATTTCCATGTTCCTGCAATATTCCTATAACCTGATAGACAGCGCGTTTGTGGCGCGGTTGAGTGAGAATGCATTGACCGCTGTTTCTCTGTCATTCCCGATTACAACATTGATGAATGCAGCGTCTATCTGGATCGGTGTCGGCGTGAATGTGCTGATAGCAGGGTATCTTGGACAGAAAAAGCAGGATGAGGCAAATGCAACTGTCACACATGGATTGTTACTGGCTTTTGGAATAGGTGCTTTGCTCAACCTTATGTCATTACTGATTATGAAACCCTATTTTCGGGCATTCACCAATAATGAAGAAATTTATCAGCTGAGCATCGCCTATATGAGTGTGTGCTCCTTCATGCAAATTCCCAATATGGTGCATATCGCCATCCAGAAGATGATACAGGCCACCGGGAACATGGTCGCTCCCATGTGGTTCCAGATTGCGGGCGTGGTCGTTAACTTCGTGTTCGACCCCATTCTGATTTTTGGGATTGGTATTTTCCCGGCTATGGGAATCCGCGGCGCTGCGGTAGCTACCGTTGCAGGCTATCTGCTGTCCATGATTTTGGCATTTGCTTTACTGCTGGGCAAAAAGCAGAAAGTGCAGGTAAAAATCAAAGGCTTTCATTTGAAAAAGCAGATGATCTACCGTATTTTTGCCTTTGGCCTGCCATCTTTTATCATGAACGCCCTCAGTTCGTTTGTGGTGACCTTTGTCAATCTGTTTTTGGTGGCGTATTCCGATACGGCGATCGCTTTCTTCGGCGCATATTTTAAGGTGCAGCAGCTGATTGTTATGACGGTAAACGGCTTGATTCAAGGCTGTTTGCCTGTCATGCGGTTTAACTACGGCGCAGGCAACAGCGAACGGCTGCATTCAGCTTTCCGATATGGAACTGTTTTGGTCACCGGCATGATGATACTGGGGACGTTGGCTGTCCTCCTCTTTCCGGCGCAGATTCTGGGATTGTTTATGGCGTCGGAAGCCATGCGCTCCTTTGGAATCTCCGCCATGCGGATCATGGCGGCAAGCTATCTGTTTTGCGGCCTTTCTACGATGATTTCCACCTATTTTCAGACCACAGAAAAAGTAGGGTCCAGCATGGCAATCCAATTATGCAGGCAAATGCTTTTCCTTGTGCCTGCCCTGTGGTGTCTGGACAAATTGTTCCAGCTGAACGGAATCTGGCTTGCATTTCCGGTTGCGGAAACCGCCACTTTGCTCGTTGCACTTGTGATGATGGCATGGCATCGACGCAAAAATATCTCATAACGTGTTTTGCGAAGGAGGAATTATGAACGACACTTTCATGAAAAAGAAACCGATATTGCCGCTGATTTTATCCATGTCCCTGCCGATGGTGTTATCCATGCTGGTCAACTCCCTCTACAACATTGTGGACAGCTTTTTTGTCGCGCAGATTAGCGAGGAGGCTATGACGGCATTATCATTGGTTTACCCGGTTCAAAATTTTATCAATGCTGCCGGAATTGGATTTGGCGTTGGGATCAATGCAGTGATCGCCTTGTATCTGGGCGCGGGGGATCACAGAAAAGCGGATCAGGCAGCCACGCAGGGACTTGTGCTTGCCGTGATTCATGGCGTTGTTATGACAGTCTGCTGTATTACGATCATGCCGGTTTTCCTGCGGATGTTCACTTCATCCGAAGCGGTCATTGAACTTGGCGTCCGCTATTCTGTCGTTGCGTTCGCCTTTACACTCATTGTTACCGTCAGCATGACGTTTGAGAAATTGTTCCAGGCAGTAGGAAACATGAAAACGACCATGATAAGCCTGATGTGCGGGTGCATCACAAACATTGTCTTAGATCCCGTTCTGATTTTTGGCTATGGACCATTCCCGGAAATGGGAATCGAAGGCGCTGCGCTGGCGACCGGCATCGGACAGGCTCTGACGCTGACGATTTACCTTGTAGTCTATCTTGCGCGGCCAATTCGCGTGCATATCCGCAGGCAGTACATTCTCCCCAGCAAAAAGATGGTAATAAAGCTGTACTCCATTGGCATTCCCGCAACCCTGAATCTCGCGCTTCCGTCTCTTTTGATTTCGGCGCTCAATGCGATTTTGGCGGCATATTCCGAAGTGTATATTCTGGTTTTGGGAATCTATTACAAATTGCAGACATTTGTCTATCTTCCAGCGAATGGCATTGTGCAGGGGATGCGCCCCCTGATCGGCTATAACTACGGCGCGGGGGAACACCAACGGGTCAGCCAGATCTTTAAGATCGTTTTGTGCATGAGTGGTATCATTATGGTGTTTGGGACAGTAATATGTCTGCTGATCCCCGGACAGTTGATGGGGCTGTTTACCCACACAGAAGCGACGATTCAGGCCGGGGAAACCGCCTTACGCATCATCGGGGCTGGGTTTATCGTCTCGGCGGTTTCTGTTACATCTTCCGGCGCATTGGAGGGACTTGGGAAAGGAACTCCCTCCTTACTGATTTCCCTTTGCCGGTATGTAGTGGTCATCATCCCGGCTGCGTTTTTACTCAGCAGGTTTTTCGGAGCGGTTGGCGTCTGGAATGCGTTTTGGATCACGGAAGCGATTACTGCGATCATTTCCCTTGTCATTTACCGCAAGGCAATCACAGGCCCGTGACGGCGGCCCGAAAGGAATGAATGCCTATACTATTTCAAGTGGCATTTTCCCGAAATATTTGAATGGAGAAAATATCATCTCCGTTCCGCTTGCAGAAAATGAAACAATGCATATTGGATATGTGCTGAATGAAAATCAGGAATTAAATGAACTTGGAAAAAGCTATCTGGAAGAATTATGGAAATATGCTCCAGCCAATCCATAGTCGTATGCTATGGATAATCATATAAAATAGGTGTTATGTATGTACCGCTGTTTGCTGATATAATAACAGCAGAAAGGTGGTTGATGATTATGCCTATGGCGGTACTGCGCAATTTTTGTATATGGGGTTAATTCTTTGCTTCTAAATGTAATGGAAGTGCTGAAGTACATCGGAGCAGCCTATATCCTGTGGCTTGCGATTCATATTGCTTTCAGTAAGCCGTCAACAGAAAACGCAGAGCAATCGGCATCGTTTCTGAAAGGCTTCATGCTGCAATTTGTCAATGTGAAGATCTATATGTTCGGAGTTACCGCACTAACGGGTTATGTTGTAGGATATATGTCCTCTTTTCCGGCTTTGCTGTTTTTTGAGCTGGTTATTGCAACAATCGGAACGATCGCAACCTGTACTTGGACTGGCTTGGGCGCACTGATTCAGAAGTTTTATCTACGGCATTTCCGTGTTATTAACATTATCCTTGCACTAACATTACTGGAGTGTATTTGGGGAATGTTAAGATAATTGTTGCTTTGAGAGCAATTCTAATTAACAAATTCAAGTTTGTTGAATTAAAAATGAAATAAAGTTCCAGTAATCATAGAGTGTATGGATTCAATTCCATATGCTCTTTTTCTTTACTTAATTTCATGAAAAATGTAAAAATCTAATGTTACGAGTTGCATTAAAGAAAACTCGTAAGAAAAAAGTAAAAAAATTTGCTTTTGACCACTGTAAAACATGCTCTGAGCGTTTCGTTATATGAAGGGATAATTTTTCTTTCATATTTCAAAGAAAAGAGGATAAAGAAATGTCAGAGAAAAGATGTTATACAGTTCAAGAGTTACAGGAAATCTTAGGAGTCAGCAGACCTACTATTTATAACCTTTTAAAGAAAAAGGAATTCCGGTGGATCCAGTTGGATGGCGGAAAGTATCGCATCTCTAAGAAGAGTTTCGATGACTGGCTCGATAACTTGGAACAGTAAAAAACAGGGTGTTGATCAGGCAGATTTTGTCTGCAATCGACATCCTAAATTTTTATCTGGATTTGAGATATGATATAAGAAAAAACACTAACACTAAAAAAGACAGGAAGTGAAGAATAAATGGCAACAGCAATTATGAAACAAAAAGAAGTTCCGGAAATGGACGATGTTGAAGAGATCATTTCAAAGATATCAGAAGACAGTCCTTACAAACGGCGCCCGACACAAAAGAGAACCTGGATGACCGTGCCGGAAATGGGAAAGCTGCTGGGATTAAAAAAGACAGATCGATACTGGCTGGTGCATAAAAATGTTTTTGAATCTAAAGAGATTGCCGGAAAGATACGAATCAATATTGCCAGCTTTGAAAAATGGTACGCCAATCAGATTAAATACCATAAAGTTACCGGAGAAGAACCAGGGAAAGAATTGAAATCCTGGTCCTATTCCGTTAAGGAAGTTGCGGATCTGTTGGGTGTTGATGAGTATCTTGTTTATGATTTACTCAAGAAAAATCAAATGGAAGCTGTTATTGTCGATTACTGGAAACGAATACCAAAAGAATCTTTTCAGAACTGGTACAAAAGCCAGTCCCGGTATCGAACAAAGGAAGACAGAGAAAAAGACGCTCTTCTGGAAGATGCAACAATTACGATGCCTGAGATGGCACAGCTGCTTGGAACAACCAGAAGCGCAGTATATACAATTCTTGATAATCCAAAGTATAGTCATTTTTTTGAATTCATTGTGATTGCAGAAAAGAAAAGGATCACAAAAGAGAGTTTTCAAAAATTTCTGGAAGGTCAGGATCGGTATAAGCTGGATCCATCGAATGATTATGAAGAACTTGCACAGGAACAAAATATTACCCTGGCTAATTTCCGGCGGAAGAAATTATCACAGACCGGAATACGAGGAAGCAATGGAAATATAAAGTATCTTACTTTTGATGAAGCTTCCTATCTGGCAAAGGTCAGCAGAAGCATGATCAACAAGTGGGCGGATAAAGGAAAGTTCACAGTAATAAAAGTTGGCAATCGAGTTAGGATCCGTCGGGATGAATTTGAGGACTGGATGGAGCAAAGAGAAGAAAAAAAGAAATTGAATATAAAAAAGAGATGGGATCATTTGTCGTCCGTAAATGCAAAACACTGGACGAGCTTATTACAGAATATGTTGCACTTTATGGCAAAGAAAACTGGGCGCTTTCTACATATGAAGGAAATGTCTCTCTTATCAATAACTATATTCTTCCGATCATTGGTGATACGAAACTCTCAGAGATCAATACCCGTTTCATCGAAAGATATTATCAGAGTCTTTTGAAGAGGCGTGCTGTTATCAATCCATTAAATAAAACCAGTCGAAATGAATTTGTATCGTCCAGTACGGTCAGGGATGTTAATAAGCTGCTCAGGAACTGTTTTGAACAGGCAGTGAAATGGGAACTGATGGAGAAGAATCCCTGTACTCATGCGACTGTACCAAAACATAAATCCCAAGCGGCTTTTCTCTGAGCGGGAGAAATATCATGTGTGGATTCAAAAGATGAATAAAAACGATGAAAAACATCCTGAATCGTACAATCCTTACTCATGATTCACCACCTTCCGGGTTGTCGAACGGGCTGCGGATCCCAAGAAGTGTCTTGTTGCTCACATGAAGGTAAACATCTGTAGAGCGAGGATCAACATGTCCCAGAAGTGACTGGATATATTTTATATCTGTGCCACTTTCGAATAAGTGGCTGGCAAAACTATGATGACATGCATGAGAGGAAACATGACGGGTAATGCCGGCGAGTTTAGCACTTTTCTTAAAGAACTGGTTAACACCGGTTATATCAAGATATCCACCGGTCCAGGAACTTGGAAAAAGGATATCTTTAGGGCGACCACATTTGTACCAATACTCAGTGAGAAGGTCTAAATTTTTTTGAGACAGAATCGTATACCTGTCAATTCTGCCTTTGGTTTCACGAACATGAATTGTCATGTTGGTACGGGAAATGTCATCATAATGGAGATGAACGACCTCCGATACACGTAATCCGGAAGAATACATAGTTGCAATAATCGCTTTATGTTTCAGATTCGGAGTGGCGTCAATGATTGCATTTATTTCATCGCGGGACAGAACAGCAGGAAGATTGCGCTCTCTTTTCATAGCCGGAACAGTGTCATCATCCCAGAGAATCTTCAGCACCTTTTTATATAAGAACTTGATTGCAGACCGATAGTGATTGTGAGTTTCAGGAGACCTTCCTTCCAGACGTTTGGCAGTAAGAAAACTTTCCGCATCTTCAAGTGTAAGATCAGAAACATTTTTTCCAATCCAACGAAGGAAGTAACTGACATCAGAGCAATACAGTTGAATAGTTCTTTCACGCAGGTTACGTTTTTCCGTTTCATTGCGGATGGATTCAAAAATATCTTTATACATAATAAAACCTCCAGAATAAGTAGTGTTAATAATTACATCTACCTATTCGGAGGTGCATTAGCGTCATAATTCCGATTGCGGAAGAGACTAGAAAATGTTATTCTTATCATAGGCAGTGGAGCTTTCTTAGTTCAGTTGTTTCGTGTGGTAACTTAACAATAACGGATTATGAAAAGTAATTCCACTGCTTTTTAATAAAAATAAAACTGCGCCACAGCCTTGGCAGGCCATCGCGCAGCGATTTTGTTCAATCGGGATTTGTTAAGTTGGTAGTAAATTTTTGCAATAATGAAGGTAAAGGAGAGCTTTTTATGAGTACAAGAAAGACGATAGGAGGGGCTTTGGGGGCCATCATTGTATTGATAGTAGCTCAAATATTAGCTCAGTTAGTGGCAAGTTTGTTTGTTTTGGTTAAAATTCCAGAAGGTATATGCAATATTATAGCAGGAATTATATATGTTGGATTAGCATTTGTTTTAAGTGAATTATTTTCAAAAAGACTACTTAAAATAAAAATAGAAAATTTGGGAATGCCAAAATTTTCAATTAAAGCTAAATGGATTATTGTAGGTGTATTATTACCTGTGACAGTAAAAGCGGTTTATCTTTTTTTCTTTTCTGGAAAGTACGTTTCTTCTGGAATGAATAGTAATCAGATTTTTTCAACACTGAGTGCTGGTATTGCTTTTACAGGCATAGCCGCTGGTTTTGTTGAAGAAATGGTTTTTCGAGGAGTTATTCTAAATCTGTTAAAAGAGAAATGGAATATTAAAGTAGCTGTATTAATTCCATCAGTTTTATTTGGATTAGTACATATTATAGGAATGGATTTTTCCATTATAAGTAGCCTGTTGGTTCTTATTGCAGGAACAATGGTGGGAATAATGTTCTCAATGGTTGCTATTGAAAGTGGTTCTGTTTGGAACAGCGGAATTGTCCATTCACTTTGGAATATTTTAATTATTGGCGGCGGTTTATCAATAAGCGAAAAGGCAGATGAATATTCGGTTATGACATATGTACTTGATTCAAAAGACTTTGTTTTCACTGGTGGAGAATTTGGAATTGAATCATCAATTATTGCACTATTAGGTTATGTTATAGTTACTTTAGCAGCAATATGTATGATTAAGAAAAAAAGCAAAAGTGTAATAAGTATCAAAAAACAAAATCCAGTTTGTTGAACTGAATCCGAAAAGCATTAGGCGCAGAGGAGATAGAATCCTTTGCGTAAAAGACTAACGAACATATTTAATGAAACATCGGAACCATCTTCTTTTTGTTGTCTACCTATAATAACGATTGGAGTAATCGATTATAGACACTGCAATCAAAAAAATCTGAAAATATATTTATCAACATTACATAAAAGTGTGTAGATGTACATAAAATGGGAATACATATTGAAATTCAGGTCGTTCTGTGATAGAATCTCATTACTAAAAAGTGTGTAGATGCACGGAAATGGGGAGTGTAACGATGGAGATTAAAAGAGACGCTTACCTACAGCAGCTGATCGAGCGAAAAGATAATGGAATGATAAAGGTGATTACCGGCATTCGTAGATGTGGCAAATCCTTTTTGCTGTTTACCATCTTTAAGAGATACTTACTGGAGAACGGCGTTGATGTTGATCATATTATTGAAATTGCATTGGATGGTATTGAGAACGGGGAATTAAGAGATCCCAAGGTATGCTTCAAGTACATCAAGGATGCCATGAAAGACGACGGGAAGTATTATCTCCTTTTGGATGAAGTGCAGTTCATGCCACGATTTGAGGAAGTGCTGAACAGCCTGCTCCGCATGAGCAATATTGATGTGTATGTCACCGGAAGTAATTCCAAGTTCCTGTCCAGCGACATTGTGACCGAATTCCGTGGCAGAGGTGATGAGATTAGAATCTACCCTCTCTCCTTTGCAGAGTTTTATTCTGTCTATGACGGCGATTATGATGATGCCTGGGATGACTACATGATCTACGGAGGATTGCCGCAGATCGTAAGTTTCCAGAGCGAACGACAGAAAGCGGACTATCTGAAGAACATCTTTGCAAATGTCTATCTGAAGGATGTTATTGAAAGAAATAAGATTCAGAACGTGGATGAGATTGGGATTCTGGTTGATGTGCTTGCATCTGCAATCGGCGCACCGACCAACCCTTCAAAGATTGCCAATACCTTTGCCAGTGAGCGCCAGATGACTTATGCTAATAAAACCATCTCCAAGCATATCGACCATTTGACAGATGCCTTTTTGATTTCCAAGGCAAGCCGATACGATATTAAGGGCAGAAAGTATATCGGTGCAAATCTGAAATACTACTTTACTGATCTGGGACTGAGAAATGCACGTCTGAATTTCAGACAGCAGGAGCCTACTCATATCATGGAGAACATTGTTTATAATGAGCTGCTGATCCGTGGCTACAATGTTGATGTGGGTGTCGTGGATATCTTCGATAAGGATAAAGAGGGCAAACGTGTTCGCAAGCAGTTGGAGGTTGACTTTGTGGTGAATCAAGGAAACCAGAGATACTATATCCAGGTTGCATATGACATGACTTCGGAAGAAAAACAGACGCAGGAGTTCAATTCTCTGCGTAATATCCCGGACTCTTTCAAGAAGATCGTCATTGTAAATGGCAGCAAAAAGCCTTGGAGAAATGATGAAGGTTTTGTCATCATGGGAATGAAGCATTTCTTGCTGAATGCGAATAGCCTGGAATTTTAAGTCGATTTGAGTTGTTGCTGTGGTGTTGTTCTATTTCAAAAAAGAGTGAAATGATATAAATAAGGCCACGGCTGATTTCATGTTGGAACAGCCGTGGCTCAGTTTATTTTTTTATCCGTACAAACGAGACTGTTCCGCAGATTATGTAGAACAGACAGAGTACGATTCCGATAGTGAGAACATACGAGAATAAATGGAAAGATACAGGTGGAAATTTTTTTCTCCCATATGGTGTTATCTCGAAAGTGTTCCGCGGAAAATATCTGGATGAGTTAAAAAGCCTGTGGAATGATTCTAAGCTTAAATTTCATGGTACAGCAGAGAAATATCAGAACAGCTATCGTTTTAAAGAACTTCTTGATAAGTGTTATGAAAAGAACTGGGTCTCTTACTGCAAAGAAACTTTCAATGGTGCACAGCCGGTTATCAATTATCTTGGAAAATATACCCACAGGATAGCAATCAGTAATCATCGAATCAAATCCATGACGGATACGACAGTTACATATGCAGTAAAAGACTATAAAAACGAAGGCCACTGGAAAGAGAAAACAATTTCAGGAGAAGAATTCATCCGTCGATTCATGATGCATGTTCCACCCAAACGATTTGTCAGAATCCGGCACTATGGTCTGCTATCATGTAGAAACAAGAGAAAAAAGATAACTCTCTGCAGAAACCTGCTTGGATGCAAGAAATACATTTCTACATTAAAAAATCTAAATGCAGTAGAAATGATAAAGGTTTTGTATCACATCGATGTATGCAAATGTTCTTCTTGCGGAGGGAATATGGTATCACCCCGCAAAGATAAATACAGTTCTTCTTTTCATGCACATGTGAGATGTTAAAATCTACAATTGCATAGAATAAATGACTTCCGCATAGGAGGTTTGTTTGTCATGCCTGAAATTGATTTCTTGAATAAAAAAACTTTTACCAAAACACCCAGTATGATAAACTTAAGGAAAAGAGCAATAATTGAATCCCCATAGCTATCGGCTAAAGGGACGCGACTTTGTTCACCAAGGTAAAATCGAAATTGAATACTGAAGGGATATATTTTAAAATGATACTAGAAACTGAAAGATTGATTTTAAGAAAGTGGACGCAAGATGATGCAGAAAGTTTGTTTACTTATGCAAAAAATCCAAAAGTAGGGCCAATTGCCGGATGGCCTCCTCACAAGGATATCGAATCAAGTAAATATGTTATTGACAATGTTTTCACCGGAGCAGAATGCTATGCAATCTGTGAAAAAGAGAATAATGTTGCAATAGGAGCTGTTGAACTAAAACTAAACGGACATACAGATATGACAGATAGAGATGATGAATGTGAACTTGGTTACTGGTTGGGAGAACCATTCTGGGGCAGAGGGTATATGCCAGAAGCGGCATATGCGCTTATGAAACGAGGATTTGAAACGCTTGAAATGACTACAATATGGTGTGGCTATTATGACGGAAATAAAAAGTCCAAAAGAGTACAGGAGAAACTTGGATTTATTTATCATCATACTTGCGATGAGGTTCCAGTACCATTGCTTAATGAGATAAGAGTTGGCCATACAAATGTCATAACAAAAGAGCAATGGAAAAGCCATACACAACCTGATGGAAAAATCCACGTAGCCAATATCGAAGAAGTGTAAAGAACCAATTATATCTGTTGGAGAGAGTGGTGAAAAGTTATGAAGTTATTATTTAAACAAAGGCTGTTTTCATGGTTTGACAGCTATGATATCTATGATGAAGCAGGCAACACTGTTTATGTAGTAAAAGGTCAGTTGTCCTGGGGACATAAACTTGTAATTTATGATGCCTATGGAAATGAAGTGGGAATGGTTGTTCAGAAAGTACTTACTTTTCTTCCTAAATTCGAAATTTATAAAAACGGCAGTTATATCGGATGCCTGAGCAAAGAATTCTCATTCCTGACGCCACATTATAATATTGATTACAATGGATGGCATATTGATGGAACCATTATGGAATGGGACTATAGCATTCTTGATCGAAGCGGTTATTCAATTGCACGGGTTAGTAAAGAACTGTTTCATATGACGGATACATATGTTATTGATGTGCAGGATCCAGGAAATGCGTTGGATGCGCTGATGTTTGTACTGGCAATCGATGCAGAAAAATGTTCCAGAAATTAAATAGTTGATCTTGTTACCGAAGATATTCGGAGATGGGGAGGTAGCATGGGATTATTCAAAAAGAAAATCGTGAAAAAAACATATGACAGAGAACAGATGAAACCAGTTATTCGTGCAAGCATTTGCACCGGAGAAGAAGTAGCAGGATTTAAAGATATACGGACCGGAAAAATCGAAGAGATCATGCTGATCAGATCGTCGGAAGACTTAGAAAAATTCAAAGAGATATATGAGATAACAGAGGAAATCTCAAAAGAATATTAGACATCTTCTGGGTTGTGGATGAACGCCAGGTATTCGTCTGTAAGCTTATAGGGAAAAAGGAGTTATTTTATAAAGGTGATGAAAATTACTTACATTAAACACAGTGGATTTTTAATTGAAACTAAAGATTGCTACTATATTTTTGACTATTATAAGGGTGAATTACCACTTCTTGACAAGAAAAAAGAAGTAATTGTTTTTTGCAGTCATTTTCATAAGGATCATTTTAATCCTGTGATTTTTGAGATCCTTGATGATATGGGCATGACATATCAGGCAATTTTGGCGAAAGATATACGCAAAAGAAAACATTTGTCAGATATGAAGATCACATATGTTTATCATGATCAGACTTATAATCTGGATAATGGCACTCAAGTCGATACATTGCTATCTAACGATAGTGGTGTAGCATTTATTGTTAAAACAAAGGAAGGCACCATTTATCATGCCGGTGACTTAAACGACTGGTATTGGGATGGTGAGCCGAAAGCTGACAATCAGAGACTTACTTCAGCATATCGTGCGGAGATCAGCAAAATCAAGGGTATGCATTTTGACGCTGCATTTGTCCCCTTAGATCCGAGGCAGGGAGATCACTATGCTGACGGAATCCTGTATTTCCTTAAAAATGTAGATTGCAATGTCATTTTTCCAATGCATTACTGGAATGATGCCAGTGTAATTAAGCGGTTTATTACTGAATGCCCACAATATAAGTCACGAATTAAAAACACAGAATGTACAAAAGAAGAAGAATTATGAAGTTTAAGATGATTCACGAAAACTACAATGTGTCAGATCTGGAGCGATCTATTAAATTTTACAACGAGGCTCTTGAGCTGCACGAAGTGAGAAGAAAGACTACAGATGATTTTATCATTGTGTATCTGAGCAACGATGTAAGTGATTTTGAGTTGGAACTTACCTGGCTTAAAGATCATCCACAGCCATATAATCTGGGTGAATGCGAATTCCACCTGGCATTCCAGGCAGAGGATTACGAGGCAGCACACAAAAAGCACAAAGAGATGGGATGCATTTGCTTCGAAAATGAAGCAATGGGAATTTATTTCATCGTAGATCCAGATGGCTACTGGCTTGAGATTCTGCCGTAAAGCTGGTTGAGAAATCGAAAAAAACTGATGTATATTGATAATTTTAAAATCGTTCACATAAGAAAAATATATTTGGAAACATTGTCTCAGGAATAAGAAGTGATTATGAAGTATTGCAATGGAGACCAGAGAGCAATCAATAAACCAGTGCGGGATCTTGATATCCAGTACCGGTATTATTATTTTATAGAGGCATCTTGCATATGTTATTAACAGACAATATAATAAATACATTGGAGCAGTTTCAAGAAATGAAGAACTTTCAATTTTTGAAAGTGGGTGACTATATGAAAACAATACATCAATATTATCTTCATTGATTTCTACTAATAAGGTCAGTCTGCTTCAGATCTGAGGTGCTTATCCGAAAATGATTATTGCTCGAACCAAACATCCAAAATATAGCTATGAAGGAATCAAGATTCACGACATAGCTGATTGGTTGTTGCAAGAATAAGCACCTTTGTATTTTGATAATGTATATGAATAAGAAATAACTGCCATACTGTGCAGTTGTACCCAAAATAAATTGTATGGGAAAGACAGTAAAAATAATACCGTCTGTAAGAATATACGGACGGAAATGGGATGTGGAGGCATGGAGTATGTTTAAAGAAATTGGGGATGAACGGGCTTTTAACGGGATTTTAAATCAGATCATAGAGAACATTCAGAATGGCAATCTCAAAGCGGGAGCTGCCCTTCCGGCAGAGCGGACAATGGCGGAGACCATGGGAGTGTCCAGACCGGCAGTCAGAGAAGCTCTGAGAGCACTGGAACTGTTGGGAATAGTAAAGCCGGTGCCGGGAGGCGGGAATTATATTACGGAGGATCTGGATACCTGGCTGATCGAACCCTTATCCATACTTTTTAAATTAAATCATGGATATCTGCGCCAGAATCAGCAGTTCCGTGCGGCACTGGAAAGAGAAGCAGCAATTCTTGCAGCGAGAAAGTGCACACCGCTGGATGCAGCAGAATTAAGGGTGATTCTTGCACGGCTGGACGTAGCAGAAGATGAAAAGATACGGGGCGAACTGGATCGCGAACTTCACCAGAAGATTGCAAAGATCGCAGATAACCCGATGGTTTACAGTGTCCTTGCGGCAGCGGATCAGCTGACTGAGAATATTGTTTCCGGGACGAGAGACTACATTATGAAAAAGAATAATTCTGCCAAAGAGGTTGATGACCAGCATCATCGGCTTGTTGAGGCGATCATCAACGGAGATGCAGAACAGGCGGAACGATGTATGTCCGAACATATGGATACGATTGAACGCTATATGGAAGAAATGCAAAAAAAATCCTGAGAAATTTTGGGCATTTTTACAGGATAAATTGATATGACCTCTATTGCGTTTTGGTAATACCAGTGGTATAATCAAAATACAAATTGGTAATGCCAATAAACAAAACTGGCAATGCCGGAAAGAGGGACGAAACAATGGGATATGTGAAATGGTCATATGAGACACTGAATCATTTTTGCGGAGACGTATTCAAGGCGTTTGGTTTTACAGAGGAAGAAAGCAATCAGATCAAGGATGTGCTTCTTACGGCTGACCTTTATGGAATAGAAAGTCATGGTATGCAGAGAATGGTGCGTTATCATAAGGGAATCGAAAAGGGAACGATCCATCCGCAGGCGAAGCCTGAAGTTGTATTTGAAACACCGATATCTGCAGTGATTGACGGCCATAATGGAATGGGACAGCTTATTTCCGTTTATGCAATGAAAAAAGCCATCGAAAAAGCCAAAAAAACCGGAGTTGGAATTGTAACTGTCCGTGAGTCCAATCATTTCGGTATTGCCGGATATTATGCAAAGATGGCGTGCGATGAGGGACTTTTGGGAATGGCCTGCACCAATTCAGAGGCTATTATGGTTCCTACGTTTGGCAAAAAAGCCATGCTTGGCTCAAACCCAATTGCAGTAGCTATGCCGGCAGACCCGTATCCGTTTTTCTTTGACTGTTCTACCACGGTAGTTACAAGAGGAAAACTCGAAATGTACAACAAAATGGAGAAACCGCTTCCTGATGGATGGGCGCTGGATAAAGATGGTCATGCAAGCACAGATGCACCGGATGTCCTTGCCAATATTGTTGCAAAGAAGGGTGGCGGAATCATGCCTCTTGGTGGAAATGAAGAAGTTACAGGAAGCCACAAGGGATATGGATATGGTATGCTGTGTGAACTGTTCAGTTCCATTCTTTCCATGGGTGTCACTTCGGATCATTGCTGCACATTCCCGGATAAAACAGGAATCTGCCATGGATTTATGGCAATCGATCCGGCTTTATTTGGTGATCCTCAGGCAATCCGCAGACATTTTTCAGAATACCTGGAAGCTTTGAGAGAAAGCCCGAAGGCAGAAGGCAAAGACCGTATTTATACACATGGTGAAAAAGAAGTTTTTGCAGAAAAAGAAAGAAGAGAGCATGGATTACCTGTAAACGATAATACGATGGTCGAACTTGCTAATCTGTGTGGATATCTCAAACTTGACTTTGATAAATATTTTGACGGATATGAGCTTCCAAAAGAAAGCAAATTCTTTACCGGTAATTATTAATAGATTAGAAGATTACTGTGAACGGAGTGAACAGCAACAATAGAAGAGTCGAATGATACGTTTTCACAAAATTTAAGATATCAGGGAGGACAATAGAAATGGATTATGCAAAAGAATCTTTAAGATTGCATGGAGAATGGAAAGGTAAGATTGAAGTTGTAACAAGAGTACCTGTAGAAAATAAGGATGATCTGTCTCTTGCCTATACACCAGGTGTTGCACAGCCTTGTCTCGAAATCCAGAAGGATGTGGATAAATCTTATGATCTTACCAGAAGATGGAACATGTGTCTGGTAGTAACTGACGGCTCAGCTGTTCTTGGACTTGGAAACATTGGACCAGAGGCCGGAATGCCGGTAATGGAAGGAAAATGTGTACTTTTCAAGGCGTTTGGCGATGTAGATGCATTCCCTCTTTGCATCAAGAGCAATGATGTGGATGAGATCGTTAATACAATTTATCTGATCTCAGGTTCTTTTGGCGGAGTAAATCTGGAAGATATTTCAGCACCGAGATGCTTTGAGATTGAGAAGAAATTAAAAGAAAAATGTGATATCCCGATCTTCCACGACGATCAACACGGTACAGCTATCATCACTCTTGCTGGTCTGACCAATGCACTGAAGGTTGTAGGAAAGAAAAAAGAAGATGTTCGTATCGTTATGAACGGAGCAGGAGCTGCGGCAATCTCTATCGCACGTCTCCTTCTGACGGCAGGATTCAAAGATATCACTCTCTGCGACAGAAAGGGTGCAATCTATGAGGGACGCCCGGAAGGTATGAATCCGATCAAAGATGAAATGGCTAAAGTTACCAACCTGGCTAAAAAATCCGGTTCTCTTGCAGATATGCTGGTCGGCGCAGATGTATTTATCGGTGTTTCCGCACCAGGTGCCGTTACAACAGAGATGGTTAAGACCATGAATAAAGATGCAGTTGTTTTTGCATGTGCAAACCCGACTCCGGAGATCTTCCCGGATGACGCAAAGGCAGGCGGAGCAAAAGTTGTTTCTACAGGAAGAAGTGATTTCCCGAACCAGATTAACAATGTACTTGCTTTCCCTGGAATCTTCCGTGGTGCATTTGATGTGAGAGCAAAAGAGATCAATGATGAGATGAAGCTGGCAGCGTCTGAAGCACTTGCTAATCTGATCACAGATGAGGAACTTTCTCCGGAATATATCATTCCGAAGGCATTTGATAAGAGAGTAGGACCGGCAGTAGCCAAAGCGGTTGCTGAGGCAGCAAAGAGAACCGGTGTAGCCCGTATTTAAAAGACATACAAT
The DNA here is from genome assembly GCF_014287535.1 of Blautia segnis. Classification (NCBI taxonomy): domain Bacteria; kingdom Bacillati; phylum Bacillota; class Clostridia; order Lachnospirales; family Lachnospiraceae; genus Blautia; species Blautia segnis. Next base: position 881 of record NZ_JACOOT010000015.1, on the reverse strand, counting down.
TTAATAATTAAGATAGGCAATTCTCCCCGGCATGACTTATAATAAGGACAGCAAGGACGTGTGACTGCAATAGATTTTACTTCAAGGAAACGTCCGCAGTATGCCGGGGAGTGTCTTTTTTTACATATTCTATAGGCGTAACCCTTTAATATCTTTAATACGTGATAAGATTGTATTGCAGCTGCAGCTGACAATACCAGGCAGAGGATCAATGACATTGTGCAGAAAGAGCTCCATTTCATCACTAGATGAAGCAACGGCATGTACATGAAGCCTGTCCCTTCCAGTGACACGGTAAATTTGTGTAACTATATCATTTTGGTATAATAGATTTGTTACCTGTGGCAGATGCTCAGGTTTTGTTTCAATCTCAAAATAGCATGACACAGCACCGCTGATTTTTTGTGGATTTATTATCGTTGTATATTCTTCAATTACGCCTTTTTTCTCCAAAGCCTGAATCCGGGCTTTTACTGCGACTCTGGAAATCCCGATTTCTTCACCAATATCAGAGTAAGAGATGCGTGCATTTTCTATCAGTAACTGGATAATCTTCTGATCCAGTTTATCTAAACCGTCCAGGTACATAAGTATTCCTCCTGTAAAATAATATTCGCTGGATATCATTTTTTCTTAAATATCATATCATTCATATTACTAAAAGTAAACAGAAGCTTGACTTGACTTGCAAATTACGTTCAAACGGAATGCCAGTTCCGCTACTGCGGAACGGCTATTCCATTTTTAACGGTACGAAGTACCGCTAGATGATATCATTCTGTTTCACGCATATTTATACCGTTCATTTCCAGACGATATGTATGATGTTTATCTGTGATTCGTGTAAGGCACGCATCAGCGTAGGTATTATCAGCAAACAT
>NZ_JACOOT010000026.1:0-62882 GCF_014287535.1 Blautia segnis | reverse complement strand
TTGGTGAAGAAGCTGCCGTGCAGAATGTCAGTACAGTGAATAAGGAAGAAAATGCTTCCGGGGATGAGAACCCTAAGATCGAGGAATCCGAAGTAAGTGCAGTGAATGATACGGTTACTGTGGCCATAGATACCGATATTCTGGACTACCCGGGGAAAAAAGAGGGAAACATTATCGGCGAAGTCCTGGAAGGGGATGAGATCAGCCGTACAGGCACTATCTCGGATGCCTGGAGCCGTATCCTTTTTGAAGATGAAACAGGCAAAATGCAGACAGGCTACATTCCTACCTCTTATCTGGAAGGCTATGGAGAGAATTCAGGTACAGAGGAGAGTGCAGAGGCTGGCGTGATACATAAAAGTTCCGGAAAAGGCATTTTTGCCGATGCAGTAGAAGGGGTTACCCAGACTGGCGGTGATGAGGGCGTTATGGAAGGGGAAGCAGTGATGGCTTCCGCAGACAGTTCCCTTCGTTCTCTTGGCAATTTCATCATTACCCATTACTGCCCGTGCAGTATCTGCTGCGGACCCTGGAGAGACGGAATCACTTCCACAGGTGCAACGGCAGTGACCAACCGTACCATTGCAGTGGATCCTACTGTGATCCCATATGGCTCCAAGGTTGTGATCAACGGCCAGGTTTATGTTGCAGAGGACTGCGGCGGCGCCATCAAGAACAATCATATTGATATTTATGTAGGAAGCCATGCGGAAGCTGAGACCAAAGGCGTATATGAAACAGAAGTCTATCTGCTGGAAGAGGGACAGCCTGATGAGACAGAAGTCCAGCCAGATGAGGCAGAAGAGAGCACAGAGTCTGTTGAAGAGGAAACTCCCCAGGAGTAAGCAAAAAGAGTAAAAAGCTGTGAATCTTTTGTGAATTTTTGTGTATTTTAAGAACGAAAATGTACTAGCCAAGTACAGGGATATAGTGTATAATGTTTAAGCAGACCTTGTCATGCGTAAAAATGCTAGTCATAATTCGGGAAAAATCACATGACAGGTACTACAGGAGAACATAGAGATAAGGTGAAAACAAATTATGGTAAAAGTAAAAATTAGCGACTGGAAAGCTGATACATCCATGGATGAGGCCTACAAGGCACTTCGTACGAATATTCAGTTCTGCGGTGCCGATAAGAAGGTCATTGCATTTACAAGCTGTACACCTAATGAGGGAAAAAGTAATGTTACTTTCCACCTTGCAGCTTCCCTTGCAGAGAGCGGTAAGTCCGTGCTTCTGATCGATGCGGATCTTCGTAAATCCGTACTGATGGGACGTGTACATGTAGAAGAGGAAGTCATGGGTCTGACCCACTATCTTTCCAAGCAGGCCAAGCTTTCCGATGTAATCTGCGCAACAAATCTTCCGAAGTTTCATATTATTTTTTCCGGAGTTGTTCCGCCGAACCCGGCAGAACTTCTTGGAAGCCGTCTTTTTAAGGATATGATCCGTCTTGTGAGAGACGTATATGATTATATCATTGTAGATACCCCGCCTCTTGGCCGTGTAATTGACTGTGCAGTTGTAGCAGACTCCTGTGATGGAACGGTTATCGTAATCGAGTCCGGCAGCATCAGCTACCATTTTGTACAGGATATCAAGGGTCAGCTTGAGAAGACCAACTGCCCGATCATCGGTGCGATCCTGAACAAGGTAGACACCAAGGAATACGGTAAATACGGCAAGTATGGCAAATATGGCAAGTACGGAGAATATGGCAAGTATTAACCTTCTCTGTCCGGCTGAATGTCATATAAACAGAACAGTATAGAAATGGACCAGAATAAATGAAAGGTATTTATGATATTCACTGTCACATTGTTCCAGGAGTGGATGACGGTGCGGAGAATCTGAAGATGTCCGTCCGTATGCTTCAGAAGGAATATGATGATGGAGTACGGGGGATTATTGCTACCCCTCATTTTCGGTATGATATGTTTGAGCCTTCTATGGAACTGGTGAAGAAGCAGTTCCTGAGACTTCGGAAGGCGGCCAGGGAAATTGGCGATGAGGGAATTGAGATGTACTTAGGCTGCGAGCTTCATTCCAGCATGGATATGGCAGACTGCCTGAAGCGCGGTGAGCGGCTTACCATGGCTGGCTCACGGTATGTGCTTGCAGAATTTCGCACATCAGATGAGAAGTCTTATATCCGTGAAAGGATACAGGCACTGATCCGCAATGGCTATTATCCCATTGTTGCCCATGTGGAACGCTACCGTTCCGTAGTGAAAAGCGGAATTGACTTCATTGATGAACTTAGAGATATGGGCGCCTATATCCAGATGAACGCGGACAGCATCATCGGTGATGACGGTTTCATGGTCAAACGTTTCTGCAAGAAAGTAATGAAAGAAGAAATGCTTGATTTTGTGGGATCTGACGGTCATGATATGGGAAAGCGTACACCGCATCTGGGCAAAGCCTACGAGAAAGTTGCGAAAATGATGGGTGAGGATTATGCTGATATGATCTTTATCAGCAATCCGGAATGCATTTTGAACAACGAAAGATTTTAATACATATTTTTATGTAAAAGACAAGCCAAAGAAAATAACAGGGTAACGGAGAAAAAGAATGGAAAATCAGGTTACAAATAACAACGACGAAATTGAAATCGATTTAGGTGAAGTCTTTCACCTGGTAATCAGCAAGCTGGGCGTGATTATTCTTTCCGGTATTCTTCTGGGAGTCCTTTCCATTATTGGAACCATGCTTTTTATCACTCCCAAGTATGAATCTACCACGAAGATCATGGTGTTGAATAAACAGGACAATAATACGCTTACCAGTGCTGATATGCAGACAAGTACCCAGTTGACCAAGGACTACGCGGAGCTGATCCAGAGCCGTACCGTTCTTGAAGGGGTAATTGCACAGCTGAATCTTGATATGACCTATAAGGAAATGCTTAACAAGGTTTCTGTTGAGACATCCAGCGACAGCCGTATTGTGTCTATCAGTGTGACAGATGAAGATCCATATACAGCCAGCGAGATTGCAAATGCTGTCCGTGACATGGCAGCAGAGCATATTCAGTCAGTTATGGATATTGAGGCTGTTAATGTAGTAGATACTGCGAATATCCCAAATGAGAAAGCAAGCCCAAGCCTTGCAAAGAATGGTGTGATCGGCGGACTTCTTGGCGTGATCATTGCGATGGCAGCAGTCATCATCATTTACCTTACCAATGATACCATCAAGGTGGAGGAAGACGTAGAGCGTTATCTTGGACTTAGTGTTCTTGGAAGCATTCCGTTTTCTGAGAAGGAAAGCAGATCCAAGAAAAAGAAATCAAGAAAGCGTCGCTGATAAAATTTGTATAAGGAGCAGCAGATATGCGTAAATGGTTAGTAGTTTTGATGACGGCAGCAGCTGTGGGTGCAACCGGACTTCTTGGATGGATGTATGTGTCACAGGACCGCAAAGGCCCGGAAATCACCATTGATGAGAGCAAAAAAGGCAGTTATACCGAAGGAATGACCGCAGAAGAGCTTCTGGATGGAGTAAAAGCAACCGATGATAAAGATGGTGATGTGTCTGACACTCTGACTGTAGAGAATGTGTATCCCAATGAGCAGGGAGATGAAGTTACTGTTATTTATGTTGCCAAGGACAAGAGCAACAATGTAACAAAGGTAACTTACCATATGACTCCTGATGCACCGCTGTCAGGATTTACAGCAGGAACAGAAGAAGGCTTCACGGAAGGAAATGCAGATCGTACTTCAGCTGCCTCAAATACGGCAGGAACCTTTGGTACAGGTTCAGCTACAGGCAGTACTTCAGATGAGACGGATGATGCAGAAGGAACAAGCGACACTGCAGATGCAGCCGTTACCCCTGAAGCTGAGATGACAGAAGAAGAGAAAGCCCAGGAGCGTGAAGAGGCTAAGATCGACAAGCTGAGTCCTCAGGATCCTCGCTTTTATCTGACCACCTATTATGTAGAGATCAACAGAGGAACCCAGATCGACAGACTGAGCTACGTAAAGGACATTGAGGATGATGTGGATCAGACCAATGAGCTTTACCGCAAGATCCAGATCACTGGTACGGTTGATGTATATACACCAGGCACTTATGAGCTGACTTACTACGTTGTCGACTCCAATGGAAATGCATCCAATGGGGCAGTGCTTACAATTGTAGTGAAATAAAATACACACACCCACATTTTTTATGCGGGGAGGGGCAAAGAGAAATGTATAAAAAAGAAAATAACAGCTGGTTAAAGCATATTGATTTTGTTATACTGGATATCCTGTGCCTGCAGCTTGCATTTATTCTGGCGTATGAAATTCGTGTTGCAAAGGGAATTCCTTATCTGAATCCATTGTATGAGAACATGGCATTTGTTCTTGTGATTTTTCAGCTTCTGGTTTCATTTTTTGGGGAGAGCTTCAGCGGCGTGCTGCGAAGAGGCTTTCTAATAGAAATGAAATGTATGATCGAACACGAAATCTGCGTCATGCTTCTGGCTGTGCTTTATCTGTTTATGAGCCAGCAGGGAGTGATGTATTCCAGAGGGGCATTTACGATTATGTGTACGCTGTACTTTTTTATAGCGTATGCAGCCCGTATCGGATGGAAGAAAGTGATTCGTTCCAGGAAATTTGCAGAAGGTGAGAAACGTTCCATTTTAATTATTACGACAGATGCGGAAGCGGCGAATGTAGTGAAGGCATTGCGCGGCGATTCCTACGGAACTTATCATCTGGCAGGAGTTGCGCTTCTTGACAAGAACAAGACTGGCAGTATGATCCAGAGTGTTCCTGTGGTTGCAGGTGCTGATGATGTGACTGCTTATATTCACAAAAACTGGGTAGACGAAGTCTTTTTCGCACTGCCGGAGCATGTGGATATTCCGAAGAAGATCATGAAGGACTGCAACCGCATGGGCGTTGTCACCCATGTACAGCTTGCCGCTTTGAATGAACTGGGCAAGAATCAGGTTGTAGAAGAGATTGCAGGATATATGGTACTGTCCAGCAGTATTAACATTGTATCTTCCTGGCAGCTGCTGGTGAAGAGGCTTATGGATATTGCAGGCGGTCTGGTAGGATGTATTTTTACCGGAATCATTTACATATTCATAGCACCGATCATGAAGGTGAAGTCCCCGGGACCTGTATTCTTCTCACAGGTTCGTATGGGAAAGAATGGCAAGCCATTTAAGATCTACAAATTCCGTTCCATGTATATGGATGCAGAGGAGCGGAAGAAAGAACTGATGGAGAAGAACAACATCAAAGACGGTCTTATGTTTAAGATGGACGATGACCCGCGAATTATCAAGAGAATCGGTCATTTTATCCGCAAGACTTCTCTGGACGAGTTCCCGCAGTTCTGGAACATCTTAAAAGGCGATATGAGTCTTGTAGGAACAAGACCGCCGACAATGGATGAGTGGGATAAATATGAGCTTCATCACAGAAGAAGACTGGCAATCAAGCCGGGACTTACCGGTATGTGGCAGGTAAGCGGACGAAGCGAGATTACAGATTTTGAAGAGGTTGTAGAACTGGATACCAAGTACATTGAGCAGTGGTCAATCGGACTGGATATCAAGATTCTGTTTAAGACCGTAACGGTTGTTTTTACAGGGAGCGGAGCAAAATGAGATCCTCTATTTGGAAGAAAGGCCTTATTTGTCTGAGTGCAGTAATGCTTCTGGAATGCCCGGTTGGAGCACTTCCAGGAACTGCATATACAGCGAAGGCCGAAGAAACAGATGATAAGACAGACACCAGCAATATAAAGAGTATTTTGCTGATCGGACAGGACAAACGGGAAGGACAGTCCCGCCAGCGTTCTGATTCCATGATTCTTGCAACACTGGATAAAGATCAGAAGACCATAAGCCTTACTTCTTTTATGAGAGATCTTTATGTGGCAATTCCTGGATATTCCAGCACAAGGATCAATGCAGCTTATGCATACGGCGGCATGGATCTTCTGGATGAGACACTGACTCAGAATTTTGGAGTAGAGATTGACGGAAATGTGGAAGTGGACTTCGAAGTATTCCAGGTTCTGGTAGATAAGGTTGGCGGAATTGATCTGGAGCTTACCCAGGCAGAAGCAGATTACATCTGCGGACGTGACCAGAGTGTTCTTTATCCGCAGCCTCTTCGTACAGACTGGAACCTTCAGGAAGGCATGAACCATCTGGACGGAGAGCAGGCACTGATCCATGCGCGCAACCGTTCCATTGGCAATTCCGATTACCGAAGGACTGAGAGACAGCAGGAAGTGCTGATGGCAGCCTTTGAGAAAGTGAAGGACTTAAGTGCTTTTTCCATTGCAGGTCTTGTGAAGGATGTACTTCCTCTTGTTACTACAGATCTGTCTTTCACAGAAATCATCGGATATGCTATGGATGTGATGAGTATTGGAACTGGTGATATCGCCACCTACCGGATTCCGGAAGATGGTGCATACACCCCGCAGACCATAAGCGGCATGCAGGTTCTGGTACCGGATCTTGAACAAAATCGGAAATACCTTCAGCAGGTTTTGTATCACGCTGAAGCATAACTATGAAATCTTTTGGGCGGTTCGTTGGAACCGCCTTTTATCATAAGGGCACAAAAAAGGGATGAATTCTTTTGGGTGCGAGATCATAAAGGAGGCAGATGCAGATGGGAATTCTGGAATGGATTCAAAATATAGATGCGCAGATCCTGCTGTTTATCCAGCAATATATCCGGCAGGATATGATGAACTGGTTCTGGAAGGGCATTACATTTCTGGGGGATGGAGGCTGGTTCTGGATTGTGCTTGGTGTGGTCCTTCTGATACCGAAGAAAACAAGAAAGTCCGGTTTTACCGCCCTTCTTGCACTGATCATCGGATCGGTAATCACCAATCTGGTGCTGAAAACTGCGGTGGCAAGGATTCGCCCCTATGATGCAGTGGAGGGGCTGGTTCCCTTGGTGAAGAAACTGGGAGATTACTCCTTTCCCTCCGGCCACACCTGTGCTTCTTTTTCCTGCGCAGTTGTATATTATAAAATGTATCCGGATATAAAAGGAAAGGGAGCTATGGTACTGGCCGTGCTCATTGCGTTGTCAAGACTTTATGTGGGCGTACATTATTCCACCGATGTTCTGGGCGGCGCTATAGTTGGATGGCTGTCAGCCATTCTGGCACTTAAAATATCTGTATTTACGGAAAAGAAAAAGGCGGCAGTTTAACAGAGATTTTACCTGCGTCAGACGATTGTCCGATATCTGACATGGTATCATTTCGCTGCTGCCTGTGAAGCAGGCAGCCATGACGCTATGAAGGAGAAGCAGATAAAATATGAGGGAACCTAAAAAGACAGAAGAAAAACCAGCTGCAGTGGAGGAAGCGCAGCTGATTGAAAATATTAGAAAATCCATGGAAAAGGACCAGTATTATCTTCTTTGCCAGTATGCTATCAGCATTGTGGAGGCGAAGGCGAAGATCATAGATGAGCAGCTTTCCATGAAATATGGCAGAGAAATTATGAGAAGCGTAAGCGGCCGGGTAAAATCTCCGGAGAGCATTTATGCCAAGCTCATGCGGAAAGAACTGCCTGCAGATCTGGAAACTGCAGGGAAGAAGCTGAATGATCTTGTAGGCGTGAGGATTGTCTGTCTGTTTCTGGATGATGTGTACGAGATTGCGGAGATTCTGAAGAAACAAAGGGATGTAACCCTGGTAAAAGAGAAAGACTATATTGCGAAGCCGAAGAAAAATGGCTATATGAGTCTGCATCTTATTGTTGACATTCCCATCTATTTCGGGGATAATTTTCAGAGTAAACGAGTGGAAATCCAGATCCGTACTCTTGCCATGGACTTTTGGTCTGTGCTGGAATACCAGCTGATGTACAAGAAGAATCTGTCCGGAGCGGAGAAAATCGGAAAAGAACTGAAGAATTATTCTGAAGAGGTTGCGAATCTGGATCAGAAAATGATGAAACTGAGAAACAAAATAGATAAAATATAAGGAGCATGTATGGAGGAAAAGAAAAACGCACAGAAAGTCTGTCCGTATGCCAAAAAGTGCGGCGGATGCCAGTATCAGGGAATTCCTTACCCCGCACAGCTGAAGAAAAAACACAACCAGGTGCAGAGCCTTCTGAAAAGGTTTGGAACTGTGAAACCGGTAATTGGGATGAAGGATCCCTATTTTTACCGGAATAAGGTTCATGCTGTATTTGACCGGGACAGGAAGGGAAATATTATTTCCGGAATTTATGAGCAGAATTCACATAGAGTGGTTCCCATTGACCAGTGTCTGATCGAGGATGAAAAAAGCCAGGAGATTATCCGCACCATCCGTGGAATGCTGAAGTCTTTCAAGATTAAGACCTATGATGAGGATACCGGATACGGACTGCTGCGTCATGTGCTGGTTCGAAGAGGCTTTACCAGCAATGAAGTGATGGTAGTGCTGGTTGTGGCGTCCCCGATCTTTCCTTCTAAGAACAACTTTGTGAAAGCGCTTCGCAAGGTACACCCGGAAATCAGTACAGTTGTGCTGAACATCAATGACAAGAACACAAGCATGGTTCTCGGAGAACGAGAGATCATTCTCTATGGAAAAGGCTTTATACGGGATACCATCTGCGGCAAATCCTTCCGTATTTCTGCCAAATCCTTTTACCAGGTGAATCCGGTGCAGACAGAGATCCTTTACAAAAAGGCGGTAGAGTTTGCAGGACTTACAGGGAAAGAGAAGGTGATCGATGCTTATTGCGGAATCGGAACCATCGGTATGATCGCATCAGATAAAGCCAAAGAGGTGATCGGGGTAGAGCTGAATAAGGACGCTGTACGGGATGCAAGAATTAATGCCAGAGAGAATAAGGTAGTAAATATTTCCTTCCGCCAGGGGGATGCCGGAGAATTTATGGAAGCGATGGCAGCGGCAGATGAAAAGGCGGATGTGGTATTTATGGATCCGCCCCGTTCGGGAAGCAGTGAAAAATTCCTGAATTCCGTAACCCGCCTGGCACCCAAAAAAATCGTCTATATTTCCTGCAATCCGGAAACACTGGCAAGAGATCTTCTTTTCCTTACAAAGAAAAATTACGTAGTAAAAGAGATCCAGCCTGTGGAAATGTTCTGTTTTACAGACCATACAGAAGTGGTGACCTGGCTTGAGAAAGCTGCCCGTTAGAGCGGGAAAAAGGCTTTTTGCAGGACAGGATGTTCGGCATAGTTTGCAGAAAAGAGGTACTTTAAGATGGCAGAGATAACTGGAACAATGGAATGGATCCTGGAGAATATTGCAGGCCTTGCCATTGTGATCTTTGAATTTATCGGCGTGGCAATTATTATCTGGAGCGGTATTACCGGATTTCTCAAGTGGCTGAAGCACGACAGCAATACCGGCGTGTACCTTGCAAGAGGGCTTGCCATGGGATTGGAATTTAAGATGGGAAGCGAGATCCTGCGTACGGTTGTGGTACGGGAATGGAAGGAAATCGGCATTGTGGCGGGAATCATAGCCCTGCGTGCGGCGCTGACCTTCCTTCTTCACTGGGAAATCAAGGAAGAGGAAAAAAGCAGCGGACACAAGTGATTCTAATCAGGTGAAAAACAATGGAAAAAATTTATTTGTTCTACATGGTCATGGGATTTTGTCTGGGCAGTATTTTGTTTGCCTACGAGATTCCCAGAATGGTAAAGCATGTTGATATCCGCCAGATTTCTGAGGACGGAAACCCTGGAACCTTCAATGCGTTTGCGGCAGCGGGAGTGGGATGGGGAATCCTGGTGCTTCTTGCAGAACTGCTGAAAGGTTTTTTTCCCGTATATTTGTGCAGCAAAAGAGCGGGGCAGGATTCCCTGCTATTTGCGGGAGTGCTGGCTGCGCCTGTGTTTGGCCATGCCTTTTCCATTTTCCATAAGGGAAAAGGCGGTAAGGGAATTGCAGTCAGCTTCGGCGTGCTGCTTGGACTTCTTCCATGGTGGACGCCTGTGCTGACCCTGGCTGGCTTTTATATTTTCTTTTCCCTTGCAGTTCCGGTGAAATCCCATCTGAAAAGAAGCATTATTACCTTTGGCTGTTTCGGCGTGGCTTCCCTGTTTCCACAGTGGGAATTTTCTGTAAGAATGGGAATTCTGCTTTTGTGTATGGTGGTGGTGTATAAGCATGTGGAGGCTGCCAGAGAATTAGAGTTTGCAGACAAAAAGAAATGGAGAATCCAATGAAAGCGTTGATTTTATCCTGCAACACCGGAGGCGGACACAACTCGGCAGGCCGTGCTATTGCAGAGGCTATGACCTGGCGGGGAGATGAAGCCTATGTGCTGGATTATCTTACTCTTGCAGGAGAGGGTGTATCCAGAATTGTAGGGGACGGATACGTCCAGATCGTCAAGAAAACGCCCAGACTTTTTGGAATTGCATATAAGCTTGGAATGGGCGTAAGCCGCATTACCCGGAAATCCCCAGTTTATTATATGAACGGCCGCATGGCCAAATATCTGAACCAGTACATCCAGGAAAATCCAGTGGATGTGATTGTAATGCCCCATCTTTACCCTGCGGAAACCATTACGTATATGAAGCGAAAAGGCATGAAGCTTCCTCTCACTGTGGTAGTGATGACCGATTATACCTGCATTCCCTTCTGGGAAGAGACAGATGCGGATTACTATATCACTCCTCACGAAAACCTGATAAAGCCCTGTGTGAAAAGAGGGCTGAAAGAAGAAAAGCTGATCCCTCTTGGAATCCCTGTGTCCAGAATCTGCAGGCGTGAAATTTCCAAGGAAGCAGCAAGAGAGATGCTGGGTCTTAAAAAAGATGAGAAATACATTCTGGCAGCCGGAGGCAGCATGGGCGCCGGAGATTTGAAGAAGCTGGTGGCGTGCATTCTGAAATCAACGAAGGAGGAAAAGCTGATCATTGTCTGCGGAAACAACGCCAAAGTAGAATCTCAGCTGAAAAAAGCCTTTTCCTCCTGTGACAGGGCAAAAATACTTGGCTATACTACACAGATGAATCTGTATATGAAAGCCTGTGATGTCCTTTTTACCAAGCCGGGAGGGCTGACTTCCACAGAAGGGGCAGTTGCGGGGATCCCCATGGTTCACACAGAACCCATTCCGGGATGTGAGACTGCCAACCGCAAATTTTTCGGAAGGCTTGGAATGAGCGTTTCTGCGAAAACGATAAAAGGACAGGTGCAGGCTGGCCTGAAATTGCTTTCTGACAAAGAAGCAGCGGATGAAATGATTCGAAGGCAGCAGAAAAATATCAACAAAATGGCAGCAGAAGATATCTGTGATTTTATAAAAGGAAAATTAACAGATGAAAAGGCACTGCTATAAAGTCCATATAGCAGATACTTGATTCGAGCGTTAAAAAGAACAGGAACCAGAGAATTATGGAAATGAAAGTAATCGCCCACATAAAAAGTGACTTTCCCACCAAGTTTGGGATTCCTCACCAGAGCGGCAGGATAAAGGAACTGAAGGCGGAGATTGTATTCGAGCCGGAATATCAGGTGGCGGAGGCCTTCCGGGGAATTGAGGAGTACACCCACCTGTGGCTGATCTGGGAATTTTCCCAGGCAGTGCGAAAGGACTGGTCGCCTACCGTGAGACCGCCAAGACTTGGGGGAAATACCCGAAAAGGCGTTTTTGCCACAAGATCCCCTTTTCGGCCCAATCCCATCGGCCTTTCCAGTGTGAAGCTGGAAGGCGTGGAATTCACCAGCCAGGGGCCAGTCCTTCATGTGTCCGGTGCGGATCTGATGGATGGGACGCCGATTTATGACATTAAGCCTTATCTTGCCTATGTGGACAGCCACCCGGAGGCTTCCGGGGGCTTTACAGACCAGATACAGGATCATAAGCTGAAGGTGGATTTTCCTGCGGGGCTTCTGGAGCAGGTTCCAAAAGAGAAAAGGGCGGCACTTCTGGCCGTTCTTGCAAATGATCCAAGACCAGGCTATCAGAAAGCTCCTGACCGGGAGTACGGAATGTCCTTTGGAAATCAGGACATTCATTTTAAGGTGGATGGAGAGCTTTTGCGGGTAATTCGTATTGATAATGAAAAAAAACTTGCAAAAAGTCGGATTTTCTCATAAAATGGAGAAAAAGTTTTTCGAGGAGCACAAGGATTATGAAAAAAGTAGTAAAGTTTGGCGGAAGCTCCCTTGCTAATGCGGAGCAGTTTGAGAAAGTGGGAGACATTATCAGAAGTGAGGAGAGCAGACGTTTCGTTGTTCCATCCGCACCTGGCAAGAGATTCGACGGTGATACCAAGGTAACAGACCTTCTGTACAGCTGTTATGATGCAGCTGCAAAGGATGGGGATTTCGAGAAAATCTTAGAGGAGATCAAATCCCGTTACAATGAGATTATTAAAGGTCTTTCCCTTACCTTTTCCCTGGATGAGGATTTCCAGGTGATCAAAGAGAACTTCAAGGCACAGATCGGCAGAGATTATGCAGCATCCAGAGGAGAATATCTGAATGGTAAAGTAATGGCAGCATATCTTGGCTATGAATTTGTAGATGCAGCAGATGTGATCCGCTTTGACAAAAATGGCAATCTGGATTCCGAGAAAACAGACAAGCTTTTGGGCAAGAGACTTTCCAAATGTGAGAATGCAGTAGTACCTGGCTTTTATGGTGCGAAAGAAGACGGAACTGTTACTACCTTCTCAAGAGGCGGTTCTGACGTAACTGGTTCCTTGGTTGCCAAGGCAATAAAAGCTGATATGTATGAGAACTGGACAGATGTATCCGGTTTCCTTGTAACAGACCCAAGAATCGTGAAGGATCCTGCAGTGATCGAGACCATCACCTACCGTGAGCTTCGTGAGCTTTCCTACATGGGAGCCACTGTCCTTCACGAGGATGCAATTTTCCCGGTAAGAAAAGAGGGAATCCCGATCAACATCCGCAATACCAACCGTCCGGACGACAAAGGTACCTTCATTGTAGAGAGCACCTGCCGTAAGCCGAAATACACCATTACCGGTATTGCAGGCAAGAAGGGCTTCTGCTCCATCAACATTGAGAAATCCATGATGAACAGCGAAATCGGTTTTGGCAGAAAGGTACTTCAGGTATTCGAGGATCAGGGGATCAGCTTCGAGCACGTTCCATCCGGAATTGATACTATGACAGTATACGTTCACCAGGATGAATTCGAGGAAAAAGAGCAGCAGGTAATCGCAGGAATCCATCGTCTGGTTCAGCCGGATTTCGTGGAGATGGAATCTGACCTGGCACTGATTGCAGTGGTTGGCCGTGGAATGAAATCCACAAGAGGTACTGCAGGAAGAATCTTCTCTGCACTGGCACATGCCAATGTAAACGTGAAGATGATCGACCAGGGATCCAGTGAGCTGAACATTATCATCGGTGTGGAGAACCGTGATTTTGAGAATGCAGTGAAGGCAATTTATGATATTTTTGTGCTGACACAGATGTAAGGCAGGTACAAAGTTTAAGAAAATAAATCAGGAGTTGTAAGCCTCCTTTCCCATCAGATGTGTGGAAATATTGGCTTATGGCTCCTTTTTTCGGCAGCAACAGGCACCGGAATCAAAGACAGGAGCATGGGATGGAGAAACCAGTAACACGAATATCAGTGAGAAATCTTGTGGAATTTATATTGCGAAGCGGGGATCTTGACAGCCGCAGGGGAACCATGGACAAAGAGGCCATGCTAAAAGGCAGCAGACTCCACCGCAAGCTTCAGAAGCAGATGGGCGGGGATTACCGGGCTGAAGTGGCACTGAAACGCGAGAGCAGCTATGAGGATCTTTCCATCCAGGTGGAAGGCCGGGCCGACGGCATTTTCACAGAGGAGGAAACCACCTGGATCGATGAGATCAAGGGAATCTACGGAAATGTGGAAAAGCTGGAGCAGCCAGTCGCTGTTCACAAGGCACAGGCCATGTGTTACGGTTATATTGTGGCCATGGAGGAGAATCTGTCTTCCATTGGAATTCAGATGACCTACGCCAATCTGGACACCGAAGAGATAAAACGGTTCCGCGAGGTTTTTTCCATAGAAGATTTGAGTGACTGGTACCAAAAACTTCTGGATGAATATCACAAGTGGCTGAGCTACAGCCTGAAATGGAAGAAGGAACGAAACGAATCCCTGCAGAATCTGGAATTTCCGTTCCCGTACAGGGAAGGCCAGCGGAAAATGGTGGGAAGCGTCTACCATTCCATCAGCGCTGGCAGGCAGATCTTCATCCAGGCTCCTACAGGCGTTGGAAAAACTATGTCCACTATTTTCCCGGCTGTCCGCGCTGTGGGCGAGGGAAAAGGGGAGACCATTTTTTACCTTACTGCCAAGACCATTACCAGAACTGTGGCGGAGGAGGCTTTTGCGGTTCTTCAGGAAAAAGGCATGAAATACAAGGTGGTGACCATCACGGCCAAGGATAAGCTCTGCTTTATGGAGGAGACGAAATGTAATCCTGCCCATTGTCCCTATGCCAAAGGTCATTTCGACCGGGTCAATGATGCGGTTTATGAGCTGTGGACCTCCTCTCATGTCTATGACAGGCAGACCATCCTTGGCCAGGCCGAGAAGCGGCAGGTGTGTCCCTTTGAGATGTGTCTGGATCTTGCGCTGTGGGTGGATGCAGTGATATGCGACTATAATTATGTGTTTGATCCTACGGTGCATCTGAAACGGTTTTTCGGGGAAGGCGTGGGCGGAGACTATATTTTTCTCATTGATGAGGCCCACAATCTGGTAGAGCGTGGCCGTGAAATGTACAGCGCTGCCATCTGCAAGGAGGATGCAGTGCTGGCTCGCCAGAAAATGAAGGACAAGGCACCGAAGCTGTATCGGTCTCTTGGAAAGCTGAACCATCAGCTGAAGGAACTGCAGGAAGAATGCGAAACTTACAGAATCCTTCCGGGAACAGGCACCATTACTATGATGGCTTTGAAAATCCAGGGAGAATTCGATATGTTTCTGGAAGAACATAAAGATGCAGAACTGGAAGACGAGGTACGGCAGTTTTATTTTGATGTGCGGAATTTTCTGAACATTGCAGAGCTGGTGGATGAGAACTACGTGGTTTATGCGGAAAATGGAGCGGACGGGCGTTTCCGGCTGAAGCTGTTCTGTGTGAATCCGGCAGCCAATCTGGGAGAGTACCTGAAAAAAGGCCGCAGCGCTGTGTTCTTTTCCGCAACTCTTCTGCCGATGGGCTATTATCGGAAGCTTTTAAGCTGCAGGGCGGATGACTACGGGATTTACGTGGAATCTCCTTTTTCCCAGGAAAAACGCTGTATCCTGAATGCCTGTGATGTGAGCACCTTATACACCCGCCGCAGCTACGAGGAATACCGCAGAATCGCGGAATATATTGCAAAAACAGTGTGGCAGAAAAAGGGAAACTATATGGTATTTTTCCCATCCTACAAGATGCTGGAAGAGGTTTACCGGATTTTTGACGAAGAATTTTCAGTAAACTGGGTGCGCTGCATCTGCCAGAACAGCTCCATGAAGGAAAGCGAAAGGGAAGAATTTCTGGAAGAGTTCGAGCACAATCAGGATTCCCTTGTGGCCTTTTGCATTATGGGAGGGATTTTTTCAGAGGGGATCGACCTGATGGGAGAGAAGCTGATCGGAGCCATTATGGTGGGAACCGGGCTGCCCCAGCTGGGAAATGAAAGGGAAATCCTGCGTTCTTTTTACAGCGAAAAGGGAGAGAACGGATTCGATTATGCGTATCGCTATCCGGGGATGAACAAGGTACTGCAGGCAGCCGGCCGGGTGATCCGCACAAGAGAGGATAAGGGCGTGATCCTGCTTCTGGACGAGCGTTTCCGGCAAAGAGAGTACAGCAGCCTTTTCCCCGTAGAGTGGAATGACCGGAAAACCTGCACATTGTCCAATGTGGAGGAGCAGCTGAAACGGTTCTGGGAAATGGCAAAATAAAGAAACAGTTGCACTGTGGTGGAAAAACAGTTATACTGCCCTTAACCAAAAAGGAGAACAGAATGAAAAAAGTGCAGTATTTGAAAATTATGGCTGCGGCGATTCTGGGAATATCCGGAATGTTCGCGCTGCAGCCGGGAACTCTGACTGGGGAAAAGCTGACAGCCACGGTCTATGCGAACGGCGAGGATCTGTCTGTTTTTGAGAATAGCGGCAAATATATAAAAAAAGAGGACGACGGGCTTTACTGTGTGGACCAGGATGGTTCCCCGGATGTCCGATGCGCAGTTCATTATTTTGATCATTTTGCAGTAGACGGAAAGGTTTTGGACGGCTATTACTATCACGATGAGAGTGGACGGCTGGCGCTGGAAGGCGGCATTCACTATGTTTCCAGAATGCGGTGCCAGGGGCAGCTGTTTGACGGCTATTATTATTTTGATGAGCAGACCGGAAGCTTATCTTCTGGCGGCGTGACGGTTCAGGGACTGACCGTGGAGACAGATGGAAAAATAAAAGAGCTGGTAAAGCCAGGCACAGACAGTCTGGAAAAAAAGCTGGAAGAGCTGCTAAACGGTTTTGAAGGGCAGTGGAGCGTTTATGTGAAGGATTTAGGCAGCGGCGAACAGTTTTCCATCAACAATCAGTCTATGACCTCAGCGAGCGTGATCAAGGCATTTGTCATGGCAGCCAGCTATGAAAATATGGATCGTCTCCGTGTGCAGGAGGGAACAATCCTGAAAGCAGAACCCCTCAGCGATACCGTTCTGAACAAGCTGTATGCACTGACAGAGAACATGGTAACCTTCAGCGACAATGAATCCTTCAATGAGATGGTAAGGCTTCAGACTCCATCCATGCAGTTTAATGCAGGGGCAAGGGTGATCAACCGTTTCCTTCGGGGCCAGGGCTATCAGGAAACCGCTGTGCTGCACACGCTTGCGCCTTCCAGTACAGAGCCGGTGGGACTGGGCGGCAGCAACACCACATCTGTGGAGGACTGCGGAAAACTGCTGGAGAGCATTTACCGGGGCGAGTGCGTCAGTGAGGAAGCCTCCAGCCAGATGCTGTCCTTCCTTCTTATGCAGGACACAAGAACCAAGATCCCAGGCGGTCTTACGGATTCCATCACCATAGCCAACAAAACCGGGGAAAACGACAGCAATCAGCATGACATTGCCATTGTATACGGAGACCGGACGGACTATGTTCTGTGCGTGATGTCGGAGAACGGAGGCACGGAAGAGACCGCTGTTTCCAATATCCGGATGATCTCGGCGCTGACGTACTATGCACTGAACTGGTAGTGAAAGAAATGACAGCTGCTATCCAAAAAAATTGCTTGACACTAACAAAATTTTGCGATAGCATGAACATAACAAGAGGCGATTTAGAAAGGAGATTTTTATCATGAAAGTAGTTTACACAGATAAGGCACCAGCAGCAATCGGACCATATTCACAGGCTATGATTTTAAACGGAGTATTATTTACATCCGGACAGATCCCGGTTGATCCTGCAACAGGCGAGATCAGCGGAGACACCATCGAGGTTCAGGCTGAGCAGGTTATGAAGAACCTGGGCGAAGTTCTGAAAGAAGCTGGAAGCAGCTTTGAGAACGCTGTCAAGACTACCTGTTTCCTTGCTGACATGGGAGATTTTGCCAAGTTTAACGAAGTATATGCGAAATACTTTGTAAACAAGCCGGCACGTTCCTGCGTAGCAGTGAAGACACTTCCGAAGAACGTACTCTGCGAGGTAGAGGTAATCGCAGCCGTTGACTGATGATTACATATGACGTTTGTCAGAACCATGCCGTATGATGGAACCTGGTTTTCACTGTACGGTTTAGAACGAGACCTTCCGGATTCACCGGGAGGTCTTTTTCCGTTGCTTTTTAAACGAAAATCATGTATAATAGCCAACGATAGCATGGGGATTTTTTGAACGGTTCAGGCAGCAGCCTGGATCACCAATGAGAAGAATCCTTTTTTATAAAAGAAAGGCAGGGCAAAATAGTGGAAAATCTTATGAGAGTTGGAATGGGATATGATGTACACAGACTGACAGAGGACCGGGACCTGATTCTTGGAGGCGTGAAGATTCCCTGGGAAAAAGGCCTTCTTGGACATTCGGATGCCGATGTTCTGATCCACGCCATTATGGATGCGCTTCTTGGCGCAGCAGCTCTTGGAGATATCGGACAGCATTTTCCAGATACAGATCCGGCATACGAGGGAATTTCCAGTGTGAAGCTTCTGGAGCATGTGGCAGCTCTTCTTGATGAAAAGGGATACGGTGTGGGCAATATTGATGCAGTGATCATCGCCCAGAAGCCTAAGATGGCACCTCATATTCCGCAGATGAGAGCAAACATTGCCAGAGCTCTTCACATGGATGAGGAATGTCTGAACATTAAGGCAACCACAGAGGAGAAGCTTGGCTTTACCGGAAGAGAAGAGGGAATTGCATCCCAGGCTGTCTGCCTTTTGTACAAGAAGAAATAAAGGACCGGAGGGAGAACTACAATGAAGATTTTTAACACACTGACCCGTCAGAAAGAGGAATTCGTACCTCTTGAAGAGGGAAAGGTAAAAATGTATGTTTGCGGACCGACTGTATACAATCTGATCCACATCGGAAATGCACGTCCGATGATCATTTTTGATACTGTTCGCCGTTATCTGGAATATAAGGGATATGAAGTAAACTACGTATCCAACTTTACAGACGTAGATGACAAGATCATCAAGAAAGCAATCGAGGAGGGCGTTTCCGCAGAGGAGGTTTCCACCAGATACATTGCAGAGTGCAAGAAGGATATGGCTGGCATGAATGTAAAGCCGGCTACCACACATCCTCAGGCAACCCAGGAAATCGACGGCATGATCAGCATGATCCAGACCCTTATGGACAAGGGCTACGCTTATGCGGCATCTGACGGAACCGTGTATTTCCGTGTGAAGAAATTTAAAGAATACGGCAAGCTTTCCCATAAGAACCTGGACGATCTTCAGTCCGGATTCCGTGCACTTCAGGTGTCCGGCGAGGACCAGAAGGAAGATCCCCTTGATTTCGTTCTCTGGAAGCCGAAGAAGGAAGGCGAGCCATACTGGACTTCTCCATGGTGTGACGGCCGTCCGGGCTGGCACATTGAGTGCTCTGTAATGTCTAAGAAATATCTTGGAGAGGAGATTGATATTCACGCTGGCGGAGAGGACCTGATCTTCCCGCACCATGAGAATGAGATCGCACAGAGCGAGTGCTGCAACGATAAGATTTTTGCAAGATACTGGATGCACAACGCATTCCTGAACATTGACAACCGCAAGATGTCCAAGTCCCTTGGAAACTTCCGCACTGTCCGTGAGATCAGCGAGCAGTACGATCTTCAGGTACTCCGCTTCTTCATGCTTAATGCACATTACAGAAGCCCGCTGAACTTCAGCGCTGACCTTATGGAATCCTCCAAGAACGCACTGGAGAGAATCACAGATGCAGCAGCAAGCCTGAAGGACCACAAGGACAATGCACAGGCAGCAGACCTGACAGAGCAGGAACAGGCACTTCTTGCAGAGGCATCCGGCTTTGTGAAGAAATTTGAAGAGGCAATGGATGACGATTTCAATACTGCCGATGCACTTGCAGCTGTATTTGAGCTGGTGAAATTTGCCAATACCAATGTAACAGAAGAGAGCAGCAAAGCATTTGCAGCAGGACTTCTTGAACTCCTTGTAAAGCTTTGCGATGTGCTTGGTATTATTGCAGTGAAGAAAGAAGAGATTCTGGACAAAGAGATCGAAGATCTGATCCAGGAGCGCCAGGAAGCAAGAAAGGCAAAGAATTTTGCAAGAGCAGACGAGATCCGCGATGAGCTTCTGGCAAAAGGAATTATTCTGAAGGATACACGCGAAGGAGTAAAATGGAAACGGGCTTAAATGAATTAAAAGAGCTGTTTGGCTTAAAAGACCGGGATCTGCGGACTTACTCCCCGCTGACACTGGCCTATATCGGTGACGGCGTCTATGAGCTGGTGATCCGGACCATCCTTGTAAAAAAAGGCAACTGTCCGGTCAATCAGCTTCATAAGCATGCAAGCAGCCTGGTGAAGGCAGGGGCACAGTCCAAAATGATGGAGACTCTGGAGCCCATTCTTACAGAAGAAGAGCTGGCCGTCTACAAAAGGGGAAGAAATGCACATTCCCCCACAATGGCGAAGCACGCCACAATGGCAGACTACAGAAGAGCCACAGGCTTTGAAGCGCTGATGGGCTATCTGTACCTGAAGGAGGATTATTCCAGAATTGTGGAGCTGGTAAGAAAGGGAATCCCGGAAGAGAGTTTATAGGAAAAACAGGAGGCTGCAAATGAGCGAGCAGATTGAAGGAAGAAATGCGGTACTGGAAGCATTCCGTTCAGGCAAATGCGTGGACAAGCTTTTCGTGCTGGACAGATGCCAGGACGGACCGGTGCGCACCATTATAAGAGAAGCAAGAAAAAAAGATACGATTATAAATTTTGTACAGAAGGAGCGGCTGGACCAGTTAAGCGAGACAGGTGCTCATCAGGGCGTGATCGCACAGGTGGCAGCCTACGAATATTCCACAGTGGAGGACATTCTGGAAAAAGCAATGGAAAAGGGGGAGGCTCCTTTTATTTTCCTGCTGGATGACATTGAGGATCCCCACAACCTGGGCGCCATCATCCGTACAGCCAACCTTGCAGGAGCTCACGGGGTGATCATCCCCAAAAGACACGCAGTAGGACTGACCTCCACGGTTGCCAAGACATCTGCAGGTGCCCTGAACTACACTCCGGTTGCCAAGGTTTCCAACCTTGGACAGACCATTGAGGAGCTGAAAAAAGAGGGCATGTGGTTCGTATGCGCAGATATGGGCGGAGAACTGATGTACAACCTGAATCTCACAGGTCCTATGGGCGTCGTGATTGGCAATGAAGGAGAGGGCGTCAGCCGTCTTGTAAAAGAAAAATGTGACTTTGTGGCAGCCATTCCCATGAAGGGAGATATCGACTCCCTGAATGCGTCTGTGGCAGCAGGAATCCTTGCCTATGAGGTAGTCCGCCAGAGAATGAAATAAAATCCGGAGGAACTATGGGAAAGTTCGATAATATAAGTGATGAAGAACTGATCGCCCGTCTGCGGGATGGAGAAACCATTATTGAGGATTATCTCATGGAGAAATATAAAGGCCTTGTGCGTCAGAAAGCCAGGGCCATGTTTCTCATAGGCGGAGATACCGATGACCTGATTCAGGAGGGAATGATCGGGCTGTTTAAGGCAGTCCGTGACTTTCAGCCAGGCAGGGAGGCCACCTTTGCCACCTTCGCAAGAATGTGCATTGACCGCCAGATCTACAGCGCCATCCAGAATTCCAACCGCCAGAAGCATCTGCCTTTGAATTCCTATGTTTCGTTGAACCAGGAGGACGAGAGCAGTCCCATCTGGGAGCTTAGCGTGGAAAATCCGGAGGAGATCATCATTGACCAGGAAACCACCCGGGATCTTCAGCAGAAAATTTCTGACTATTTAAGCCCCATGGAGAATAAGGTGCTGGATCTGTACCTGAAGGGGGAAGGCTATGTGGAGATCGGCAGAATCCTGGGAAAATCCCCGAAATCCATTGACAATGCCCTGCAGAGAATACGGGCGAAAATCCGTGAAGTGATAAGTCAGAACAGGAAATAAAAAAAGAGAAATGAAAAAGAGTTTATTTTTCTTTTAGATTTCCTGTCTTGACTTTTGAAAAAAATCTGTTATCATATCAATTAATCAATGCGTCCGGGAAGGACGCGTCAGTAATATCTAAAATTCTAATTTATCAATTTTGTTATAAAATCCAATTTGTTTTTTTATTTAAATCCAGAAGAAATCAATTTATCTATTTTTTATATTCTATCATGTCAGCTTTTCTATTTTTATTCACATGATTTTATTCTCTAATTTATCATTCGAAGTCTGGAGGTGATTCCATTGTGCCAAGCAGCTTTGGGGCAAAATTTTGTCCCGGATATTTGATGTGACAATAGAAAATCCCCAAAGAAAGGAGTTGGCAGAAATTTTTTCTGCCAAAGCGAATCCATGAAGAAAAGATGGATGATCTTTGTACTTGCGTGCTGTCTGACTGCGGGAATTACAGGTTCTGTGGTATATGCCTATCTGATCGACCAAAAAGAAACGGTCAATCAGATTCGGATTTTGGAGAATACCACTCATATTGAGGAAGAATTTGAACCGCCGGATGAGGTAAAGCCCGGGCAGGTGATTAAGAAAAAGCCCTGTATTGCAAATGATTCTGGTTTCCCGGTATTTATCCGGGCCAGGGTGATTTTCAGCAATGACAGGGGAGAAGCACAGTGCCAGCCGCTAGAGATTGCAGACAGCTGGAAAAAAGGAGAAGACGGATACTATTATTATCAGAAAAAAGTGTTGTCTGGACAGCGTACAGATGTAATTTTTGATAAGGTTGTTATAAAAAATACAGTGAAAAAAGATGAGTTGGTAAGTTTTGATATTCTGGTTTACGAAGAATCCGTTCAGGCAGAGGGATTTTCTTCCCCGGAAGAAGCCTTTGCCAGACTGTAAGGAGGGACAGATGAAGAAAAAAATCATAGTATGTTTAGCTGCACTGACCTGTCTGGCAGCAGGCGGGGGAACGGCCCTGGCTTATATCAGTGACAGTGCATATGTGTCCAATCAGCTGGCGTTTGCCGGGGAAAACGGGCTGAATGCCAGGCTGACAGAGCCATCCTGGAATCCGCGGAAGGGACTTCTTACAGTGCCGGGAGCGGTGATCCCCAAGGATCCTCAGGTGACCAATACCTCAGAACTGGATATGAATGAGCTGGTGGCGCTGAAATGTGAGTTTGTCTACACAGACAGCTGCCCGGATCCTTCGAAAAAAGGAAAGCTTTTGAGCGCTGCAGATATGAAAAAAGCAGTGGATGTATACCAGATCGATTACAACAGCGATGATCCAAAGAAGAGTGACTGGATTCGCTTTCAGAACCAGAAAGACACGGATCCGGTCCAGTGCTTTTACTATTCCAGAGTCCTGAAACGGAATTTTCCAGGAGAAGGGGAGACAACCGTTCCCTTATTTACCCAGGTATCTGTCGATAAAAGCGTCAATTATGCAAGGCAGAACAAAGTGCTGGAAATGGGCGGTGTCGAAATCCGGATTTCCGGGCACGTCCTGCAGCAGATGCCTGGAGAAGCAAGCTATGGACTGGACAACCCGAAGGCAGCTTATGAAGCCGGTTTGTTCCAGTTTCAGTAAAAATCAGCAAGAAAGGAAGAGAAAAAATGACGAATACAAAGAAAAGAAACTTACTGGCAGCAGGCGTGATCTTGTGCGCACTGCTTTCCGGAATCGGCACTACCATGGCTTATTTTACCGAGAGTGTCCAGGAAACAAATGTTTTTACAACCGGTGATCTGGATATTGGTCTGAAGGAACCGGAATGGGATCCAAAAGACAACGATGGAAAAAACATGTATCCCGGTTATACCGTATACAAAAATCCTACTGTGAAAAATATTACCTCAGACAAAAATGGGGAAGAACCCTGCTATGTGCGGATGATCGTGGACATTCTGGATGGAGACGGCGCAGATGTGACAGACAGCCAGGCGCTGAATCTGATCTACAAAACCATCTATTATGATGAAAGCTTTGATGGCGGATACGACAAAAAGGAAGGAACCTCAACCGGGTTGATCCAGGACCGGATTCCAGGCTACAGCCTTTCAGAGCTGGCGGCATACCCGATGGTGAATCCTCTTTGGGAAAAGGATACGGCAAGATCTACGGCGTCTAAGCTGGTATACAACTATATGGGCAAAAACGGAGATGGGATTCTGAATATCCAGGAGGAATCCACTCTGTTCACCAATGTGGTGATTCCCATCGACTGGAACCAGACGGAAATGAAAAAGGTGGGCAACTATCAGCTGAAGGTAACTGCGCAGGCAATTCAGAGCAAGGGCTTTGCCACACAGGCAGAGGCGTACCGCATGCTGGATGAGGAGATCAAAGGAGGCACTCTGCAGGAGATCAGGAGCGCTGGCGTGAACTGATCAGAAAGGAAGAGATGCTATGAAAAAGCATACGTTTACATGTATGGCCCTTCTTGTGTTTGCAGGAATGCTGTTTGTATGCGGTGCTGTGCTGGCTGCGTGGAATGTATCAGAATATGCCGAAAACCTGCTGTCTATGTCCTCCTACAAAAATTCCATACAGGAGAATTATATAAGACCGGATCATGTAGATCCCGGACAGAAAGTCGTGAAGGAAGTATTTATTAAAAATGAGGGAAATACGGACTCTTTTGTGCGGGTGAAGGTTACCAGCATGTTCGGGAGCATGGATGAAGAGGGGAGCTTTCAGGAAGAGAAGGATCTGGATCCAGGGCTGATCGAAATTCACTACAATACGGATCTCTGGACGTTGGAGGATGATGGGTACTGGTACTACAAGGATGTTCTGCTGGCAGGAGAAAGTACCAGAAAACCTCTGATGGACCGATATTATCTGTCCGAAAAAGCGGACAACCGCTACAAAAACAAAGAGGCCAGGATCCTGATCAATATGGAGAGCATTCAGGCTGAAGGCGGTGAGATGGAGACCATCTGGGGAAAAAAGGAGCGGGATCTGGGGATTTTCTATCAGCCCTGTACCTGTGAGACTGTAACAAGTGTAATCTTCGGGGAAAACCAGAAGCTGAAAATCGGCGGGGAGACCACAGATCTGTTTGCCAATTTCAAGAACCTGACGCCGGGATGCACAAGAAGCCAGACCATCCGTATCACCAATTCCTCTCAGATTCCGGTTCAGATGTATCTGCGTGCAGAGCTTGCAGAGCAGGAAAAAATGAGTCAGGAAAATCTGGAACTGGTGGAAAAGCTTCTGTCCAGATATGCTGTGGTGGAGATTCGGCAGGACAGCAAAGTTCTTTATCGGGGGGCTGTGGACGGAAATGTGACCGGGGCAGGCTGGAACATGAAGGAGAATATTTCTCTTGGAGATTTTGCAGCAGGCGAAGGGAAAAGCCTGGTGGTGAAGCTGTCCTTAAGCGAAGAGATGGACAACCAGTATCAGAGCCTTCTTGGCAGAGTAAACTGGGTATTTTCGGCGCAGGGAGCAGGTAAAAGAGAAGAAGATCCGGATGGTTCCGAAAAAGAATACGGTCAGCAGAATTCCAGAGAAGAGAATAGCCAGAATGCAGGGGAAAAAGTTTTTTCATCTGTGGCAGCAAGCCCGAAAACAGGGGATGAGACAAAAGCTGCGGTGAAATGGCTGGCATTGTTTGGTGCCCTGGCAGCAATGGCGGTCAGCAGCTGGCGGCTGTACAGAAAGGAAAGCCAGGATGAATAAAAGATATCCAAAAGCTATGTGCCTGATTATTCTTTCTGGTATGCTGATCTGTTTTTGCTATCCGCAGATTCTGAAAATGAGATGTTATACCGTAGTATCAGGGAGCATGTCACCGGCACTTCCGGTGGGGGCTGCCGTTTATGTGAAAGAGAAGCAGCCCCGGGAAATAAAAAAAGGGGAGATCATCACTTTTTTTGAAGGGGAAACGGTTATCACTCACCGGGTGATGGAAATAGATGAAAACGCCCAGCTGTTTATGACAAAAGGAGATGCAAACGAGAAGCAGGATACCCAACCTGTGAAGTGGGAGAATGTATATGGAACCGTTGTTTTTACAGTTCCCTATGTGGGGTATGTACGGCTGTTTCTTAGCACCTGGAATGGAAAAGCGGCGGTTTTGTCCTGTTTCCTGGCGTTTTCTCTGTGCATGAATATCTGGGAAGGCGTGAAAGCAAAAAGGAGCGTGAAATAAAATGAGGAAAAAACGGTACATACTGGGAGGCGCAGGCCTGCTGCTGGGAATTGCATTTTCCGGGGCTGTTACAATTGCATATCTCACCAGATCAGTGGGCGAGGTGAGAAATGTGATCACAGCAGGCTCTGTAAAAGCCAGGCTGACAGAGGCACATTGGGATGCAGAGAAGGCGTTGAAGGTGTATCCCGGTCAGACCCTGGAGAAGGATCCTGTTGTGCAGAATACAGGAAAGAATGAGGCAAATGTTTTTCTGGAAGTCAGGATCCCGGTGGAAAACATTTCCGTGGTGGATGAAAAAACCGGGAAAAAAACAGAAAAGGAAAGAAGAGAACTGTTTCAGTTTGAGGCAGACACAGGGAAATGGACGCTGTTTTCTAAGAAACAGGACCAGAATAGCCAGAAATATGTTTACGGCTATAAAAAGGTACTAATGCCAGGAGAAAGCACTGCGCCTCTGTTTTCCGAGATTGTGACGGTTCTCTATCTGGAAGGGGAGCTTGATGTGAAAAGAAGCTATGATGTGCCTGTAACTGCAAAGGTGATCCAGATGCAGGATGAAGGAATGACCATGGAGAAAAAGTATGAGAATTATTTAAAACAGTATGAGGCAGACCGCCAGGAGGACGCAGGATGAGGAAAAGATTTTTTAGAAAGGCTGTACTGGCAGCTGTGATCGCTGTGCCTGCGGTATTTTCCCATCCGGACAGCAGGGCATTGGCCCAGGAAGAGGGCAAAGCCATAGAAAGGGAGAAAGAAGCCGCAGGAGCAGAGGAGCAGGAAGCGTGGAACTCTGAAGAGGAAATGGAAAATATTTCGGAAGATACCGGTGAGGAAGAGGATACTGGTTCAGAGGATGCCACAGATTTGGAAAACCAGATGGATGCAGAAGGGGACGAAGGATTTTTTACAGAAAATGATCTATTTTCTGAGATGGAAGAGGATGACCTGCTTTTTTCAGAAGGAGAAGAGGCTGTTCCAGAAGAAAATATGGAGAATCTGATCGACCTGTATGCGGCACATGCTGGTTTTGTGCAGGAGGGTTTGCCTGTACGAAATGGAAACGGCGGCTTTGTTCCGGTTACCAATGGGGAGGCGGTTTTCAGCAGCAAATATACAAGGCTTGGCTGGAATTCCAATTCCGCAGTGTATCCCTGGAGTCAGGCTGGAAGCAGTGTGCTTGCCGGGCAAAAGATACAGGGAGCGGTACAAGGTCCGTATTATCTGCCCCTTGATAACCGTGCAAAAGGAAAATACGGGTTTCGGGTTACAAACGTAGGCTTTAACAAAGAAGCAAATACCAGTCTGGACCTTTTGATGACCTGCACGGATTATCTGGATTATACCTACGACAACAAAGGTGCAAAAATGACGGATCTGATGCCTATTTTTGGGATCAGCGATACGGATGACCTGTGGCTTCTGTTTGCAGATGGTCTTCCAGCCCAGGAAATCAAAATAGATATTGTAAAAAGCGGAACAAGTACGCCTGTACCGGGAAATTACCGCTTCAGATGGCTGGATATTGATCTGTACCAGCGTTTTGGAATCCGGCTGCAGAATGGTTCCATTGGGCACAGATATGCCACAAAGGATTCTGTAGTCAATGTGTTCCAGACGGAGCTTTTTTCCAAAAACTATGAGGTGCTGACAGCTCCTGCCGCCAAGGTAGAAGGAGAAGTTCCAGAGCATACCGTTGTCTATGAAGTGGATCAATCCGCTGGCTTTTATCTTGCAATTCTCAGCCCTGGTTACGGGAATGTATCAAAGAACCCGGCGAAAGCAATCCAAAACCAGTATGAAGAGGCGTTGACTGGAACATGTGTAAGTGTGGCAGGGCTTCAGTGGGATGCAAAAGGATACGGTCCTGTGGAATATCCCAAGCTGACCAAAAAGACAGGAAACACACTGGCAGAACAGGGAGCTTTTAACGATCTGGTGAATATTTCGGATGAGTTTTATTATACCCTTCAGACCGAAATCCCGGAGGAGCATCCGGCATATTACTATGGATCCTGTACCATCACAGATGCACTCCCTGCAGGAGTGGATTTCGCAGAGGATGCGGCTGTCAAGATGCTTCCATCCGGGGAAAATGTGACTTCCTGGTTTCAGCTCACAGCGAAGGATGATGTGGTAAGTTTTCAGGCAACCCAGGCAGCACTGGCTTCCTCGGCATTCTATGGAAAAACATATGAATTCCAGATAAAGGCAAGGATGGACGCATCAGAAATGACGCCCTCCTACAGTGGGAATGTGTGCAGCTATGCGGTAAAAAACAAAGGTTCCATTACCTGCAGACACAAAAACGGGCAGGAGGGGACAAACTGGTCCAATGAGGTTGTTTCCCGGGCAAAGGTTCAGCGGCCGGAACCGGAAAAACCGCAGAAATGGATCATAGACGGAACAGCAAAGGTAAAAGCAAAAGAATATAAGGGCAGAGATTTTGAAACGGTATATGAGATTTCCCAGCAGATTCCCCAAAACACAGAACAGTGGAAAATCGCAGGTCTTCATATCCAGGATGAGCTTGCAGACTGTTTTGAGTTAAAATCCGCAAAGCTTCTGGTTGAGCAGAATGTGCTGGCTTCATTTGGAACTTCTGGAGGAACAGATGGAAACTGGAAATTAAGTGTGAAAAATCAGCTGCTTAAGCTGTCATCTATTGGTTCCCTGCCAGAAAGCAGCTACGGGAAAATCCTCAGACTGCAGCTGTCGGTAAGATTAAAAAAAGGCTGCAGTCTGCAGCCTTATTACGCAGTGAACCAGAATCCGGACATTCTGGAGGCACATGTGTATAATATGGCTTCGGTTATTTTTGAATGGCATCAGGGAACCCCAGCCTCTGTTTTCGGAAATACAGATAAAACAGAAGTGATCATAAAAGAAGACACTCCAAAGGGAACGATAACTGTTCGAAAGAAAGATCCTTCCGGCAGAAACCTGCAGGGAGCTGTATTTGAAGTGAAAGCTGCGGCAGATATCTATTCTGTTGTGGGAACGCTTCTGCTTTCTTCAGGAGAAACAGTGGACAAAGTTACTACGGATGAAAGCGGAACAGCCATTTCGAAGCCTCTTTATATGGGAAAATATACAGTAGAGGAACGGACTCCTCCCAAAGGTTACGTGGTTACGTCAAAAGTCTGTGATGTGGAATTAAAAGAAGGAGATGCACAAAAAACAGCCGTCTTCCAAAATGAGGAAACTCTGGTCTGCATTAAAAAGGTATCCAAAAAGGAAAATGTCAGCGATCCGGATCGGTGTCTTGCTGGCGTAAGCTTTCTTCTGTGGGAGAAAACACAAGGAGCAGACAAAGGGAAGCTTTATACAACAGACGCAAACGGCATGATCCAGATCAAGGGGCTTGTCCCTGGAACCTACGTATTTCAGGAAAAAACAGCGCCGGATGGCTATGTACCGGACGGACGCTCCTATGAATTCACAGTAGACGAAAACGGTCTTGTGGAACAGGAACAGGGACATACCATTACAGTAGAGAACGGATACACCAAAGCAGAATTTCGAAAAACAGACAAGGCCACCCAAAAAACGGTAGCTGGTGCCACCCTGCGGCTTACAGACGCAAAGGGAAAAATCGTGGACACCTGGATATCTGGGACAACACCCCACAGAATCAACCGGCTGGCAGCAGGAGAGTACCTTCTGACAGAATTGGAAGCTCCAAAAGGCTATAAAAAGGGTGCGCCTGTAAAATGCGTGATCCAAAATGAGGAAGCCGTCCAATCCTTTGAGATGACAGATGTGAAGCTGGTGACCATCCAGGTGGACAAAGTAATCCATGGAAAGGAAATTGTATGGGCCCATGGAAATCCTGTTTTTACATTTCGCTTGCAGGGAACGGATCTGGACGGAGAAAAGTACACTTATTATGATACAGTAGAATTCACCAGGGAAAATACAGATACCTCCAAAGACGCAAGACTAAGCCTATCTTTTGAAGTTCCTGCAGGAGTATATACCGTTTCCGAATGCAGGATCATGCGGTATGAACTGGAAAAGATTGACGGCGTATCCGGCGGAAAGATAAATGGAAAAGAAGTGCAGTTTGACCTGTCTATGAATCAAAATGGAACCGCCGTATTTACCAACAAAAAAACAACGGACCGGGAACTGACGGACACCGGATTTGTGAGAAATGTGATCATACCGTAGAAACAACTTTTCATAAAAAATTCCCATAAAGAAAGATTCCATATCATAAAGCCCAGCCTGGCACAGGCTGGGCTTGGGGGAAGAATTTTAATTATTTTATATTTTTTGAAAAAATTTGAAAATAACTGTTGACAATCGCATAACCTTCTGGTAATATAATCAACTGTGAGCGGCAGAAATGCTGAAGCACAAGAGTGCTGATGTGGCTCAGTCGGTAGAGCGTCGCCTTGGTAAGGCGGAGGTCACGGGTTCGATTCCCGTCATCAGCTTAAAGTCCTTGATTCTATTTCAAGGACTTTTTTGTTTATACGATATAAAAAAATCCACTTTTTATTAAGAAAAACTTTTAAAATGAGAGGGATTATGATAAGATAAATCAACTGGAGCCTGTAAAAGAAGGCTTTAAGACTAACTGATAGTATTCATATGCTATAAATAACAGAGGATTTCAGGAGGGAGAAACATGGAGAACGAAACGGTTTCCAAAAATTTTATTGAAAATATCATTGATAAAGACCTGGCAGAAGGAGTTTATGATACCGTTCATACCCGTTTCCCGCCAGAGCCAAACGGCTATCTTCATATAGGACATGCCAAATCCATTCTTTTAAATGCAGGACTGGCAAAAGAATATAACGGTAAATTCAACATGCGTTTTGATGATACAAACCCGACCAAAGAGAAATCTGAGTTTGTAGAATCCATCAAGGAAGATATCAAATGGCTGGGAGCAGACTGGGAGGACAGACTGTTTTTTGCTTCCGATTATTTCGGACAGATGTACGAGGCTGCTGTAAAGCTGATCAAGAAAGGCAAAGCCTATGTCTGCGATTTAAGTGCTGACCAGATCAGGGAATACCGCGGAACCTTAAAGGAGCCAGGGAAAGAGAGCCCATACCGCAACAGAAGCGTAGAAGAGAACCTTCAGCTGTTTGAGGAGATGAAGGACGGCAAGTACGCAGATGGAGAGAAGGTTCTCCGTGCCAAAATCGATATGGCTTCTCCGAACATGAACATGCGTGATCCGGTTATCTACCGTGTGGCACATGTAAGCCACCACAGAACCGGTGATACCTGGTGTATTTATCCGATGTATGACTTTGCACATCCAATTGAGGATGCAATCGAGGGAATTACCCATTCCATCTGTACTTTGGAATTTGAGGACCACAGACCGCTATATGACTGGGTAGTAAGAGAGCTTGAGTATCCGCATCCGCCGAAGCAGATCGAGTTTGCAAAGCTGTATCTGACCAACGTAGTAACCGGTAAGCGTTATATTAAGAAGCTTGTTGAGACCGGAATCGTAGATGGCTGGGATGACCCGAGACTGGTATCCATTTCCGGTCTGCGCCGCCGCGGATATACTCCGGAATCCATTCAGAAGTTTGTAGAGCTTTGCGGTGTTTCCAAGGCTGACAGTTCTGTGGATTATGCAATGCTTGAGTACTGCATCCGTGAGGATCTGAAATTAAAGGCTCCGCGCTACATGGCAGTTCTTGATCCGATCAAACTGGTGATCGATAATTATCCGGAAGGACAGGTAGAGTACCTGGATGCTCCGAACAATATGGAGAATGAGGCACTTGGAACCAGAAAGGTTCCGTTTAGCGGAGAGCTTTATATTGAAAGAGAAGACTTCATGATCGACCCACCGAAGAAATACAAACGTCTCTTCCTGGGAACAGAAGTGCGTCTGATGAACGCATATTTTGTAACCTGTACAGGTTTTGAGGCAGACGATGACGGAACCGTTCATGTGGTACACTGTACTTATGACCCGGAGACAAAAGGCGGCAACGCACCTGACGGACGTAAGGTAAAGGGAACCATCCACTGGGTAGAGGCAACAAATGCCGGCAAGGTTCCGGTACGCCTTTATGAGAACATTGTTGACGAGGAGAAGGGTGTATACGATAAGGAAACTGGCGAGCTGAACCTGAACCCCAATTCCCTTGTTGAGGTTTCTGCTTATGTAGAGCCAGAGCTTCTTAAGGCAAAAGGCTATGACAGCTATCAGTTCGTAAGAAACGGATTCTACTGTGCCGATATCCACGACTCCAAGGAGGGAGCACCGATATTTAACCGTATTGTATCCCTTAAGAGTTCCTTCAAATTACCGAAGGCTTAATTGCCGGAGAAGATTAAAAAGTTTGCAGTCTGCATGCTTTACTTTGCAGAATGCCTTTTGAAAAGCGGTATTTAACTGCTGAATCGTGAAACTAAATAATTATTATAACAGTGTGAACTGCCGGTATTCCTATGGGAATTGCCGGCAGTTCTGCGCAGAAGTTTTTTAGTTAGTTTCATCTATTCGGCAGGATAAAACAACTATCATAAATATTACAAAAGCGGAGGAAATCAAAATGAAAAAGCTTAACGTAGCAAAAAAAGATGCATGTATGGCATGCAAGGCATGTGAAATTGCCTGTTCAGAGGCATTTTACAAGAAATTTGACGAGGATCTTTCCTGCATCAAAATTTCTGTACAGAAAGACGGCGTAAGCCCGAAACCAGTTGTATGCGTACAGTGCGGAAAATGCGCAAAAGTCTGTCCAGAGGGTGCCATCACTCAGAATCCAAAGGGCGTATACATGATCAACAAGAAGAAATGTGTAGGCTGCGGAAAATGTAAAGAAGTCTGTCCATTCGGCGTAATGGTAAAAGCAGAAGAAGCAGAGACAGTAAGCAAATGTATCGCCTGCGGCATCTGCGTAAAAGCATGTCCGATGGATGTTCTCGAGATTAAAGAGGCATAATGAGAGAGGGCGCTTTACCCAGCATCCTCACATAAGTATTTGTAAAATTAAAAAGGCCATTGTCCGGAGAAATTACCGGGCAGCGGCCTTTCAATTTTTTATCTGTCAAAATCAGTGACTAAAAATCAGTCGATATGAATGGAAGCTTCTTCCTTGTCCTGCTCTTCTTTTGCTTCTGCAAGATCTTCCTCGAATTCATCCGCAATTTTTTCTGCTTCTTCAAGAGCATTGTCTACGGCTTCCTCATCTGTTTCCTCAGCGTCCGCTGAATCTTCGTCTGAATCCTTTTCGGCAGGATCTTCAGCTGAATCCTCATCTTCCGGTACTTCGGCGGTCTCTTCCTCGGAAGTTGCTTCCCAGGAAATGAAATCCTCATGAACTTCCTTTTTTTCCGGCTGGCTGGAAGTCTCCTGCTCGTCCTCAAAATCATCCTCAGCATCAGCTACCTGCTCCAGAACTCTGCGCTTTGCAAAAGCGGCGGCTGCAGCACCGGCTGCTGCGGCAGTCACTGCACCAAGGGCAACCATACCCCAATATTTGTTAATTTTTGCCATATTGTATACTCCTTTCGCGGTTCTCCACCTGTCCTGGAAACAAACAGATGGGGCTGACCTTATTGTAATACTTTTGGGACAAAAAGAAAAGAAAAAAATCATTGCGTCGATATACGCACAGGGTTATACTGATAACACAGAAAAGGAGAGATTATGGAAATAATTGTTTTAGCTTCGGGATCCCCTCGAAGAAAGGAATTGCTTGCAAAAACCGGACTGAAATTTTCCGTGGTTGTAAGCGGCGGGGAAGAAAAGGCAGAGACATCAGATCCTGCCGAAACAGTAGAAAAGTTGTCTTTGGATAAGGCATCTGAAGTTGCAGACCTGCTTCAGGCCGAAAAGGAGCCGCAGCTGATCATCGGCGCGGATACAGTGGTTGCCTGTGACGGTGAAATTCTTGGAAAGCCTTCGGATAGGGAAGATGCTTTTCGTATGCTGTGGAAGCTGCAGGGACAGACACATCAGGTTTATACAGGAGTGACGCTCCTGCTTAAGAAAAAACATACCTGGCAGGCTCATACCTTCAGCGAGAAGACAGATGTACAGTTTTATCCTGTTTCCAGGGAAGAACTGCTCGCCTATATTGAAACGGGAGAGCCTATGGATAAAGCTGGCAGCTATGGGATCCAGGGCGGATTTGGAATCTATGTGAAGGGAATTTGCGGGGATTATAATAATGTAGTAGGTCTTCCTGTTGGCAGACTGGTATATGAACTTAAGAAACTTGGAATAGACATAAGAGGTATAAAAAAATGATAAAAGCATGTATTTTTGATTTGGACGGAACACTGGCTTACACTCTGGATTCCATGGCAGCTGTAGGAAATCAGGTAGTGCGGAAGTTTGGACTGAACCCAATGCCAGTGGAGAATTACCGGTATTACTGTGGAA
The DNA here is from genome assembly GCF_014287535.1 of Blautia segnis. Classification (NCBI taxonomy): domain Bacteria; kingdom Bacillati; phylum Bacillota; class Clostridia; order Lachnospirales; family Lachnospiraceae; genus Blautia; species Blautia segnis. The sequence continues at coordinate 28,722 of NZ_JACOOT010000026.1, read as the reverse complement.
ACGGTGCAGATATGCTGGTAAAAAGACTTCTGATCGATGCAGGAGACAAAGAGCTTGTACATTATGAAGAAGCACGTAAGCTTTACAGAACGGAATTTGATAAGGATCCTTTCTATAAAATACAGCATTACCCGGGAATGCCGGAGACTTTGAAAACTTTGAAGCAAAACGGGGTAAAGCTTGGCGTATGCTCCAACAAGCCCCATGAGGCAGCTGTGAAGGTAGTAAAAAGAATGTTTGGAGATCAGGTCTTTGACATGGTGATGGGCCAGAGCGATTCCATTCGAAAGAAACCGGCACCGGATGGTCCTCTGAAGATTGCCGAGGCATTTGGCGTGCTGCCAGAGGAGTGCATGTATCTGGGAGATTCCGGAACGGATATGCAGACAGGCAAGGCAGCAGGCATGTATACTGTAGGTGTTCTGTGGGGCTACCGGGAAAAAGAAGAGCTTTTAAAGAACGGCGCAGATGCCCTGGTGGAATCTCCGGAAGACATCCTGGATCTTTATGAGGAAAAATGCAGCAAATAAAAAAGGAGGTATATAAGATGTATACAGAAGAGTGCATCCAGACATTTTTGGAAAATCAGGAGCAGCTTTTTGATGAGCCTGTAGCAGAGAATTATGAGGAGGCAGAGGCTTTTCTTGAGGACTGCATGGCAGTGGTGGCAGATTCCATCAGCGAGGTGCGTAAATACCTGTCCGGTATGGGCGCGGATGTGGATGGTATGAGCGATGACGAACTGGAGGAAGCCAGCGAGGTATTTGTCCTGCCAGATGGAAAATATCTGATCGTAGAGGGATAAGGACTGCCAGTAATCCTGTTGGATAAATTCATATTACATAGACGTAAAATCAGGTTGCTATAATAACCATAAACAAAGATACAGGTGCAGCATTTTACAAAGCGACCCATAGTTTACAGCATTGTAAAAAGCACTTGTAGAAATGTTTAAAATATGTTACGATAATGTTAAGACTCAGCCAAAAGGGGAATGTAAAGGAGGATGGCATATGAGATCTAGGAAAATTATAGCAATGGTTATGACTTTTCTTATGATGCTTTCCTTGCTTCCGTCACTGGTATTCGCTTCTGCGGTACCGTCCGGAGAATTAGGAGGCAAGCTGAAAATCAAAGGAACTGCAGCTGTAGGATCTGAACTCAGCGCAGATTATACCAAAGTTACACCAGAGGGGCTTAGTGATGACTACGTAAGCTTCAGCTGGTCAAGGAAAACAGGAGACCAGCTTACAGAGGTTGGTACGGAGAAAACTTATAAGCTTACAACTGATGATCTTGGAAATAAGATCCAGCTGAAGATCACCGGAAAGTCCGAGCTTGGAGTAACTGGTGAGCTGAAAGCAAACACAGTTGAAATCGTGGCAACACCGGAGGAAGCTCCGCAGGAGACTACAGAGGATCCGGATGCTGCAGCTGCACAGGATACAGCAGCTGAGGATTCTGCCGCAGAGGATATCCAGCAGGCAGAAGATGCTCAGCCAGCAGAGGATACTCAGGACGAAGTAATTGATATTGGCGGGGAACCGGAAGCTTCTGCTGATGAAATGCAGCCGGCAGAGAACCAGACAGCAGCAGATACCACAGATACATCTGATTCAGCAGCTGATTCTGCAGATGCTGCACAGCCGGCTGATACCGCAACAGATGACAGCGTAATCGATATTGGAACAGAAGACTATCTGGAAATTCCAGAAGAAGGTCAGAGCAACGATGCATCTGAGGCAGACAATGCGCAGGATGCACAGGCACCGGAGGAAGTTTCTTATGCAGCTGAGGCAGCAGCGGATACTGCATCAGAGGACGGAACTGCAGTTGTAGATTTCGGAACTGTAGATGCCGGATTCACACAGGAGGAATCTAATTCCATAGCAAAGACCGTCACCATTAAGAACATCGGTACAGGTACTCTGAATTTTAACGAGATCAGCCCGGAACACTTTATGGTACAGGATATCAATGAGCCTCTCGCAGCCGGAGAGCAGACATCCGTATGGATCATGCCAAGAGCAGGCGTTGAGGCCGGAGAATACAAGGATACCATTACCTATACCACAGAAGAGGGTACAGAGGTTTCCTTCAATGCGGATATGGTAGTAGCGGCAGCAGATGATCAGACACCAGCTGAGGAGCCGACAACTGACCCAACTCCAACCGAGGAACCATCCGCCGACAATCAGATACCAACTGAGGAACCGGCAGAGCCTACTCCGGAAGTTCCATCAGAACCAGAGGTTCAGAATGATCCGAAGATTGAAGCAGCAGATGAAACAATCACGGACAACACTGTAAACCTTGGCGAGTTTACCGTAGATGCGGATACTGCACCTACACCTGTAAAACTGAAGAATTCCGGTACCGGAACTGTGAAGCTTGCAGTACAGACTGATAAAGATTTTGTAACAGCAGCCTTTGCTTCTGAAGAAATTGAGCTTCCAGCAGATGGAAGTACTACAGCAGCATTAAGCATTACACCAAATGATACCAGCGAGACTGGTGACTTTGAGGATACCGTAACAGTTGTCAATGCAGAGACTGGAGATACCCTGCTTGCTCTTAAAGTTTCCTACTCTGTTAAGGAGACACCAGCTCCGGAGCTGACTGCAGATCCTTCAAAGGTAGAATTTGACAGCAAAGAGGTTGGCTACACAGAAGCACCTGTAGCAGCAACTGTAACTCTTGAGAACACAGGCAATGTGAAACTGACAAACCTTACTGTAAGCATCAGCGGAAGTGAGTTCACTTTAGGCAATCTGCCGGTAGCAGAACTGGATTCCAGTCAGACGGCATCCTTTACCGTAGCACCTGCAGTTGGATTAGCAGCTGGTTCTTACAGCCAGAACATCTCCATCAAAGCAGACCAGATCACAGAAATCGTAATCCCTGTAAGCTTCACTGTAACTGAAGCAGCTGTTAAGCTTACCGCAGTCAGCAAGCCAGCAGACATCACTCTGGCAAACGGCGTGGAGAAATCCGCAGAGGGATTACAGCTCCCATCCACAGTTAAGATTACCACTACAGCAGGCGACATGAACGCTTCCGTAGCATGGGATGTAAATGGATGTGCTTACAACCAGAACAGTGCAGAAGCACAGAAGTTCTCTGTAAATGGTACCGTTACCCTTCCAGATGGCGTGACCAATCCGGATAACCTGAACCTGATCGTATCTGTAAATGTTTCTGTAAGCCGCGGACCGATCGTTTCCGATGCTTCCAAGAACACAATTACAGGAATCAGCTCTGATGGTTCTTACACCACAGAGACCAAGATCACCTTCACAGCAGTTGGAGCAGGAACCGACATTGAGAACCCGATTAAGGGTGATGTAAGATATCTGCCTCTGAACTGGGAAGTTCTGGAATCAAGAAGCTGGGACAAAGCTCCATATTCCGCAACCTTCCGTATGGGCAAGAGTGGTAACTACACCTTAACGGTAACCTACAACCAGCAGAAATTCGATGGAAGCAACTGGGTAAACACAGGCACACAGGATACCAAACAGGTGAACTTCACCGTTGCAGCAGCACCGAATCAGACACTGACACCTGCTGCTGACAAGTCCGATGCAAACCAGAAGAACGCAGTAAAGACTGGTGATAACACACCAATCCTTCCATTCGTAATCATTCTGGTAATTGCAGTGGTACTGATTGCAGGAATCCTTGTTTACCGCAATAAGAAGAAATAATAAGCATTCAGCTTTTTCAAAAATAAAAAAGCATGAATGATGAAAGGGGAGGCTGATAACAGCTTCCCCTTTTTGGCGGCAGAAACCGCAGGAATGTCCGTGTACATCAGACCTTTTTTATAGATCATTCCATCCATCAACAAATATTACTAGCACTCATTTTAAATGAGTGCTAAATTTTTCTTGACTTTTGGGAAATTTGGTATTACTATAGTTTGTATAATTTAGAAGACAAAGGAGAGTGAGCTGCATGGCTGAGAAGCATGGTAGTTTATCAATTAACAGTGAAAATATTTTTCCAATTATAAAGAAATGGTTATATTCTGATCACGACATTTTTGCAAGAGAGCTGATTTCCAATGGCTGTGACGCCATCACCAAGCTGAAGAAGCTGGATGTTATGGGAGAGTATACACTTCCAGATGATTACAAGGCAGAGGTTCATGTAATCGTTAATCCGGAAGAGAAGACCCTGAAATTTATCGATACAGGTCTTGGTATGACAGCAGACGAAGTAGAGGAGTACATTACTCAGATCGCTTTTTCCGGCGCAACTGAGTTCCTTTCCAAATATAAAGACAAGACAACAGATGACCAGATCATCGGACACTTCGGACTTGGATTCTATTCCGCATTTATGGTAGCCGATGAGGTTCAGATCGATACTCTTTCCTATAAAGAGGGAGCAACTCCGGTACACTGGACCTGCGACGGCGGTACAGAGTATGATATGCAGGATGGCAATAAGACCACAGTTGGTACTGAAATCACCCTGTTCCTTAATGATGAGAGCACAGAGTTCTCCAATGAGTATCGTATGAGAGAAGTGATTGAGAAATACTGTTCTTTCATGCCTGTGAATATTTATCTTTCCAAGGAGAATGCTCCTCAGGAATATGAGACCATCGATGAGTCCGAGCTTCGCGAGGATGATGTGGTTGTAGAACATATCCACGAGGATGCCAAGACTGAGGAGAAAGAGAACGACAAAGGGGAGAAAGAAGTAGTAGAAGTTTCTCCTGCCAAGGATAAAGTAAAGATCAACAAGCGTCCGGTATCCTTAAGTGACCCGCAGCCGCTGTGGATGAAGCATCCGAACAGCTGCACAGATGAGGAATACAAGGAATTCTACCGCAAGGTATTCATGGACTACAAGGAGCCTCTGTTCTGGATCCATCTGAACATGGATTACCCGTTCAACCTGAAAGGTATCCTGTATTTCCCGAAGATCAATACAGAGTACGATTCCATTGAGGGAACCATTAAGCTGTACAACAACCAGGTATTTATTGCAGATAATATTAAAGAGGTTATTCCGGAGTTCCTGCTTCTTCTCAAAGGTGTGATCGACTGCCCGGATCTGCCGCTGAACGTATCCAGATCTGCCCTGCAGAATGATGGATTTGTAAAGAAGATTTCCGAGTACATCACCAAGAAGGTTGCAGACAAGCTTACCGGAATGTGCAAGACAGACCGTGAGTCCTATGAGAAATACTGGGATGACATCAGCCCATTTATCAAATATGGCTGCATCAAGGACAGCAAGTTTGCAGACAAGATGAATGACTATATTCTTTTCAAGAACATTGACAGCAAATATCTCACTCTGAAAGACTGCATCGAGGAGAACAAGAAGCCGGAAGAGAATACCGAGACAAAGGCTGAGGAAACCACAGAAGCCAAAGAAGAGAATAAAGAAGACTCCAAGGAGAAAGAGCCTGAGAAGACTACCATCTTCTATGTAACAGATGAGGTTCAGCAGAGCCAGTACATCAATATGTTCCGTGAGGCAGGCAAGGATGCGGTTGTTCTGAAGCACAACATTGACAGCGCATTTATTTCCCACTTAGAGCAGAAAGATCAGACCATCCAGTTCAAGAGAATTGATGCAGACCTTTCCGAGGAACTTCGCGAGGACGGTGCTGCTGATGAAGAGACATCCAAGACACTTACAGAAGTATTCCGCAGCGCCCTGAAAAACGACAAGCTGGAAGTGAAGGTGGAGAACCTGAAGAATGAGAAGGTTGCTGCTATGATGACACTTTCCGAGGAAAGCCGCCGTATGCAGGATATGATGAAGATGTACAATATGTACGGCATGGATCCGTCTATGTTTGGCGGCCAGGAGACTCTGGTGCTCAATGCCAAGCATCCGTTGGTTCAGTTTGTTGCTGGCAACAAGGATTCTGAGAAGACTCCGGTAATCTGTGAGGAACTCTACGATCTTGCAATGTTAAGCCACAAGCAGCTCTCTCCGGAAGAGATGACCAAATTTGTACAGAGAAGCAACGAGATCCTGCTTATGCTTACCAAATAAATTAAGATGTCAGGATTCTAAATAAAAGACAGTCCCGCCAGGACAGGGGAAATCCCTCCTGGCGGGACTGTTTTTTGCATGCGTAAAAACCGCCAGGACGAAAATCCTAAAATTTTTTACATTTTTATAAAAAAATTATCTCAAAAAGCTAAAAAACTGGAAATTAATTCGTATTATATATAGAGGCAAAAATTCGCTAACTGCAGATGCAGGAGTAACTAATTGTGGGAGGGACTTAACATGAAAGAGGTATACGGAACGATACGTAAACTAGGTGCAACATCAAAATACAAAGGATATTATTTTGTGGCAGAAGCTATACGGATGACTATGGAATTTCAGGAAAGACCGATGAAGATCACAAAGGACATTTATCCAAGGCTGGCAAAGAAATTTAAATCCAAACCATCCAATATAGAGCATGATATCCGTACTATTGTAAATGTATGTTGGGAAAATCATCGGGAAAGGCTGGAACAGATCGCCGGATATCCTCTGGAATACAGACCAACGAACAGTGAATTCGTAGACATGATCGCATTTTATCTGGGAACGGATGAGGAGAGCTGAGACTATAAGCTCTCAGCGGAAATCTCATTACGACTGAAAAACTCCGTTACATACTGCTCCCAGAGATGGTCCAGTTCTTTGCCCGGGAAAAAGGTCTTCAGGGAAGTGCCGGTAGTGCAAAGAAGGGTTTTGTTTTTGTACTGAAGGTTCAGATATAGTCCCGCCACCTGTTCCGGGGGAAAAGGAAGGGACGAGTTCTGAAGCAGGGCAGCAGCTTTATTGGGAGAAAACTGAAGCACGATCTTAAAGGAAAGCGGCGCACGTTTCCCGCGGATGATGGAATAGCAGATGGGCTTCACCTCTTTCCACAGTGAGTAGGTGCGATGGCTGGAACTTAAAAATTCCTGCTGGTCATTGTCGAAAAATTCAGTCTGCAGTCTGCCGTCAATGGTAAAGAGATTGCTTGTGGTGATCTCGGCCTGGTTCAGCCAAAAAAGGTCGAAGGTGTCGCCGAGAAAAAGTTTGTTTGTGAAATCTTTCTGATCAGTGATTTTCAGGGCAAGCATAGGTGCCTCCTTTCACGGGAAAAACAAATTCATAAGTATTTACCATTATAAAGCAAATTGCCAAAAAAGGAAAGAAAAAACTCTTTTCAAACATGTAGTAATGTGTTAATATAGATGTGGTATTTAAAACTACATAGCATGGAAAAGAGGACGATATAATTGAGCTATAAAATTGTTATAGATAGTTGCGGAGAACTTCTGGAGCAGTGGAAGCAGGATGAGAGATTTGAATCTGTACCGCTGACGCTTACTGTGGGAAGTGAGAATATAATTGATGACGAGACCTTTGACCAGGCAGATTTCCTTCAGAAGGTTGCAGCCTGCCCGGAATGCCCCAAGTCAGCGTGCCCGTCTCCAGAGAGCTACAGAAAGGCATTTGACTGCGAGGCAGATCATGTGTACTGCGTGACTCTTTCCTCTGAATTAAGCGGTTCCTACAACAGCGCTGTTCTTGGAGCAAGCCTTCTTCATGAGGAGAGGAAGGATAAGCAGGTTCACGTGTTTAATTCCCGCTCTGCTTCCGTAGGACAGACCCTGATCGCCATGAAGATCGCACAGTGCGAGGACGCTGGACTTCCTTTTGAGGATGTCATCAGCGTGGTGAATAAATATATTGAAGAGCAGCATACATTTTTCGTTCTGGAGAATCTGGAGACCCTTCGCAAGAATGGCCGTCTTAGCCGTGTGAAGGCACTTGTGGCAACTGCACTTAAGATCAAGCCGATCATGGGCTCCACACCGGAAGGCAGCATCTGCCAGTTAGACCAGGCCAGAGGCATGAACAAGGCTCTTGTAAAGATGGTGGAGAAGATTATGGAAGCTACGGAGAACAGTGAGAGTAAGGTGCTTGCCATTTCACACTGCAACAGCCCCAAGAAGGCTCAGATGCTCAAGGAAGCCATCCAGGAGAAGATGAAGCTGACCGACATCGTGGTACTTAACACGGCCGGAGTCAGCAGCATGTATGCAAATGACGGTGGAATTATTGTAGCGGTATAATGAATACGCTTCCTTTTTTGAAAAAAGTGTGCTATACTCACTTAAGACGATATTTCATCGCAAAGGAGACGTGCTACTATGAGTCAGAAGAAAGTAGATGCTTACAAAGCAGAGAAAGCAAACCGTGAGAAAATCATGAAAAGAGAGAAACTGATCCTGAATCTTGAGAAGCTTGCAGCACTTGTTGTATGTATTGTTGCTGTATGCTGGATTGGCTATTCTGTCTATGGCAAGGTAACAGAGGGACAGGAGACCGTACAGACAGAGACTGTTATGGATACCTCCGCACTGGATTCCTATCTGAACGGACTGAGCGAAGACGCCGAATAAAATAATTCGGCAGCCTGCCGCCAGACCGAATCTGTCAGGCATTCATTTTTCATAAATTTCAATAAAAAGGTTAAAAAAATCCCCCCGGAATCATCCGAGGGGAATTTTTTGCCTCAATTATAACTTAGTAACGTTAGCTGCCTGCATTCCGCGAGCGCCCTCTGTTAAGTCATATGTTACAGCCTGGCCTTCTTCAAGAGATTTGAAGCCTTCACCATTGATTGCAGAAAAGTGTACGAATACATCAGCTCCGTCTTCTCCTGTGATGAAACCATAACCTTTTTCAGCGTTGAACCATTTTACAGTGCCCTTGTTCATTTGAGTTACCTCCATAAAAAATAAAAAAATTATAATACTGTTCTGGCGAAAAAAATCACCAGATTTTACAGACTATATCATGTAAATATATAATCTCTAAAAACTAGTGATTTTACATTAAATAATCTTCGACATGGATTGATTATATAACCTGCACCAGAAAAAGTCAAGGAGAATTAAATTTGTGTGAAAAAAAACAATTCTGGCGGCCAAACAGATACTTGTGGAAAAAAAGTCTTTATTAAATGAACGTTTTCGTGTATGATAGTTGTGATATAATCTAACATATGCCAAGTGTATTTTTTGATAGATACCAGAAGGGAGAGAATCAAATGGGTATTCTGATTCAGGGCGGTCGTGTTGTGGATGCGGCGTCCCAGATGGACAAGATTGCAGATGTTTACCTGGACGGCTGCGTGATCCAGGAAATCGGAGAGAAGCTGAAGGTAAAGGATAAGGATGACAGGATCATAGATGCCAGAGGAATGGTGGTAATGCCAGGACTGGTGGATCTGCATGTGCATTTCCGTGATCCGGGACAGACTGAGAAGGAAGACATTGAAAGCGGCTCGAAGGCAGCGGCAAGAGGCGGTGTGACTACAGTTGTGGCAATGCCGAATACCACTCCGGTGATTGACTGTCCGGACCGTGCCAACTATGTGAAAAACAAAGCGGCTCAGGTTTCCCCCATCCATGTGCTTCAGGCAGGAGCCATGACCAAGGGGGAACTTGGATGCGAGCTTTCTGACATTGCAGGAATGGCAGCTGCAGGCGTGCCTGTTCTTTCAGAAGACGGCAAGTCCGTTATGAAAGCAAGCCTTTGCAAGCAGGCCATGGAAGAAGCAGTAAAAGCCGGACTTCCTATTTTTGACCACTGCGAGGATATGACTCTTCGCGGGGACGGCTGCATGAATGATGACGAGAATGCAAAGCGTCTGGGGCTTCCGGGAATCTGCAATTCCACAGAGGATACCATTGCAGCAAGAGATTCTCTTCTTGCCATTGAGACAGGGGCGAAGCTGCATCTGTGCCACTGCTCCACAAGAGGCGTGGCAATTATGATGAAAATGCTGAAGGAAGAGGGCATTCAGAATGTAACCGCAGAGGTTTGCCCCCATCACTTCATTCTTACATCTGATGATATTGAGAGAGACGATCCTAACTACAAGATGAATCCGCCTCTTCGTACCAGAAAGGATGTGGATGCCCTGATCGAAGGCCTGAAGGAAGGCTATATTCAGGTTATCAGCACAGACCATGCTCCTCATACCCAGAAGGACAAGACCGGTTCCATGCGCACCGCAGCATTTGGAATTGTAGGAATTGAGACCAGCTTTGCCCTTAGCTACACCGCACTGGTTGAGACAGGAGTCCTGACTCTTTCCCAGCTGGTGGAGAAGATGAGCTACAATCCGGCCAAGATTCTGAATCTGCCCTGCGGAACCCTGCAGGAGGGTCATCCGGCAGATGTAGTGATCGCAGATATCAAGCATCCATACACCATCCATAAAGCAGACTTTGTTTCCAAAGGAAAGAATACCCCGTTTGAGGGGAAAGAAGTAAAAGGAAAGATCCTGTACACCATCTGCGACGGCAAAGTGGTCTACACAGATCCATCCGCAGTGAAATAATCCTATTTTAAGTGAACAACAGGACCGGCATCCTGGCAGACCATGCCCTGTGGTGCCTGGCTTCCTATAAAATATATCCAGGAGGACAACATCCATGATCAACAAACTTATTGCAAATATCAAGAAAACAGGTGCGCCTATTGTAGTAGGCTTAGACCCAATGCTGAACTACATTCCAAAGCAGATCCAGGAGAATGCATACAAGGAATTCGGCGAGACTTTAGAGGGCGCTGCAGAGGCAATCTGGCAGTTTAACAAAGGAATCGTAGATGCTACATACGATCTGATCCCGGCAGTGAAGCCCCAGATTGCTATGTACGAGCAGTTCGGACTTCCGGGACTTGCAGCTTACAAGCGTACCATTGACTACTGCAAGGAGAAGAACCTGGTGGTGATCGGAGATATTAAGCGAGGCGACATCGGATCCACATCCGCTGCCTATGCAACTGCACATCTTGGAAAGATTCAGATCGGAAGCAAGACCTACGCACCCTTTGATGAGGATTTTGCGACTGTAAACCCATACCTTGGAACTGACGGCGTGAAACCTTTCGTAGATGTGTGCAAAGAAGAGAAAAAGGGAATTTTCGTGCTGGTTAAGACTTCCAATCCGTCCAGCGGCGAGTTCCAAGACAGAATCGCAGAAGGCCGCCCGGTTTATGAGTGGGTTGGTGAGAAGGTAGCAGAGTGGGGCGCTGACTTTATGGGAGACGGCTACAGCTATGTAGGTGCGGTAGTAGGCGCAACCTATCCGGAAATGGGCAAGGTATTAAGAGAACTGATGCCGAAAACCTTCATCCTGGTACCTGGATACGGTGCACAGGGCGGTAAGGGCGCTGACCTTGTACATTTCTTCAACAAGGACGGACTTGGCGCGATTGTAAACTCTTCCAGAGGAATTATTGCAGCCTACAAACAGGAGAAATATGCGGAATTTGGTGAGGCAAACTATGCGGATGCTTCCCGCCAGGCTGTAAAAGACATGGTACAGGATATCAGCGAAGCACTGGAAAACCGCTAGGAGGAAGAAAATGGGCACAAAGGTAAAAGAAACCTGCACTGTGATCAGCCAGGAATGCATTGGCAAAGATATCTACAGCATGTGGCTGCAGACGAAGACCATAGCAGGAAACGCAAAACCGGGACAGTTTGTCTCCGTATATACACAGGATGGGGGCAAGCTGCTTCCCCGTCCTATCAGCCTGTGTGAAATCGATAAGGAGAAGGGCGCACTGCGTCTTGTTTACCGCGTTACAGGCAAACATACAGGTACAGAAGGATTTTCCAGACTTGGCGCAGGCGCACAGCTGGATCTTCTCGGACCTCTTGGAAACGGCTTTCCGTTAGAGGAAGCAGAAGGCAAAAAAGTATTCCTTATGGGCGGCGGCATCGGTGTACCGCCTATGCTTGAGACCATGAAGCAGCTGCATGCACAGAAAATGGCAGTTCTTGGCTACCGCGACGAGCTGTTTCTTGATAAGGAATTTGCCAAAAACGGTGACGTATACATTGCCACAGAGGACGGCTCTGCCGGAACAAAGGGAAATGTAATGGATGCCATCCGTGAGAATGCTCTGGAAGCAGACGTGATCTTTGCCTGCGGACCAAAGCCTATGCTTCGTGCAATCAAGGCGTATGCCCTTGAAAAAGGCATTCCCTGCTGGATCTCCATGGAAGAGCGCATGGCATGCGGAATCGGTGCATGTTTAGGCTGCGTATGCCAGTCCACAGAGGTGGATTCCCACTCCCATGTACACAATAAGCGAGTATGTAAGGATGGTCCGGTATTCCTTAGTACGGAGGTGGAGTTATGAGTAAAATGAGCGTAAATCTTGCCGGAGTTACCCTGAAGAACCCGGTAATGACAGCTTCCGGAACCTTTGGCTCCGGTGCGGAATACAGTGAGTTTGTAGATCTGAACCATCTTGGCGCAGTAGTGACAAAGGGCGTGGCAAATGTGCCGTGGCCGGGCAATCCTACCCCTCGCGTTGCCGAGACCACAGGAGGCATGCTCAATGCCATCGGACTTCAGAATCCGGGAATCGATGTTTTCTGTGAAAGAGACATCCCGTTCCTTCAGAAATACGACACAAAGATTATCGTAAATGTGTGCGGAAAGACCACAGAGGATTACTGTGAGGTAGTAGAACGTCTGGCTAATGAGCCTGTGGATATGCTAGAGATCAATGTATCCTGCCCCAATGTAAAAGAGGGAGGCATTGCTTTTGGCCAGAATCCAAAGGCACTTGAGGCAATCACAAAAGAAGTGAAAAAATATGCCAAGCAGCCCGTGATCATGAAGCTGAGCCCTAATGTAACCGACATCACAGAGATGGCCCGTGCTGCAGAGAGCGGCGGAGCAGATGTGGTTTCCCTGATCAATACCATCACAGGAATGAAGATTGATATTAACCGCAGAACCTTTGCCCTTGCCAACAAAACCGGAGGAATGTCCGGTCCGGCTGTGAAGCCTGTTGCAGTGCGCATGGTATACCAGGTTGCAAATGCGGTGAAGATCCCGATCATTGGAATGGGCGGAATCGCAAGCGCAGAGGATGCCCTGGAATTTATTATGGCAGGTGCCACCGCAGTCTCTGTGGGAACTGCCAACTTCATCAATCCATACACTACCCAGGAGGTTGTGGACGGCATGGAGGCATTCCTTGAGAAACAGAAAGTAGAAGACATTAACCAGCTCATCGGCTGTGTGAAATAATTCAGATAAAACAGGATAAGACCTAAGGAGGACATAAAAATGGAACAGTATAAACAGGAATTTATTGAGTTTATGATCGACTGCAATGTGCTGAAATTCGGAGATTTCGTTACAAAATCAGGAAGAAAGACCCCGTTTTTCGTAAATACAGGATTCTATCGCACAGGAGCACAGCTTCGCAGACTGGGCCAGTATTATGCAAAAGCAATCGAGAGTAAATTCGGACTGGATTTTGATGTGCTTTTCGGACCTGCATACAAGGGAATCCCGCTGACGGTTGCTGCAACTATAGCAATCAGCGAAGAGTATGGCAAGGACATCCGCTACTGCTCCAACCGTAAAGAGGTAAAGGACCATGGCGATAAGGGAATCCTTCTTGGAAGCCCGATCGAGGATGGCGACAAGGTAGTGATCATTGAGGATGTTACCACCGCTGGAACCTCCATTCAGGAGACTCTGCCTATCATCAAGGCACAGGGAGACGTTTCCCCTATCGGTCTTGTAGTATCTGTAGACCGTATGGAGCGCGGCCAGGGAACCAAGAGTGCCCTTAAGGAAATCGAGGAGAAATATGGTCTGAAGACAACAGCCATCGTTACCATGGCAGAGGTGGTAGAGCATCTTTATAACAAAGAATATAAAGGAAAGGTCATCATCGACGACACTTTGAAAGCTGCCATTGATGCATATTACAGCCAGTACGGCGCAGAATAATGGTAAAAGGAGGAAATTGCTGATGAGCGAGAAGCTTTATAAGATCGTATCAGGCGTGGGAGCCGGAAGCATTGCCCTTGGAATCATTACCCTGGTAACCGGCGTCACAACCGGAGTTCTCATGATCGTGAACGGTGCCAGACTTCTGAAGGGCAAATCCGATATGATGATTTAAGGGGATTGTTTTGAAAAAGGAAACGAAAACGATGATTCGCCGTATGGGAATCGTGTTGTTTGCAGTCTATGTGATCCTGCTGATCTACTTTCTCTTCTTTTCAGAGGAGTACGGCAGGGTTGCACAGGCGGAACGGGTGTATCGGTATAATCTGGTGCCTTTTGTGGAAATCAGAAGGTTCTGGGTATATCGGGAACAGCTGGGCGCATTTGCGGTATTTACCAATATTTTCGGAAATGTGATCGGCTTCCTACCTTTCGGGTTTATCCTTCCGGTTATTTTCAGAAGAATGAACAGTGGTTTTCTTATCTGCATATCAGGATTTATATTAAGTCTGACAGTAGAAGTGATCCAGCTTGTCACGAAGGTCGGATGTTTTGATGTAGATGATATGATTCTGAACACCCTTGGGGCAGCCCTTGGATATGTTCTGTTTCTCATCTGCAATCATATTAGGAGAAAATTCCATTATGGCAAGAAGATATAGATATTCATTTACAAAGAAAAAAGAAGCCAAAAAAGGGAAGCTGTCTGCCGGCCTGGCAGCGGCGTCCTTTTTGCTGTTTATAACGGCAGTGGCACTGGCCTATTTTCTGGACACCAGCCTGGGCTTTTTAGTAGGAGGAGTGGGCCTTTTTGCCACTCTTCTTTCCGTGTACGGATTTATTATGGGCCTTCTCAGCTTTTCAGAAGAGGGCAAAAGCCACAAAACCAGTATGATCGGCTCCATCGCAAACGGCCTGATCATGGTGGTATGGCTTGGTATTTACCTGACAGGGCTTTGACTGAGAGCGCGTTTGAAAGGAGTACTATGGACGAACGTTTGAAAAAACAGATGGACTTTATTTTGGAAGTGGATAAGGTGAAAAATATTATGCGGCAGACCTATCTGGCAGACGGGAACCGCAAGGAGAACGATGCGGAGCATTCCTGGCATCTGGCGCTGATGGCAGTGCTTCTGAAGGAGTATGCGCCGGAAGAAGTGGATCTGTCCAAGGTAATTCCCATGGTTCTGATCCACGACCTTGTGGAAATTGATGCCGGGGATACCTATGCCTATGATGATGACGGTGCAAAGACAAAGCGTGCCCGTGAGAAAAAAGGGGCAGACCGTATTTTTGGACTGCTTCCTGAGGATCAGGGCAAATGGCTCTATGATCTCTGGGAGGAATTCGAGGCCTACGAGACACCGGAGGCTAAGTATGCTCACATGCTGGACAACAGCCAGCCGCTTTTCCTCAATGATGCTACAGACGGAATCAGCTGGGTAGAGCATGGGGTAAAGAAAAGCCAGATCTACAAGCGCAACAGCCGCACAGGGGAGGGTGCACCGAAGATCTGGGAATATATGCAGGAACTAATCGACAAGCATGTGGAAAAAGGACATGTGATCGGAGATATATAAAGAGAAAGTGAGGGGAAAATTTGGACGAATTATTAGTGGAGCGATACACCCTTGCCAGTGAGCGGGTTCGTGAAGTGATGGACGAGAAGCTGGTGCCGGAGCCGTACCAGGATTTCTTCCGGAAAACCGCAGCCTTTCTTTCCCAAACCGTACAGGTGATGAACGGAAGCGGGAAAGATTTATCCATGGAGGAATGGAAAAACCTGAATCACCAGCTGTATGAGGACATTCTTCCGGAAAATTACAAAACCAGCTACGGAAATCCGGTTTACGCCTGCGAGAAGCTTGGGGAATATGGAAAGGATCTTACCTTCCTCTATGCAGAGTTAAGAGGTGCAGTTGTTTTTGCCCATGAAAAAAGAATGTGGGATATGACCGTGCTTCTGGAACTGTTTCTGGAAGTATACGGGGCGTTTTCCCAGGAAGAACTTCCAACAGAAGCAGAGCTTAAGGGAATTCTCTGCTCCTATATCAATGACTACTGCCAGGATATGATCGAGGAGCGCACCCGGGCAAGCGTGGATCCACAGGTGGATTTTGCCGCAAGGATTATTATGGATTCTGACCTTACGGATCTTCGATACCTGTATCAGTTCGGAGAGTATATCACGGAAAATGAGCTTGGAGCAGCCCGTTTCCTGAACGGACTTTCCCAGGAAGAGATTGATGCCTGCGCAAGAACCTACACAGAGGGCTACCGCATGGGATTTGTCAACGGACGCAAGGATCTTAGCAAGAAGAAAACGGTGAACATCCGCTACAACCTTGGCTTTGAGCGCATGGTAAAGGCTGCCATTCTCCAGTTTGAGGAAATGGGATTAAAGCCTGTGATTTTCCGCTATGGAGCTCATGCGGTGAACAGACGTGGAATGCTGAGAATCGGCTACACAGGAGCTGTGGCCAATCCTCAGTTTGACTATGACCACCGCCAGGACAGCGCCCTTTACATGGACGCAGATTTTGTGCAGAGACGTCTTCGTGCGCTTCAGACCTCTTATGAGAAATATAAGGAGCTGGCAGCCGTTCATGCCGGACCTGCATGCATTGATGTATTTGGAGAAGCGCCGTTTAGTCCGGTGAGCGTGAAGGAAGCCTGGGAATATTCTGAGGCACAGCAGAAGCTGGAGATTGAGATGTCAAATGAAGCGGGGCAGATCACCAACCGCTACATCAGAGGCGACGAGAGAAGCTTTACCATTATCGCGTACCCGGTACCGGAGATTGGCGGCAATTATGAGGAGATTTTCCGCGAGATCGTGAAGATCAACACTCTGGATTACCAGCTGTACCAGAAGATACAGCAGACCATCATTGATACCCTGGATACCTGTGAGTGGGTAGCGGTAAAGGGAAAAGGAAACAATGAGACCAATCTGAAGATCCATCTTCATACGTTAAGTGACCCGAAAAAGGAAAGCAATTTCGAAAACTGCGTGGCAGATGTAAACATTCCGGTAGGAGAAGTGTTCACCTCTCCGGTTCTTGCTGGCACAAACGGACTGCTTCATGTATCCAAGGTATATCTGGAGGGACTGCAGTTTGTTGACCTGAAGCTGGAATTTAAGGACGGCAAGATTGCGTCCTACTCCTGCGGAAACTTTGAGACAGAGGAAGAAAATAAGAAATACATTGAGGATATCATTCTGTTCCATCATCCAACTCTTCCTATGGGTGAATTTGCCATTGGAACCAACACCACAGCTTATGTGGCTGCGGAGAAATACGGCATTGCAGACAAGCTGCCGATTCTGATCGCAGAGAAAATGGGCCCCCATTTTGCAGTAGGTGACACCTGCTACAGCTGGTCCGAGGATACCCCTGTGTTTAACCCGGATGGAAAAGAGATCATCGCAAGGGACAACGAGGTTTCCATTTTGCGTAAGGAAGATATGAGCAAGGCATATTTTGGCTGCCATACAGATATCACCATTCCTTATGATGAGCTGGGAAGCATCCGTGTTCTTGGAAAGAACGGGGAGGAGACTTCTATTATTGAAGATGGAAGATTCGTCCTTCCAGGAACAGAGGAACTGAATAAGCCTTTCGGAAACAAAAATAATTAGCACATCAAAAATTTTTCTTTGCGCCATTCGTATTGACAGAAAATAGGATTCTTAGTAGAATTTACCCGAATGGTCGTTCCATATAAGGGGATTTTTACCCCCTTACATCATTTTATAAAAGAGGAGAATATTATGCCAAAAGTAGGAATTGTAATGGGAAGCGATTCAGATATGCCGGTTATGAGCAAGGCGGCAGACATTCTGGAGAAGCTTGGAATTGATTACGAAATGCGTATTATCTCCGCACACAGAGAGCCGGATGTGTTCTTTGAGTATGCGAAGACAGCTGAGGAAAAAGGCTTTAAGGTGATCATTGCAGGTGCAGGAATGGCAGCACATCTGCCGGGAATGTGCGCAGCGATTTTCCCGATGCCTGTGATCGGAATTCCGATGCACACCACTTCCTTAGGAGGAAGAGATTCCCTGTACTCCATTGTACAGATGCCGTCCGGTATTCCGGTAGCAACGGTTGCCATCAATGGCGGTGCAAATGCAGGCCTTCTTGCAGCTAAGATCCTTGCAACATCCGATTCGGAGCTTCTTGCACGTCTGAAGGCGTACAGCCAGGAGTTAAAGGAACAGGTAGAAGCCAAGGATGCAAGACTGCAGGAAGTTGGACACAAAAATTATAAGTAATCTGGTTTAAACGGATAGGGATTGTCCGATGATTTTACCGAAATGAGGCAGCTGCAAAATAAGAGGCAGCTGTGAAAAACAGAAAAATTCTGGGAGGATAAAGGCATGGATTACAAGAACGCGGGCGTTGATATTGAGGCAGGATACAAATCAGTAGAGTTAATGAAACAGCACATTGCAAAGACAATGAGACCGGAAGTACTTGGAGGAATCGGCGGATTCTCAGGTGCTTTTTCCATGAACAGCTTTAAGGACATGGAGGAGCCAACACTGGTTTCCGGTACAGACGGTGTAGGAACCAAGCTGAAGCTGGCATTTATTATGGACAAGCATGACACTGTGGGAATCGACTGTGTTGCAATGTGTGTAAATGATATTGCATGTGCAGGCGGAGAGCCTCTTTTCTTCCTTGACTATATTGCCTGTGGCAAGAACTATCCGGAGAAGATCGCTGAGATCGTAAAAGGCGTTGCAGAAGGCTGCAGCCAGTCCAGCGCAGCACTGATCGGCGGCGAGACAGCAGAAATGCCTGGATTTTATCCGGTAGACGAGTATGACTTGGCTGGCTTCGCAGTTGGCGTAGTGGATAAGAAGGACCTGATCACAGGAGAGAACCTGAATGCAGGAGATGTTCTCATTGGAATGGCATCCTCCGGCGTACACAGCAACGGTTTCTCCCTTGTCCGCAAGGTTTTTGAGATGACAAAGGAATCTCTTGACACTTATTATGATGAACTTGGAACGACCCTTGGCGAGGCGCTGATCGCACCTACCAAGATTTACGTGAAGGCTCTTAAGAGCATTAAGGATGAAGGGGTGAAGATCCATGCATGCAGCCATATTACAGGCGGCGGCTTCTATGAGAACGTACCCCGTATGCTCAAAGAGGGCACAAGAGCTGTGATCGAGAAAGACAGCTATCCGGTACTTCCAATCTTCAAGCTTCTTGCAAAAACAGGAGACATTGAAGAGAAGATGATGTACAACACTTACAATATGGGGCTTGGAATGGTTCTGGCTGTTGATCCTGCGGATGTGGATAAGACTATGGAAGCAATCAAGGCAGCTGGCGAGACTCCATATGTGGTAGGACACATTGAAGCAGGGGAAAAGGGAGTGACATTATGCTAAAGGTTGCTGTCCTGGTATCAGGAGGCGGTACCAACCTCCAGGCAATTCTGGATGCAGTTGACTCCGGTAAGATCACTAATGCCCAGGTATCTCTGGTAGTCAGCAACAATCCCAATGCCTATGCCCTTACAAGAGCGAAGAATCATGGAATCGAGGCGGTCTGTATTTCCCCTAAGGAATTTGAGAGCCGTGAGAAATTCCATGAGGCACTTCTGAAAAAATTACAGGAAAGCGGCGCAGAGCTGATCGTTCTCGCCGGATATCTTGTGGCAATTCCTCCGATGATCGTGGAGGCATTTCCAAATAAGATCATTAACATCCATCCGTCTTTGATTCCGTCTTTTTGCGGAGTTGGATATTATGGACTTCATGTGCATGAGGCAGCCTTAAAGCGGGGCGTGAAGGTAACCGGCGCCACTGTCCATTTTGTGGATACCGGCACAGATACAGGTCCGATCATTCTGCAAAAAGCAGTGAAGATTGAGCCGGATGATACACCGGAGTCTCTTCAGAGAAGCGTAATGGAAAAGGCTGAATGGAAAATTTTGCCAAAGGCCATCAATCTGATTGCCAATGGAAAGGTTTCTGTGGATGATCACATTGTGACCATCAGCGACTAAGGAGGATATTATGAAAGTACTGATCGTAGGAAGCGGCGGAAGAGAGCATGCCATTGCATGGAGCGTCTCAAGAAGCCCTAAGGTAGATAAAATTTACTGTGCACCAGGCAATGCAGGAATTGCAGAATATGCCCAGTGCGTGAACATCGGTGCCATGGAATTTGAGAAGCTGGCTGATTTTGCACAGGAGAATCAGGTAGATCTTACCATTATCGGTATGGATGATCCTCTGGTTGGCGGCGTTGTAGATGTATTTGAGTCACGGGGACTGCGCGTATTCGGACCCCGCAAAAATGCAGCCATCCTGGAAGGCTCCAAGGCTTTTTCCAAGGATCTGATGAAGAAATACAACATTCCTACTGCTGCATATGAGAACTTTGACGATCCCGAAAAAGCGCTTGCATATCTTCGCACAGAAGCCAAATTCCCGATCGTTCTCAAAGCAGACGGACTTGCACTTGGAAAAGGCGTTCTGATCTGCAAGGATCTTCAGGAAGCTGAGGACGGCGTCAAGGAGATCATGGAGGATAAGAAGTTTGGAAATGCAGGAAACACGATGGTCATTGAGGAGTTTATGACCGGACGCGAGGTTTCTGTTTTGTCCTTTGTAGATGGCAAGACCATCAAGACCATGACCTCCGCACAGGATCACAAGCGTGCCATGGACGGAGACCAGGGTCTGAATACAGGCGGTATGGGAACCTTTTCCCCAAGCCCCTTCTACACTAAGGAAGTGGACGAATTCTGCCAGAAGTATGTGTATCAGCCAACCGTGGATGCCATGGCAGCAGAGGGAAGAGAATTTAAGGGAATTATTTTCTTTGGCCTTATGCTGACCAAGGACGGCCCCAAGGTTCTGGAATACAATGCCCGCTTCGGAGATCCGGAAGCACAGGTAGTTCTTCCGCGTATGAAAAATGACATTGTGGAAGTGATGGAAGCCTGCATCGACGGCACACTTGACCAGATCGACCTGCAGTTTGAGGATAATGCAGCTGTCTGCGTAGTTCTTGCAAGCGAGGGCTATCCGGTGAAATATGAGAAGGAGATCCCTATGTACGGCTTTGAGAATTTCAAGGACAAAGAGGGATACTACTGCTTCCACGCCGGAACCAAATTTAAAGACGGACAGATCGTCACAAACGGCGGCCGCGTAGTGGGAATCACTGCAACCGGAAGCAACCTGAAGGAAGCCAGAAAGAATGCTTATGCGGCAACTGAGTGGATTACTTTTGCAAATAAATATATGCGCCACGATATTGGAAAAGCGATTGACGAAGCATAAATAAGTGGTATAAAATAGGCAGGAGACTATAGATCTGGTTTTCTGCCTTTTTCATCCAGAAAAAGCAAAGGCCATTTTCAAAAGATCATGGCTCAACCGCAAAAGTGCAGTGAAATAAGTTCATAGAAAAAGGAGAGCTTGCTATGTACAATGTAAAGAAAGTAAACGAAGATTTATACTGGATCGGCGCAAGTGACAGAAGACTTGCCCTGTTTGAAAATATTTACCCCATTCCAAGAGGGGTATCCTACAACTCCTATGTGATCCTGGACGAGCAGACCGTGCTTCTGGACACCGTTGACAAGGCTGTAAGCGGACAGTTTTTTGAGAATCTGGAGCATGTCCTTGGGGAAAGGAAACTGGACTACATCATCGTGAACCACATGGAGCCGGACCACTGCGCCATCGTAGAAGAAGTGGTAAGAAGATATCCGGAAGTAAAGGTTGTGGGAAATGCCAAAACCTTCACTATGATGAAGCAGTTCTTTACCTTTGATGTGGATGCACACGCAGTTGTAATTAAAGAGGGAGACACCATCAGCACGGGAAAACATACCCTTGCATTTGCCATGATTCCTATGGTTCACTGGCCGGAGGCAATGGTAACCTACGATGCATATGACAAGGTGCTGTTCAGCGCAGACGCTTTTGGAACCTTTGGCGCATTAAACGGAAATGTGTTTGCGGATGAGGTAAATTTCAAGGAAGAGTGGCTGGATGACGCAAGAAGATATCTGGTAAATATTGTAGGCAAATACGGCGTACAGGTTCAGGCTGCCTTAAAGAAAGCCCTGACTCTTGACATTGCCATGATCTGCCCTCTTCACGGACCAATCTGGAGAGAGGACCTTGGATGGTTTATTGAGAAATACCAGAAATGGAGCACCTATACACCGGAAGACCATAATGTGCTGATCCTTTACGCTTCCATTTACGGAAATACAGAGAACGCAGCAGACGTTCTGGCAGGCAAGCTTGCAGATGCAGGAGAGAAAAATATTGCCGTTTATGATGTATCTGTAACAGATCCTTCCTATCTGGTGGCTGAGGCATTCCGCTGCGACAGAATCGTATTTGCATGCCCCACCTACAATGCAGGCCTTTTCCCGAAAATGGAGACACTGCTTCATGAGCTGGCTGCACACAACCTTCAGAAACGTAAGGTGGCAGTCCTGGAAAACGGTACCTGGGCGTCTACAGCAGGCAAGCAGATGAAGGAAATCCTGTCCTCCATGAAGAATATGGAGATCTGTGAGAATACGGTAACTGTGAAGTCTGCCCTGAAGGAAAACCAGCTGGAGCAGCTTGACCAGATCGTAGACTTTATGACAAAAGAAACAATCGCCTGAGAGTGATGTCCTGTGAAAGTCCGGGATTTTCATAGTAAATTGCATAAAAATACCAAGTCTTATGCTTTACTTTTTTATGATTTTGTTATAAAATAGTTTACATATCAGGTTTTCACGATGAAAATAACGGACTGCAGCCGCAGGCACACAGCAGCCAGCTTTCATCCATTAAGAAAACCAGGACTGAGAGGATAAAGACATGGGAATCAGCGAACAGGACGCAATTAAGGAATTACAGACAAGAGACGCAGTCTTTGTAGCGTATTCACAGGCTACGAAGCTTCCATATGTAATTTGTGACGAAGAAAGCTTTAATGACCAGGTGTGGGTATTTGCCACAGAAGAAGAAATCAAGGCATTCGGCAAGAAGAAGCTGGAGGAGAAGGTTCTTCTCATGGGAATGAAATATGAGAAGAAGGACTACCCAAGATTCTACGGAACTCTGTATGCGATCGGCGTAAACAGTGTAGTATGGGTAGATGGAGAGAACCAGATCGAGGTGGAACTGACCAAGATCGCCAGACAGGCAGACTTCAGCCAGTTAGAGCCGAAGAAGCAGCCCCTTTTCAACTCCACACTTCAGCTTTCCGGCATTTATTTCATGCAGGAGCTGCGCCGTCCGCTTAAGAAAGAAGAGCGCACAGCCAACATGCGTGAGATGGAAGAGGAACTGATCGTAAACCTTAAGAAATCCGAATTCTTAGTAGCAATGGCTACTGATCCGGAAGACCCGAAGAAGGTGAACATTCCATACCTGAAGAACAAGCAAGGCGATATTCTTCAGCCGGCTTTCACCGATGTTATGGAATTTGACAAGTTTGCAAGAGGCAAGAAGCTTCGTGCAGCCAAGGTTCCATTTGCGAAGCTGCCGGGACTGATCATCAGCCAGGCGAAAGCATTTGTGATCAACCCTATGGGATTTAACCTGATCCTTGACAGAGAGCAGCTTGGAAGAATCCTTGGAGTGAAGATTCCGGCAGCCGTTCCGATGCCGGCAGCACAGCCAGAGAAGCCTGAGGAAGCTAAGGCAGAAGAGGCACAGAACGCTCCGGCAACTGAAGAAGCAGCACAGCCAGCTGAGGATGCTGCTAAGAGCGAAGAATAAGCAAGAATTTTATGATAACAAAAGATGCAAAGAGGCCGGGGCCCAAGACTCCGGTCCCTTTGTTTTTACAGTGGCAGATGCCACAGGGAGGGAAATATGGTAATCGAAATAGATTTCCAGAGCGGTGAGGCACTGTACACTCAGCTGATGAATCAGATCATCCTGGGAATTGCCACATCACGGCTGCAGGAAGGAGATCCTCTTCCATCTGTCAGGCAGCTTGCAGATACCATCGGAATCAATATGCATACCGTAAACAAGGCCTACTCATTGCTGCGCCAGGAGGGCTTTGTATCCATTGACAGAAGAAAAGGCGCAGTGATATGCCTAGATGTGGACAAAATAAGAGCCACGGAAGAACTGAAGCAGAATCTTAAGATTGCCCTTGCAAGGGGCTGCTGCAACAATGTGACAAGAGAGGAAGTTCACAGCCTGATCGATGAGATTCTGGATGAGTACGGGCAGTAAGGAGGAACAACTGATTTATGCGCAATAAATTCACGAAGCAGGCTCAGAATGCACTGGCCCTGGCGAAAGCCGCAGCTGTTGACTTTGAGCTTGGCTATATCGGCACAGAGCATCTTCTCCTGGGGCTTTTAAGTGAGACAGAAGGTACAGCAGGAAGAGTGCTGGAGGAATTTCAGGTGGATGGCAAGAAGCTTGTGGAGCTGATCGACAAGCTGGTTACCCCTGTTGATGCCGGGAATGTGGAAGTGATAGAAACGCAGCCGGTCTACAGCCCAAGGACCCAGAAGGTTCTGGACAGTGCAGAAGCAGAGGCACAGAGTACAGGCTGCGAGAAGGCAGGAACAGAGCATCTGCTTCTTGCTATGCTAAGAGAGACGGACTGTGTAGGAACCAGGCTTTTGTACACTATGGGTGTGAACATCCAGAAGCTTTATGCCTCTGTTCTTGGTGCTATGGGCTATGACAATGAGTCCATCCAGGAAGAATTTCAGGCAGCCCGGGCAATGCAGCAGGGCCAAAAAGGCAGCGTTACCCCGGCACTTGACCAGTACAGCCGCGACCTTACCCAGATGGCGGCAGAGGGCAGACTGGATCCTGTAGTGGGAAGAGACCGGGAAATCACCAGGCTGATCCAGATCTTAAGCCGCAGAACCAAGAACAATCCCTGTCTGGTGGGAGAGCCAGGCGTGGGCAAAACAGCCATTGCTGAGGGACTGGCACAGAGGATTATCGCAGGCACCGTGCCGGATACCATCCGGGACAAAAGACTGGTTGTGCTGGATCTTTCCGGAATGGTGGCTGGAAGCAAATACAGAGGCGAGTTCGAGGAGCGAATCCGCAAGGTGGTAGATGAAGTAAGGGAGAATCAGGGAATCCTTCTGTTTATTGACGAGCTTCATACCATTATCGGAGCAGGAGGGGCAGAGGGAGCACTGGATGCTTCCAACATTCTGAAGCCATCTCTTTCCAGAGGGGAGCTGCAGATCATTGGAGCTACCACCCTGGAGGAATACCGCAAATATATTGAGAAGGATGCAGCACTTGAGCGCCGTTTCCAGCCGATTACGGTGGAAGAGCCTTCTGAGGAAGAGACTTATGAGATTTTGAAAGGGCTTCGTCCTTATTACGAGCGCCATCATAAGGTGGAGATTCTGGATGAGGCACTGGAAGCCGCAGTGAAAATGTCTGTGCGCTACATTAACGACCGTTTTCTTCCGGACAAGGCCATCGACCTGATCGATGAGGCAGCTTCCAAGGTACAGCTGTCTGGTTATCAGGCATCCACAGATTCAGAAGAACTGAGCAGGGAAATCCAGGAGATCCTTCAGGAGAAAGAGGGCGCGATCAAGAGCGGCAATCTGACTCTTGCAAAAGAATACCAGCAGAAGCAGAAAGAAGCAGAAGCAAAGCTTGAGCAGCTTCATGCAAAGGAAGAAAAGAAGAGCCGCAGAAGATCCGGAAAAGTAGATGAGAAAGCAGTGGCATCCATTGTATCTGACTGGACCAAGATTCCGGTACAGAGGTTGACCGAAGGGGAGACCAGACGTCTTGCCCAGCTGGAGAAAGAGCTTCACAAGCGTGTAATTGGCCAGGAGGAAGCGGTACATGCAGTTTCCCAGGCTGTAAAGCGCGGACGTGTAGGCCTTAAGGATCCCAATCGCCCTATTGGCTCCTTCTTATTCCTTGGCCCCACCGGCGTTGGTAAAACCGAGCTTTCCAAGGCGCTTGCCCAGGCTGTGTTTGGAAGCGAGCAGGCAATGATCCGTGTGGACATGTCTGAATATATGGAGAAGCACAGCGTCTCCAAGCTGATCGGTTCCCCGCCAGGGTATGTTGGCTATGATGAGGGCGGACAGCTCAGTGAGAAGGTGCGCAGGAACCCGTACAGCGTGATCCTTTTTGATGAGATTGAGAAGGCTCACCCGGATGTGTTCAATATTTTGCTGCAGGTGCTGGACGACGGCCATATTACAGATGCCCACGGAAGAAAGGTGGACTTCAAGCAGACCATTATCATTATGACCTCCAATGCAGGGGCGCAGGCCATTGTGGAACCCAAACAGCTTGGCTTTATTTCCACAAAGGATGAGAAGAAAGATTACGAAAAAATGAAATCCGGCGTTATGGAAGAAGTCCGCAGGCTTTTCAAGCCGGAATTCCTGAACCGAATCGATGAGATCATGGTATTCCATACTTTGAACAAAGAGGAAATCCGCAAGATCGTCACCCTGCTTTTGAAATCCTTAGAGGAGCGCTGCATGGAACAGATGGACATCCGTTTGAATGTGACGAATTCTGCTGTGGATTATCTGGCTGAAGCCGGATTTGACGCCAAATACGGGGCAAGACCGCTTCGCCGCGCCATCCAGTCCAAGATCGAGGACCGTCTGGCCAATGAGCTTCTGGAGGGCAAGATCAAAAGGGGAGATCAGGTACAGGTTCAGTACCGCAATAAAGAAATCCGGTTTATTGTAAAAGATAAAAAGGAAGATTAAAGATTTCGTAAAATTTGTCAGGTTAATTCTAAAAAACTTATAAATTCATGTAAGGTACTGGCAAAGAAAAAGGTTTTATTATATAATATGTACAACGTCAGGGAAACCTGATGAAGAAGATCCGGCAGCTGTATTTTTGCCGGAGAACATAACGAAAGAGTCTTAGGGAGGACAAGCATCATGGCAGTAGTAAAGGAACTGATCCGTACAGAGGAAAATGGTACTATCAGCTTTGGAGATTATGAGAAGAATCAGAAGTCAAAGGTCTCTGATTATCCGCATCAGGGAGATATGTATAAAGTAAAAACATTCAAGGAGATCACCAAGCTGGAGCGCAACGGCATGTTCGTATATGAGTCTGTACCGGGCACCGCTGTATTTGGTCTTGCACAGGACGGAAGCCAGATGAGCTTTCGCGTAGAAGGACCGGAGGATGCGCAGATTACAGTAGAGCTTGAGGCTGAGGCTGTTTACGAGGTATATCTTGACGGCGCAAGCACAGGCAAAATGGAAACCAATCTGGGCGGTAAGCTTTCTTTCAGCGTAGAGCTTGGAAATGGCTCAGCTGTTGATGTAAAAATTGTAAAATGCTGAAAAATAAAAAAATAGTCTATTTTTGTCAGGAGTGCGGTTATGAATCCGCCAAGTGGATGGGCCAGTGTCCTGGATGCAAGGCATGGAATTCGTTTGTGGAGGAACCAGTTTCCACAGTGAAAAAATCTGCCGCAGGGGGCAAAGCGTCCATACGACAGCAGTCTGAACCGGTGATTCTGAAGGATATCAGCCTGAAGGAAGACGAGCGTCAGACAACGAAAATAGGTGAACTTGACAGAGTACTCGGGGGCGGCATCGTCCCCGGGTCTTTGGTTCTTGTGGGTGGAGATCCGGGTATTGGAAAGTCCACCCTTCTTTTGCAGGTGTGCCGGAACCTGACAGAGAACGGAAGCTCTGTGCTTTATATATCCGGCGAGGAATCCCTGCGGCAGATCAAGCTGCGGGCAAACCGTATTGGAACTTTCAATGAGAATCTACAGCTTTTGTGTGAGACCAACCTGGATAAGGTACGGGAAGTCATGGAGCGCAAGAAGCCGGATGTGGCGATCATAGACTCTATTCAGACTATGTTTGATGAAGAAATCGGTTCAGCACCTGGAAGTGTGTCCCAGGTAAGAGAGTCTACGAACGTGCTGATGCAGATTGCCAAGGGACTTGGAATCACTATTTTTATAGTGGGCCATGTGACCAAAGAGGGAAATGTAGCCGGACCAAGGGTGCTGGAGCATATGGTGGACACCGTGCTTTATTTTGAGGGAGACAGGCATGCTTCCTACCGGATCCTGCGTGCCGTCAAGAACCGATTTGGCTCCACCAATGAGATTGGTGTTTTTGAAATGCGGGAGTCCGGCCTTGAGGAAGTATCCAATCCTTCCGAGTACCTTCTGGAGGGACGCCCGGAGAATGCTTCCGGGTGCGTTGTGGCGTGTTCTATGGAGGGAACCCGTCCAATCCTTGTGGAAATCCAGGCGCTGGTATGTGAGAGCAATTTTGGCATTCCAAGGCGGACTGCAGTGGGCACAGATTTTAACCGCGTGAACCTTCTGATGGCTGTTCTGGAGAAAAAGGTGGGCCTTCATCTGGCATCTTCCGATGCCTATGTAAACATTGCCGGCGGCATGAAGATGACAGAGCCGGCGATTGACCTTGGAATCTGCCTTGCAATCGCATCCAGCACCAAAGACATTGTGATTCCTGATAAGCTGATGGCCTTCGGGGAAATCGGCCTCAGCGGCGAAGTCCGCGCCGTAAGCATGGCCGGCCAGAGAGTCCAGGAAGCAAAGAAGCTGGGCTTCGAAACCGTAATCCTGCCGGAAGTGTGCCGCGGCTCCGTAGAAAAAGAGAAGTCCCGGGGAATCCAGCTGGTATATGTAAGACAGATTCAGGATGCGATTCGGTATATTATGAAGGGATGAACGTCTACACAAAAGACTTGCACAAAAAATATGTAATTATTTGTAAAAAGTGCTTGACTTCTCCTTGCGGCAGTGGTATATTAAACAAGCTGTCGCAAGGAATTGCTTCTGAAATACTGAAAAAGAAATCAGTTTTCAGAAAATTTAAATTAACTGTTGACAATCGACTGAACTTATGGTAAAGTAATTAAGTCGCTGAGACCTGTCTCTTA
>NZ_JACOOT010000020.1:0-72568 GCF_014287535.1 Blautia segnis | reverse complement strand
CGAAGCGCCGCATTTTTCGGTAGATTTGTCAAGCGATTTTTGCAAAAAAGTGGGGGATTTTATAAAAAAAGGGATCTGAAAGTCTTGATTTTACTGGGCTGAAGATTCCGAGAGATTATATAAAAGATAAGGAGGAAACAGAATGAAACAGAAAAGAATCAGCGATTACGGATATCGGATCGGACACCATGAAAGCGGGCCGCGAAACAAAATTACGGATGTACCGGGGGTGCGGGTAGGCCATACGACGGTGGAAGACGGAAATCAGCATACCGGTGTGACGGTGATTGTACCGGGAGAGGGGAATCCGTTTCTAAAGAAATACCTGGCGTCTGCTTACGTGCATAACGGTTTCGGAAAAACATGCGGTCTTGTACAGATACAGGAACTCGGAACTCTCGAAACGCCCATTGCCCTGACCAATACACTGAATGTCGGAAAAGTGGCGGATGCCATGATTTCATGGATGATACAGCAGACCAAAAAAGAAGGGGAAGATGTTTTCTCCATCAATCCGGTTGTCGGAGAATGCAACGACTCGAGGATCAATGAGATTGGGAACCGGGTAGTGGGGGAAAAAGAGCTGTATCAGGCACTGGAGCAGGTGGATACAGACTTTGCGGAAGGAGCTGTCGGTGCCGGAACAGGAACGATCTGTTATGGACTGAAAGGGGGAATCGGATCGTCATCCCGCACGCTGGTACTTGATGGAAAAACATATACCATCGGTGTACTGGTACAGTCGAATTTCGGGGCAACCAGAGATTTGAAAATCAGTGGAAAACCGGCAGGGGAGAGGATCCTGGAACAGATCCGGAAAGAAGAATGCGGAAGCAGCGCCGAAGACCGGGGATCCATCATGACGGTTCTGGCGACGGATCTTCCGGTATCGGAGCGGCAGTTGTACCGGATCATCCGCCGCTGCGGAGTCGGAATCGCCAGAACGGGAGCCTATACCGGTCACGGAAGCGGTGAAATCATGATCGGATTTACAACGGCAAACCGCGTGGATACAAAGAGTACATGTGAAGTGGAAGCGTGCGCCCGGATAAAAGAAGAAAAAATCAACGAGGCATTTGAAGCTGCGGCAGAGGCTGCGGAAGAAGCAATCCTGAACTCTATGGTAACCGCAAAGGAAAAAAGAGGCCTGGACGGAGCCAGATACCGCAGCCTTGCCGAGTTTCTGGAAAAACCGGGATTTCTGGAATAAATCATTTTTCCAGAACCATACGCCCCAGTTCAGAGATTTCGCATCCGCCCTTTGTGCGGTGCACGATGAGATAACCGGCGGAAGAAAGCTCTCCTAGCACGGTGCGCAGAGCCGCTTCGGATACAAAGGTTTCTCCGTCGGCCAGTCCGTTTTTGATGGCCAGGCGGCCTGCTTTCGGATGCATCGATACGAAAGAGAGAACCTGATATTGAAGATCGGTGAGGGAAACATCAGCCATCTGGCGGGAGCGGAGGTACGTCGGCAGGTCGGAAAGCTGCAGCTTATGACTGTTGTACCGGGTAAACAGGCTGCAGGACAGATTGTACAGCTCATGAATATTTCCGGGGTACGCATACTCCTTCAAAAAGCGCAGAAGCCCTTCCGAAAAGATCCGGTCGCAGGTCATATCGGAATTGTGGAAAAACTGAAGCAGAAAGTAATTGAGAAGATCGGGAATATCCTCCCTGCGTCTGCGGATCGGGACGGTCTGAAGCTCCGAAGCACTTAAAAGATGAAAAAGCTCCCGCAGGAAGGTTCCTTTTTCTACTTTTTTGTAAAGGTTATCATCTGCAATGGCAATGATCCGCACATCGAAACGGTGTGTTTCCGGTGCGGAAAAGAAATTTCCATAAACATTGGTAAGAACATTGACCAGCAGATCCTGAATGGCAAGCGGGAAACGGTCCACCTGGGAAAGAACGAGTGTGCCATGGTTGGTTTCGGCAAGGAGCCGGAGCAGGGAGGCTTCGGTCAGATTATTTCCCGGAGAGTGAAGAACGGAAAACGGATAATGGTGGCGGCGCGAAAAATTGTGGATTGCACGTGCGAGTGTCCGGCGCTGTGTACCGCTTTCCCCCTGGATCAGAATCGGAAAATCAAAAAGTGCAAGATGTCTGACCTGCGTCATCAGATTCTGGACGGAATCTGCGTGGGAAAGGGAAAGAGAAAATGTACGGGAGGAAGCAAAAAAAGTGCTTTCTTCCGTTTTTTCTTCTTCAGCTGCCGGTGCCTCCGTGGATCTGCCCCCGGGAAGAAACGCAAGGAAAACAGGCTCTGTATCCGGAAACACCATAGAAAGAACGCTTAACGTAATCTGTGTCTTCTGATCCGAAAGGAGAATGGTCCAGTCGCCGTTGCGGTCGAAAGCAGTATCTGCGTAGGCAGGCGGAAGACATTCCGAAAAAGGCTGCCCTTCAAAATTGGAGGAGGGAAGAGAGAAGGCATGTGCAAATTTAGCGTTCATAAACTGAATGCGGCCATCCGCGCCAAACAGACAGACGCCAACGGGAAGAGAGAACAGGATCACCTGCATGAGCTGTTCGGTCTGCACATAATTGGTATAGTAGGTTTCTGAGGTCTTGACGGTGTGAAGAATCTGATTGACGTAATTGCGCGATACACGGTTTACGGTCTGCAGAGGAATGTTGAAATATTCGCAGAGCTGTAAAATAGTAGAAATATCGATGATACGGTTGCCGATATCCAGCACATTCGGAATGCGGGAAGGAACGAGCTGCGGCTCGCCGGCGGTAATGGCAAACTGAATGTCAGACTCGGTATCCTTGCATCCGGGATAAAACGGAACAAAGTCATATTGTGTGATGCCGCATTCCTCAAGCTGGGAAATGATATCGAGAGTGGAGGATTTATCGTCGTTTACCAGATAGACACGTTCATGCGGCGGAATCTGAATGATTTTATCCAGAAACATATGGTTGAAGACACGGTCGCAGGCGAGCTGCAAAATGGAGGAGTCGATGGTAAGCGGAAAGGTTTCCAATGCACGGGCGGTTGGAAAAAGGACGCACTGGTATCCCCGGAAGAGAGAGGGGTCTGTGGCCTGTTCCCTTAAAAGGGTATTGAAGGTGAGATATTCACCGAGCACGGAGTGAAGATAAGACTGAAATTCGGAAAGCATTCGTTTCCGGGAAGAAATGATCAATACGTTGCCAAGTTTTTGCGTTCTGTTCATAAAGGATCCTCTTTTCCTGCTAAAAAGTGGTAATGGGTTAAAAATTAGGATAATTATACCATTTTTGGCGAAAATAAACAACCTAAATGCAAAAATACAAAAAAGAAAAGAAAAAAACAGGAAGAATGCTTTGACATAGTGACGCATTACATCTATAATTCCGATTAAGCAAAGGGGCTGTAAAAAAAGGTAAGGCATCTTTGCTCTTTTTTATATCATGGTTCTGTTATCTGTGAAAAGAAAGAACAAAGAAAACAGCAACACTTGCAGAAAAGGAGGAGACAACAATGAAAAAAAGACATGTACTGCGTGCTCTGGTTGCAGCAGCAACGGCACTGGCGCTGACAGCATGTGGATCGACTGGTTCTTCTGACACAAGTAAGAGCACATCGACAGCAGCTACATCAACAGCATCCGCTGCATCGACCTCATCCGGTTCGGAAGCAGATACGGAGAATACCATCACGATTCCGGCAGGCGAGTCGGTATCCCAGGATTCTGATGTTACGGCAATGGTAGCTGTGGATTTTACCACCATGGATCCGATGGATACTTCCGATACACTTTCCGGTGGTGTACAGCGAATGATAATGGATGGCCTGTTTGGATTTGATGAGAATATGCAGATCATTCCGATGCTGGCAACCAGCTACGAAGCAAACGATGAAGCAACCGAGTATACGATTCATCTTCGTGAGGGCGTAAGCTTTACCGATGGAACTCCGTGGAATGCAGATGCCCTGATTGCAAACGTAAACAAATGGGCAGACAAGAGCCTTGGACTGAAACGTACTACATTCCTCTGCAATGTTCTGGATCATGCAGAGAAGGTAGATGACTATACCGTTACAATTTATTTATCACAGTCATTCGGTGCTTTCATCAGCAACCTGGCACATCCGGCTACGCTGATCATGAGCCCGAAACAGATTGAAGCAGGAGAAGATGCCTGTGCACAGGCACCGGTAGGAACCGGCCAGTACAAATTTGTTGAGTGGGTTGCCGGTGACCATATGAAAGTAGAACTGAACAAAGACTGGTGGGGATATGACGCAGACGTCTGCGGCGGAACTGCTTTGGCAGATGCAGATGCAGGATTTAAGAGTATTACATTCAAACCGGTTGCAGAAAGTGCTACCCGTGTATCTGCAATTCAGGCAGGTGACGCACAGATTATGTGGTCTGTACCGACCGAAAGCGTTGACACCTTAAAAGGTGACAGCAACGTATCCGTTGGAATGGGCGACAGCATCGCCGTATGGTACTTCTTCATGAATACACAGAAAGCACCGTTCAACGATGTTAAGGTTCGTGAGGCAATGGCTTATGCAATCAACAAAGAGGCATATATCCAGGTCGTTATGAACGGTTACGGTTCTGTGGCAACTTCTATGGTAGGAGAAGAAGTACAGCACTACAAAGGAAATGATCCGTATTCCTACGATCCGGAAAAAGCAAAAGAGCTGTTAAAGGAAGCAGGATATCCGGATGGATTTACCACAACACTGATGTACAGCAACACGACAGCAAATCAGAAAAAAGCAGAGTTCTACAAACAGCAGCTTTCTGAGGTTGGCATTGATCTGGAACTGAACGGAATGGAAAATGCCGTTCTGAATGAAAAGGTTCAGGGAGCTGACTGCGCAGGAGCAGATGCCGAGGTTGACTGCTACTTAAGCGGATGGTCTACTTCCACCGGTGATGCTGACTGGGGACTTCGCCCGATGCTGGCAACCGAGTCTGAGCCGCCGATGAGCTTCAATATCAGCTACTATGAGAATGAAAAAGTAGATCAGCTTCTCAAAGACGGTCTTGCAACTGCAGATGAAGACAAACGTGGTGAGATCTATGGAGAAGTACAGGATATCGTATGGAAGGATCTCCCGCTGCTCTGCATCGCAAGCGATAAAAACATCTGGGCAACCAGCAACAACATTACCGGAGTATATCTGTTAGGCGATGGAAGCATCGGCATGAGAAATGCCAGAATGGCAGCCGAATAACGGCAGACTGAAACAAGGATATGAAAAAGACCCCGGCGTCCTTCCGTCAAAAGAGGGCGCCGGTTTCTTACAAACAGGAAAGCAGGCAGTGATCCGTGGGATTGTACCTGTAGGATAAGCATGAAAGTAGGAGATACAATATGCCAAAATATATACTGAAGCGTATTGTGGGTACGATCCCCACACTGATTATTGTTGTTACATTTGTATTTTTCTTTGTCCGCCTGATTCCGGGAGATCCGGCGAGACTCGTTGCAGGAGAGCAGGCAACACAGGATGACGTAGAGGCAGTAAGAGAAGAGCTTGGCCTCAATAAATCCATTCCGACACAGTATGTTACCTATGTGACAGGACTTTTAAAAGGAAATCTCGGAACCTCCCTTCGCACAAAGCAGCCAGTTACAAAGGAGGTCGCGGGAAGATTCGGAAATACCGTCCGTCTGGCATTTGTCACATTGCTGTGGAGCTCGGTTGTTGGTGTGCTCTTTGGTGTGTGGTCCGGAACACACCGGGGAAAATGGCAGGATTATACCGGAATGACGATTGCGGTCTCAGGTATTTCGCTCCCCTCGTTCTGGATCGGCTTTCTGCTGATTATGCTGTTTGCGGTAAAACTGCGAATTCTGCCGACAACAAGCGGAACAAGCCTGAAAAGTCTGATTATGCCGTCGATCACGCTCGGCGTCGGAATTGCAGCCGTGATCGCACGATTTACAAGATCCTCCATTATTGAGGTTTTAAAAGAAGATTACGTCAGAACAGCAAGAGCAAAAGGAATCAAAGAAAAGGTTGTGATCTGGAAGCATGTTTTCCGCAACTCCATGATCTCCGTCGTGACGGTTGTGGGTCTGCAGTTCGGCTTTCTGCTGGGAGGTTCTGTTGTCACAGAAACGGTATTTGCCTATCCTGGCCTTGGCTCCCTTCTGATTGAATCGGTCAATTACAGAGATTATCCGGCAATCCAGTCCCTGATTCTGATCTTTTCGCTGCAGTTTATCGTCATCAACCTGATTGTCGATATCCTCTATGCGGTTCTGAATCCGGAAATTAAACTTCAGTAGGAGATGAGTGGAATGAAAGAAAAGAAAAAAGTACAGACCGAGAACCAGGAGAGAATTAAAACTCCGTTTTCTGAGATGGTTCGAAAATTTAAAAAACAGAAAAATGCAGTAGTTGCGCTTTGTTTTATCATTTTTCTCATTTTCCTTGCGTTTTTCGGAAGCAAAATTGTGCCGTACGGAATCAATGAGTATGATTATAATGCGATTCTGCAGGGACCAAGTATGAAGCACCTGTTTGGAACGGATGAGTTTGGACGGGATCTGTTTTCCCGTATCGTCTGTGGAACCCGGATTTCACTTGCAGTCGGATTCGGCGCTGTTACGGTCGGTGCAGTCTGTGGTACCATTCTCGGACTTCTGGCCGGATATTACGGCGGATGGATTGATTCTATTATTATGAGAATCTGCGATGTCCTGTTCGCTTTTCCGGGACTGATTCTTGCAATCGCCATCGTGGCAATCCTCGGAAGCGGCATGACAAACGTTGTGATTGCGGTCGCTGTCTTTTCTACACCGACCTTCGCACGACTTGTCCGAAGCAAAACGCTGACCCTGAAAAATTCCGTTTTTGTCCTGGCGGCACGGAACATCGGTGTTTCCGATGCGAGAATTCTGTTTCACCATATTCTGCCAGGAGCCATTCCGGACATCATTGTACAGTATTCCATGTCATTTGGATCTTCCATTCTGACAGCATCGAGCCTTTCCTTCCTGGGAATGGGCGCACAGCCGCCGACACCGGAATGGGGACTGCTTCTTTCTAACGGAAGAAACTATATGACGAGCGCAATGTATGTGACGATTTTCCCGGGTCTTGCGATTTTCCTTACCGTACTGAGCTTTAACCTGTTAGGCGACGGACTTCGCGATGCACTCGATCCGAAACTTTCCGATTGATAAGGAGGAGCAGAAGTGGCTACTGATAACGTACTTGAGATAAAAAATTTACATACGTATTTCTATACCGATGGCGGTGTGATCAAAGCAGTAGACGGTGTCGATGTGGAGCTTCGACGCGGCGCAACGCTTGGCATCGTAGGCGAGTCGGGAAGTGGAAAGAGCGTGACATCCCTCTCTGTGATGGGATTACTGGCCGGAACGAAAGGAAAAATTGCTGACGGCGAAATCCTGCTGGATGGCGATGACATTGTAAAGCTGACGAAGGAACAGCAGAGAAAGCTGCGCGGAAGCAAAATTTCCATGATTTTCCAGGAACCGATGACCAGTCTGAATCCGGTCATGAAGATTGGAGACCAGGTGGCAGAATGCGTTCTGCAGCACGAAAAAATATCAAAAAAAGAGGCACTGAAAAAGGCAGAGGACATGCTCCGGAAAACGGGTGTTCCGCGTGTGGAGCATATGATGAAGGAGTATCCGTTCCAGCTTTCCGGCGGCCAGAGACAGAGGGTCATGATTGCCATGGCACTTGTATGCAAGCCGGAAATCCTGATTGCGGATGAGCCGACGACTGCACTGGATGTAACGATTCAGGCACAGATTCTGGATCTGATGAATCAGCTGAAAAAAGAGACAGGTACATCCATCCTGTTTATTACACATGATCTTGGCGTCGTTGCAGAGGTCTGCGATGATGTTGCCGTTATGTACTGCGGCCGCGTGGTAGAGCGCGGAGATGTAAAAACAATTTTCGCCAATCCGTCCCACCCGTATACGAAGGGACTGCTGGGATCGATTCCGAGACTGGGAGACGCCGGAAAAGAACTGAAGTCGATTCCGGGTAACGTTCCAAACCCGAAATATATGCCGAAAAGCTGCAAATTTGCGCCGCGATGTCCATACGCTTCGGAAAAGTGCCGCGAGGAAGAACCGGGATTTTTCCAGATCGAGGAAGGCCATATCAGCAGATGCTGGCTCTGCGAAAGCGGACAGCTCAAAACAGATCACGTAGAGAAGGCAGGTGACTAGGATGTCGGATACATTACTTAGAGTAGAGGATTTGAAAATTTATTATCCGGTTGCCGGAAGCGGATTTGGGAAAAAGGAATTCGTCAAAGCGGTAGACGGAGTTACCTTTGAGGTGAAAAAAGGAGAGGTATTCGGAATTGTAGGCGAGTCCGGCTGCGGAAAATCCACACTGGGAAGAGGTGTCTGCAAACTGGAAAATCTGACATCAGGCCATGTGTATCTGGATGGCGAAGATATTACAGAGTACAATGACCGGAGAATGCGTTCCATCCGGAAAAAAGTACAGATGGTTTTTCAGAATCCGTATGCGTCCCTGAATCCACGAATGTCCGTTTTTGATATCATTGCAGAGCCGCTGCTGGTGCATCATCTGTATCAGGATAAAGCGGATCTGGAAAAGAAAGTACTGGATCTTTTGCACAGGGTAGGACTGGATGATTACCATGCAAACCGTTATCCTCATGAATTTTCCGGCGGTCAGCGCCAGAGAATCGGAATTGCCCGCGCACTTGCGGTAGAACCGTCTCTGATCATTGCAGACGAACCGGTTTCGGCACTGGATGTGTCCATTCAGGCGCAGGTTCTGAATCTTTTAAATGAACTGAAGCATGATCTGGATCTGACCTATATTTTTGTTGCGCATGACCTGAGTGTTGTGGAATACATCAGTGACCGTGTTGGCGTTATGTATCTCGGCAATTTCGTGGAAGTCGGAGAAAAAGACAAAATTTACAGCAATCCGATGCATCCGTATACGCAGGCACTGCTTTCTGCAGTTCCGGTTCCAGATCCGACGGCAAAAAGAGAAAGAATTCTGCTGGAGGGAAGTATTCCGTCCGCCCACAAGCCGCCGACAGGCTGCAAATTCCATACCAGATGTCCAAAATGCATGGAATGCTGCAAAACACAGGTGCCGGAGCGGTATGAAGTGGATGACGGACATTACGTATATTGTCATCTTTATGATAAAGAAAGAAGGGAACAGCAGAAATGAAGCTTTTTATCAGTGCAGACATCGAGGGATGTGCCGGAGTGGCACTGACCGATGAAACACATAAGAAGGAAAGCGTGTACCAGAGATTTGCAGAGGAGATGACCGAAGAGGTCGTTGCGGCATGCGAAGCAGCACATGAAGCGGGCGCGGATGAGATTGTCGTAAAGGACGGTCACGGAGATGCATCCAACATTGACCCGCTGAAAATGCCGGAGTATGTCACCCTGATCCGGGGAAAGAGTGGTCATCCGTATAATATGATGTATGGTATCGACGACAGCTATGACGGCGTACTGTATCTTGGATACCATGCACCGGCAGGAGATCCCAATTTTTCGATCAGCCACACATCGACAGGAAACAGCCTGTATATTCATCTGAATGGAAAAGTGATGAGTGAGTGCATGCTGAACAGCTATACAGCAGCATCACATCACGTACCGGTGCTGTTCCTTTCCGGAGATGAAGAGATCTGCCGTCAGGCCAAAGAACTGATTCCGGGCATTACGACAGTGGAAACGAAGCATGGTGTCGGTGCGGCAACGTGGTGCAAAGCGAAAGAAAAAGTGATCTCCGAAATCCGGGAAGGAGTAAAAAAGGCAGTTACCGGACAGAAAAAAGAGTGCCAAGTGGCCCTTCCTGAGCACTTTACGTATGAGGTAACCTATAAAGACTGGAAAAAAGCGTACACGATGTCGTTTTATCCGGGAATGCAGAAGGTAGATACCTTCACAAATAAGCTGGAGACAGACCGCTGGATGGATATTGTCACAGCACATTGCTTTGTTGTATATTAAGAATATAAATCTGACAGAAACCCAAAGAAAAGAGGATAAAACAATGGATATAGAAATGTTTGGTAAGCTTTCCGATGCATTTGGACCAAGTGGATTCGAGGAGGATGTCATCCGTACCATAGCAGATTACTGCAAAGAATTTGATGTAAAAAATGACGCAATGAATAACCTGTATGTGCGGATGCCGGGAACAAAGCAGGATTCCCGTCCGGTCATCCAGCTGGATGCCCATCTGGACGCATGCGGTTTCATGGTACAGAATATCCAGGACAACGGATGCCTTGGCATTATCATGCTTGGCGGCTTTCATCTGACCAGCCTTCCGGCACATGCGGTATGGATCCGCACCAGATCTGGAAAGATGGTACATGGTATTATCTGCGCGAAACCGGTTCATTTCATGACAACAGCAGAACGCAACAGCCAGACTCTGGAAATTGAAAAAATGTATGTGGATGTCGGAGCAACCAGCCGCGAGGAGGTTGAAAATGTTTTCGGAATCCATATCGGCGATCCGATGATGCCGGATGTGACCTTTGAATACGATGCAGAGCATGAAATCTGCTTCGGAAAAGCCTTTGACAACCGTGCCGGCTGCGCGTGCATCGTAGATACGATGAAACAGCTGGAAAAGGAGCAGGCTTCTCTTGCGGTTAATGTTGTCGGCGCCTTTGCAGCGCAGGAGGAGGTCGGAACCCGCGGTGCAGTGGTCACGAGTCAGATCGTAAAACCGGACCTTGCCATTGTATTTGAGGGATCTCCTTCCGATGACTTTTTCATCAGCGCAGGACAGGCACAGGGATGCATGAAAAAGGGTGTTCAGATCCGTATTCTGGACAACAGCTATATTTCCAATACGCAGTTTATTGCACTGGCTGAGGAAGTGGCAGCAAAATGCGGCATCAAATACCAGGAGAGTGTAAGAAGAGGCGGAAGTACAAACGCAGCAAAAATCAGCGTGACAGGAAAAGCAGTTCCGTGTCTGGTGCTTGGTGTTCCATCCCGCTATGCGCACAGCCATTATAATTTCTGTGCAAGAGAAGATCTTGAAGCGGCAAGTGCGATGGCAGCAAATGTGATCCGGGCATTGGATGAAGAAAAGATTCGTCATATCTGCCATCAGGATGTACTGTAAAAAAATCGGATAACGAAAGAAAAAGAATGCCGGAAGCGGGTTCACAGGAAAGGTGAAGCCGTTTTCGGCATATCTGGTAAAAAAGGAGAGTTTACAAGTGGAAAAACCGATCATTGGAATCTTGGGAAATACGTATAAAACACAGCCGGGACTTTTTTCGAGTGCGGAGAGAATGTATGTCAACAGTGATTACATCGAAGGTGTTCTGAACAACGGCGGAATTCCGATGGCAATTCCGGCAGTTGCCATGAAAGCGGATCCGGAAGGCGTACTTGCCGTCTGCGACGGCATTCTGGTTCCCGGCGGAGAGGACTTAAATCCGTGGTATTATGGGGAAGAGCCAAAACCGCAGATCCAGACGATCCGTCCGGAGATCGACGAGGCCTGGTTTGCACTTGGACGGGCAGCAAAAGAGATGGGAATGCCTATGCTTGGCATCTGCAAGGGAATTCAGTTTTTAAATGTCCTGTGCGGCGGTGATCTGTACCAGGATATTTATACACAGAAGGAAACCACAATTTTGCATCTGCAGTCCCTGGAGCGGTCGTATCTGCATCACCATGTGGAAATTAAAGAGGGAACCCATCTGGCAGAAATTCTCGGGGCAGGAACCCATGCGGTAAACTCCATGCATCATCAGGCAGTCCGCACGCCGGGAGAGGACATACTGGTTTCAGCAACGGCGCCGGATGGTACGATCGAGGCGATTGAAAGCAGCAACGGACAGATTGTGGGCGTACAGTGGCATCCGGAAGGGCTGATTCACACAGCGCCGGAGATGAACCGTCTTTTTGCGGATCTGGTAGAAAGAAGCTGCAGATACAGAGAAAAAAGGTAACGATTTGGAACCATGTAAGAGAAAAGAAAAACCGGGATGGGACTTTTGAACCGTTACGAAAAAATGAGAATGGATAAAGATGCGATTCCAAAAGCAGAGAGCAGGAATCGTTCGGGAGGCAAAAAAGAATGAACAGAACAATAAGAGTATCGGCGGCAGGTGATATTCTGATTATGAAACGACTTCTGCCGGGATATCAGGATGTTTTGCCGATTCGCGAATTTCTGATGCAGGGAGAGGTTCGGATGGCAAATCTGGAAACAACGATATCGGACGGCAGCTGTTACGCATCGGCGTACTCCGGCGGAACATGGCTGACGGCAGATGCGAAGTGTCTGGAAGATACCCTGCGTTACGGTTTTAATTTTCTTGGGATTTCGAATAATCATACAATGGATTATTCCTATGAAGGACTGGCGTCTACGATCTGTGAACTGAAAAAAAAGGACGTGGCGTATGCCGGAGCAGGAAAAAATCTTTATGAAGCATCGCGTCCTGCCATTCTGGACACAACGGCGGGACAGATTGCGGTGATTGATATCTGTTCTACCTTTGAGAATGCAGCCAGGGCGGGAAGCCAGACGGAACGGCAGCCGGGCCGGCCGGGCTTAAATCCGCTGCGCTTTTCGGAAAAATATACCATTACGGAAAAACATGCGCAGGATCTCGCGGAGATTGCAGAGGTGACCGGAATCAACGGACTGCGGGATCTGCACCGGCAGGAGGGATTTATCGCTCCGCTTCCCGAGGGTGTCATGG
Source organism: Blautia segnis (assembly GCF_014287535.1). Taxonomy (NCBI): domain Bacteria; kingdom Bacillati; phylum Bacillota; class Clostridia; order Lachnospirales; family Lachnospiraceae; genus Blautia; species Blautia segnis. The sequence goes on along the minus strand of NZ_JACOOT010000020.1, from coordinate 59,873 downwards.
AATTTGGCGGGAAAATGTTTGAAATCAGCAAGGATGGAACAGAGGGAAGAATCTCCAGCCCGAATCCGATCGATGTGAAACGCACCGTCGATGCAATCCGGGAAGCAAAGATGACATGTGAGGCAGTCCTGGTCATGGTACATTCCCATGAAATCCGCAAGGACAACGACGAGGAAGCGGATTATTTTCTGGAAGAATTTGCGCACGCCTGCATCGATGCGGGCGCCAGCGCGGTGATCGGGGGCGGAACGCATCAGCTGAAGGGAATCGAACTGTATCATGACTGTCCGATTTTCTACTGTCTCGGAAATTTTATCTTTGAAAATCAGTATGTACGCCTTCTGCCTGCAGACTACATGGAAAAATATGGTCTGAATATTCATACAGCAGCATCCATCGGAATTGCCAGGCGGCAGGAGCAGTCCTCGCATTCTCTCTATGAAATTCCTGAGGTCTATCGGAGCGTGCTGCCGTATTTCGAAATCTGTCAGGGAAAATGCACACATCTGGAGCTGCTGCCGGTCGAGCTTGGTATGGACAGGGAAAATGCAGAAAAAAATATTCCGTATGTGGCAGACGAAAAAACAGCAGAAAAAATTGCAGAATATCTCACCCGCGTGAGCAGGAGATATGGAACAGAATGGGAATACAAAGAAGGAAGGATTGTACTTCATGCGTAAAAAATGGGAAATAGAAGACGAATACCGAAAGTTTTGCCGGAACAACAAAGAACTTGCGCTGCAGACGCTGCGGGAGCTGACACTGACCCCGACGGAAACGGGAAAAGAGGAGCAGAGAATCGCATACTGTGTGGAGTGGATGAAACGGCAGGGCATGGAATCGGTTCATACGGATGAGCTTGGAAATGTAATCTGGGAGTATCGGCCGGAACAGGAAAAGAAGGTTCTGTATACGGCGCATCTGGACACCGTGTTTTCGCTGGAGGAACCGCTGGAAATCAAAGAAGACGGAATGATCTGGCGTTGTCCCGGTATCACAGACGATACCGTGAATGTCGTGATGCTTCTGATGGCGGCAAAATACGTTCATGAGACAGAGCCGGAACTTCCCTGTGGTCTGATTTTTGCAGCGGATCTGGGAGAAGAAGGGCTTGGCAATCTCTGCGGCGTCCGCGCACTTGTCGACCATTATGAAGAAAATCTGTGCGGAATGGCAGCCTTTGATCTGTATCGGGATAAAATGTATCCCATCTGCATCGGATCTGTCCGATATCGGATTTCGGCAAAAACAAAGGGCGGTCATTCCTTTCTGAATTTCGGAAGAAAAAATGCCATTGCAGAGCTTGCGGGCCTGATCGGAGAGCTTTACCGTTTTCAGACGGATGCAGCATCTCATACGACATACAATGTGGGAAAAATAGAGGGAGGAACCTCCGTCAATACGATTGCGCAGGATGCCTCCATGCTGTTTGAATTCCGTTCGGAAGATTACCGGAGTCTGGAAGCCTGCGAAACATATCTGGAGGAGACCATAGCAGCACGCCAGAGTGAGGAGGTACAGTATTCCTGTGAGCTCGTCGGAAAGCGGCCGTGCGCAAGAGAAACCGATCCTGTCCAGATGGCGCGTATGACGCGGTGTGCACAGAAAACGCTGAAGGCAGCCGATGGGGAAGAGCCGGTATGCTCCGAAGCATCCACAGACTGTAATATCCCATTGTCGCGGCATATTCCTGCCATCTGCGTTGGTTTCTGCCGGGGCGGGGGAGCACATACCAGAGAAGAATGGCTCGATGCCGCCAGCGTAGAAGATGGCATGTGTGCAGCAGCAGCACTCGTATGCCGGCTTCCCTGGATGTGCTGTGAGAGCAGAATCGTTGTAAGGGACGGGATAGAGGATCAAAAAGAGAGAGAAGAAATCCGGCAGCTGCTGGAGCTGTGCGATCAGGATTTTGTTCCGCCGCTTTCCCACCGCAACAGTACATCCCAGACGAACTGGGCCGAGACAGAAGAAAAGACGGATGGAATTGCAGAATATCTGGAGAATATCTGCAGTCAGCATGTGGTGCTGTGGAAGGAAGAGGGAGTTGTGCGGGCCTTTATGACCTGGAAGGATCATTTTAACTGTGAGAATCTGGAAGCATATCCGGATTCCTGCTATCTGACCACCCTCTGCGTCTGGCCGGATTACCGGGGACAGGGAATTTCGGAGGTAATGTATGCAGAAGCAGAAAAGGACATCGCGGCAAAATTTCCGGGAAGCCGGATTACTCTCCGTACCTGGTCTACAAACGGGGCACAGGAGCATATTTTGGACAAACTGGGATATGGTCTTGTCAGGCGGCTGAAGGATGACCGGGGAGAAGGAATTGATACGGTTTATTTTGTAAAAAAGGAAGAAAACGACAGATAACATGGTGCTTGCAAATCGCAGCTTATAGTGTCATAATCGGAAGCATAAGACAGCAAAAGGAGGGCTATAGCTATACCTTGTACAACCATTTTAGTTGGAAAGAAAGCATCGTATGACGGTTCCACCATGATCGCGCGAAATGACGATTCCGGTGCGGGTCATTATACATCGAAAAAATTTGTGGTGATTCACCCGGAGGAGCAGGCGAGAACATATAAAACCGAGATTTCTCATCTGACCATCGAGCTTCCGGACAATCCGATGCGGTACACTGCAGTGCCAAATGCAGAAAAAGGCGAGGGTGTCTGGGCAGCAAGCGGCGTAAATGCAGCGCAGGTCGGTATGACTGCGACCGAGACAATCACATCGAATCCGCGTGTGCTGGGGGCTGATCCGCTTGTTGTTTATCAGCCGGCGGAAGACGGAAAAGAAGAGGTTCCGGGCGGAATCGGCGAGGAGGACCTTGTTTATATTGTTCTTCCTTATATTAAAAGTGCCAGGGAAGGTGTCAAAAGACTGGGCAGTCTGCTGGAGCAGTATGGTACATACGAGATGAACGGCATTGCATTTCAGGACCACGATGAGATCTGGTGGCTGGAGACGATCGGCGGCCATCACTGGATGGCAGTGAAAGTGCCGGATGACCATTATGTAGCCATGCCGAACCAGCTTGGCATCGACCATTTTGATCTGGAGGATGCACTCGGCGAGCAGAAGGAATATATGTGCTCAGCGGATTTGAAAGAATTTATTGAAACATATCATCTGGATCTTTCTATGGACGGAAATTTTAATCCGCGCGATGCCTTCGGAAGCCACGACGATTCCGATCACGTTTACAATACACCGCGTGCCTGGTTCATGGAGCGCTATCTGAACCCGCACACGAAAAAATGGGACGGACCGGATGCCGATTACACACCGGTATCCGATGATATTCCGTGGATGATGGTTCCGGAGAAGAAAATCACCGTAGAGGATGTGAAATATGTACTGTCCTCCCACTATCAGGGAACACCGTACGACCCGTATGCCGCATACGGCGATAAATCATGGAAGGGAGCATACCGCTCCATCGGTGTCAACCGGACCGATTTCCTTTCTGTCATCCAGATGCGCCCGGATCACAAAGGAGACAACGGCATTCTGCAGTGGATTGCGTTTGCGTCAAATGCGTTCAATGTGCTGGTTCCGTTCTACACCGATGTGACGACAACACCGGAGTATCTTTCCAACACAACGGGAGAGGTTTCCACAGATAACTTCTACTGGGCAAACCGCATGGTGGCAGCAATGGCAGATGCGTCCTATAAGTCTTCTATCTTCCACATTGAGCGGTATCAGGAAATTATCTGGTACCAGGCAGAACCGTATCTTAAAGATCCCTTCTTTTATTTTCCATGAACTTTCCAAGCGTAAGAAAGAAAATAAACTGATTCTCGCAAATCAACCATCTGATTTTAAACAATTTATCTGTCTTGGGTCAACCGCAAGAATCAAATCCATTGAAACCTTTAATTCTGCTTTAAAACGTGTATCCATCGCGCCCAGCCTTCCAGTCGTCCGAATGGGTGATCTCCGTTATATGTTTGCACAGTTCCTTGTAAATCAGGATTTTTCCATGGAAGCGATATCCGCTATTCTCGGCCATACGAAACTGAGTACCACACTAGACTTCTGCAGTATGTTCCCCAATGAAGAGCCAAAGATTGGCACAGTTATTGGTGATTCCTTAGATCCGTTTTTAAGAACCAGAATACCAGGATACAAAGGAGCATACTGATGAGCAGAAAAAAGACCTATCCAATACCTGATGTAAACAAGACATTTTTTTATGGCAATGTTGTTTCTGGAAGATCTATGGGGGATGTGGTATATTTGAAATCCAGAAAAAACTATAGTTTCCGTCTTTTCCTTATTTTTGAGTCAGGTAATACAAAAATAGTACAACGCAGCGGCTATCCCGACAAGATACTTACCCGGCAGAAAAGGGATGAGACACTTATGCAGATTTCCAAAGGAACCTTTGTTTCATTTTCTTATTCCGTCAGAGAATTTTATGATTACTGGCTGTATTACCATATGATCCATGATAAACATATTACTTACAATACTTTTATCATGTACCGCAATCTCATAATGAACTATATCAATCCTGTTATTGGTGCTAAATGGCTAAATAAACTAAAAAGGGAAGATCTGGTAAAAGTCTTGCATAAAATTTCCTCTAAAGATCTGCAGCGGACTGCCATCGGTATGATCACCGGTTCATTACGTTATGCCCAAAGCCACAATTACCTTCCGTACAATATATACGATGGACTTTCTGCTGAATTAAGGCGAAAAAATATCTCTACCATGACCAGGAAGCGCAGCTCACCAGTTTACTCGATTGAACAGATTTCCCATCTTTTGTGCCTCTGCCGGGAAAAGGAGCCTCAGCTGTATCTTCCCATGCTCCTGGCTGCCACCGCCGGATTACGGATATCAGAAATTATCGCCCTGCGGTATGAGAACATTGATTTCCTTAATAAAAAAATTTCCGTGGAACGGCAGCTAGGAAGAAGCATATATCCCAACGAACAGTCTTCGAATAGACCTGTCCTTTCGCAGGAACTTAAACTAAAAACAAAAAGAAGCAGACGGACTGTAGAACTTGCTGATTTTGTCCTGGAAGAGATCCTGTTTGAGCGGCAACGCTATGAGAAGCACAGGACCGAAAATCCATCTTTTCTGGATCTTGGATATCTCTGCTGCCGTGAAAATGGACAGTGTTACCACCGGAGCTTTTATGCGAAAGCCTATAACCGGCTGACCGAACAGTGTGATTTTCCAAGGCTTCCCTGGAGAAAGTTCCGTAACAGTTATGCAACCATCCTGGCAGGATATAAGATCAATATGAAAACAATTTCTGAATGTCTTGGACATTATAGCCCGGATTTTACCAGCAAAGTCTATGTAGCAACAAAAAATCTGAGCGCATACGATATCTCCGAAGCAATAGAAGAGTATGTTTCTGCCAATTACCTTCTTCCGGATGATTACGACCCCAAAATACTTTTTCTTCCGGATGACTCTATCTATAAAAAATGGTTCTTTATTAAATAGGTACTTCCTTTGAAACAAACTATTCTCATGAGACGCATAATGTAGCTATTGCATTGTGCGCCTTTTCTTTTATCCCATGAACAGTTAATTCCAGTCAGATTGTCCTTTTATCAAGTTTTAAATGTTTTCTTACAAAAACAGACCATATTTACCAAAATCATACATATTATAATTAGGAACATATATTTCTTGCAGAACAAAACGACCATTTTCAGACATATTTATGATGAAGGCAACACATTTTCCTGCCTGGGCAGCCTGCCGCAGATCACCCTTAAACATTTTGTCTTATATAATTTTTCAGGAGGATTTTATGAACCGAACAGAAGACGTATTTTTATCACATGAACATTTATGGAGCTATCGCACCAGAACAGTAGACCCTAATTCGCTAACAATCCGTTCCGTTACCCATAACGGCATTTTGCAGCACAGTACGGCTGAAACACTTTGCGAAGAAGCAGCACGTATTTCTACAAAGGAACTTGTGGAATTGAAAAATGCCAACCATTGCCCTTTTACTTTCAACGAATACCTGAGCTATTATTTTTATAAAATATACCTTGCATATAATTGCAGCGAAAATGCAATTATAAAGAACCGCTGGATCATCCGCAACATAATCGATCCCAACATTACAACAGATCCGCTTCTTCACAACGTCGATGCAAAATATCTCAAAGATCTGATCAATGCCTGCAAAGCCTATTGTGAAGGTACCGAATATGCCGTAGCCAAACTGCTGCAGCTTTTTTCAGATGATATATGGAAACACGGAGAAGTCAGCTGCAATCCCGCACCTTCACCTGCCGCTTATAAAAAGCCCCAAACAACCGTATTACTCTATACCAGCGAACAGCTTAAAATTTTTCTGAATGCGGTATACAGCAGTTCCTGCCCTCACCGTCTGGAATTCCTTCTTGCCTTGTTCTGCGGCCTGCATACAGGAGAGATCCTTGGCCTTACCTATAAAGACTTCACTCCCTGTACCCGTGTGCTGGAAATCCATCACCAGTATATCAAAAACAAGCAGCCATCCCCAGATGCTTCCAGCTACATTTATAAGCAGTTGGATATGGAAAGGATCCGGGATTTTCAAGTCCCTGATTTTATTGGTGAAGAACTCGTCCGCCGCCAGCAGGAAAAAAAGCTAAAATCCATTACCAGAGAGAATGGGCTCCCGTCCATCACAATGAGTGACCTTAGTAATATGTTCGTATGGTTCCTGATTCAAAAAAACTGTTCCCTCGAAAAAATACGTTATTTAACCGGCGGTGTCCAGATCGGTCCTTTTTTAGTCGATGGAACTCACGGAAAGGAGAATTAGCAAATGGCTCAGGCTACAAAAACAAATGTGAAATACAAGAATGCTTTTTTCTACGGCGAAATGCAGTCTGCAAACCTCCCGTCAAATCCAACTTACATCAAAAGCCGTGGACGGTATTGTTACCGCATAAAATGTACTTTTGAATCTGGAAAGGTTCTGACCGTGCAGACAAAATATCACCAAACAAAAGAAGAAGCACTGGCTATGTACCCGTTTTATAAACAGCAGGCGGAAGAGAAGCGGATTTCCGTCTTCAAATGTACCGTAAAAGAATTCCAGTCCTTCTGGCGTCATGCCCTTGATTATAACAAAAGTTATCATAGCCTTATCAAAAAATACATTATTCCCGTTCTGGGCGATAAACGCATAAATGATGTAACCACAGACGAACTGATAAAGATCCTGAAAGAGACCGAGATCCCTGATACCCAAAACTTTCCGATGGAAAAATATTCTATGTTGTATGATGCAGTATCCAGTTTCTTTCGGAATGCCATGGAATTATACTGTGCAGGACAGGACAATGGTACGGCTGCTGCCAATGCCATAAGATCCAGTGGGCTGAGAATTTGGGACGATAGTGTTTCTTACGATACTTCCGAAGCTTATTCTTTCCAGCAGCTTTTGCAGCTACTGAAGATTTCCAAATGGAATGCCCCAACGCTTTATCTTCCCATGCTCCTGTCCGCCACTGCCGGCCTGCAGATTGCAGAGATTGTTCGGATTCATTTTGATGATATCGACCTTGATAATCATTGCCTTGATCTGCCGAGGACTCACAAAGACTACAACGGTCCCCGTTCCAATATCGTATTGTCCAGGGAAAATACCAAAACAGTATACCTACCAGATATTATAATGAACGAAATCAAAAATCAGGAAAATCGTCTAAAAGCACTACAGGAGCAGGATCCGGAATTTAATCCATTCCGGTATCTGATCTGGAGCCAGAATGGGAGACAACAGCAGGAGAATTTTATCAAGAAACCTTATGAACGTATCCTGTCCAAATGCTCCTTTCCTGCATTTCCATGGAGGAGCTTTCTAAAGATACGTTTAACAGACAAAGAGATAGACGAATTAGAAGATTCTTTAGGGTATGAGACTCCCATGAACTCTGGTGCCTGCGAGATTCCCATTGATAAGCACGATCTTATGGATCTTACAGGAACAACATACTTTTGAAAATACGGCATAGTCAGCTTACCCGGCTATGCCGTATTTTATTACCAATGAAGATCATCCATCTCCGATGCAGGCAGATACAACGCACAAATTGAGTGACCAAAACTGTTTTTCTTTCCATGTCAGGCAAAAAAATATCTGTTTTTCAATAGGGCTTTCTCTATTTTTGTGACCAAACTGGTTTATAATTGTATGCCCAAGCTAAAAACACTTGAATTTCTTCCATATTGAGTGACCACGGCTGGCTTCTGATCCTATCGCAAGCTAAAAAAGCCTCTTTTTCTAAAATATTTCCAACATGATTCTATATTCAAGCCGATTTTGCAAACAAAGCTTGCGCTTCCCTTACCTCCTGTTATATAATAAAAAATACTGTTAACGGGCATTATATGGAAAATAGCTTTGCATTTTCTAAATAGTGAAGCTGTTTTTCACTAAAAAAGTGACCAAACCCACTTTTTAGCCCCATAATGAGCTAAAAAATAGGGCTTGTTTTTACAGATTATCAATAAGCTCTAAATCAGGCAGATATTCTATGGCAGCAATCTATGTTTTGCAAACCCTGCCGCCTTTATTGTAAGATATATACAAAATACGAAAGGAAAACTATGAGAAAATTAGCACTAAGTGATGAAATTTTACTTAAAGTTGATAAGGCTGCAAGATACATTGGCGGTGAAGTCAACTCCATAATGAAGGATAAAAAAGAGGTGACCACCCGGGTCGCATTTTGCTTCCCGGATGTCTGTGGCATACTATTTCCACTTTTTACTTTCTGTTAGTATATAACAATATTTCGTGTTGTCTGGTACGAAATTTTAGTGCCTTTTCGTGTTATTTGGTACCAAACGTTACGAAATGATACGCTGATCAAAGACCATTTTTGACCATATTTTAAAACAACTTTTGACTAAACTTTTTATTTCAATACCCCCTTCATTGTAGCATTATCGTACACTAAAACAGCGGCTTTTCTGAATGAAAAAATAGCCGCTTCATGTCTCCGCAATCCGCATAAAATCTGGGAAATTCCAATTTTAATGTCAAAATAACAGTCTGCACTCAGGTCATGTCGAATCTGTCCAAAATCTCAAAGGGCAGTCTACACTCTCAGATAGAGATTTCAAAGCAGAACAGAAGTGCATTTTGCTTTCCTAGAAATTGTTCATATTATCTCAAACTATAAAAAAATTACTTTCCTTCAGTACAGATTTTCCGCCTACTACTAAGAAACTGAATGACAACAGTAATGAACAATGCTATAATATGTTCATAAAAAATCGGAGGTGTCTGACGGATGAATGTACAAAAAAAAGAAGATTGTGCCGTTTTAAAAAGCGATCATCAGTATACGATTTTCATCTTTAGAAATCAAGTGATTCGCTTTGTAACTTCTTCGAAATTAGAAAAATATACAAGTATTAAAGAATGGGATCATGGATACCTGGTCGTAACTGCAAAATATAAAAACCTTAATGAAATGGAAGAGTATATCGATCTGATACCAATCTTGCAAAATTTATATTATGATGTAGATGAATTTTTAAATCCGATCAAGGAGGTTCGCATTGACTATGCAGCTTGATATAAAAAATGTAGCCGATAAAGCAGACATGATTATTAATGGTTATGCTTTTACGCAGGAAAACAAATATATTCGTGTTCTTAATCTGAATCAGTTAAATCATGCAGCCGTAATTTATAATGATAAAATTGTTGAAACGAACATGGACGATATCGAAAATCAAATTGTATTAGATTATTATTTAAATAACAAACAATTTATGGAGGAATAGCCGTGCCCAAATATTATGAATTTAAAGTGTGCGGTTATTACCTGTATTATACCGCAAGCTGTGTGATCGAAGCAATGCATGTACATGCAAGTGATAGAAAATTGACCGAAGCCGATTCAGCTAAATTTTTTGTAAAAAGTAACGGTGATACCACGGTGGAAAAGCAGGGAACTCTTACAGAGCGTGAAGTACGCAAAATAAGAGCCTTTATAAAAGAACATTATAAAGAAATGTACCTAAAATAGATGGAATTATCTGACACTGGATTTTACGGAGAAAAATAATATCATTATTATGATTTTTGTGTAGTAAAATAATGAAATATTATTATAGATGGGCAGGTCTGTTTTTGACCTGTCCTTTTGTAGAATACAAATTATTTTATGTTTTTTGATTATAAGAAAGGGAACAATTTGTACATGGTAAATAATATTGAAGAAAATTATCCTAATTTAACATGGGCGCAATTCGCTATATGCAATGATGATGCAACAGATGCCTTTGAAGTAAATCCTCAAACATGAGTACTAGGTATCAAAAATCCCCGCATTTTAGCGGGGATTGAACAGATCTTTACAGAATAGATATGAACATTGAAAAATTAAGACTTTTTGTATCGGCTGGGACATTCCTTTTGTACTCTGGGTGACCATGGAAGAAGATCATCAATAAAACTGAGATCTTTGTCATCCATATGCTCAGGAATCTCAGGGAGCAGCAGATTGAAATATTCAAAAGTATTTATCATGTTCGCTTTTGCCGTTTCAACCAGACTGTAGAGGATTGCACTAGCCTTTGCACCGTTGGAAGATTCAATCATTACGAAGTTTTTTCTACCAATTGTGAAGGGCCGGATTGCCTGTTCTGCATAGTTATTATCCATTGGGATATGTCCATCGGATAAAAACACACGAAGATACTCTTCCTGATTTATGCTGTAAGCAAGAGCCCCCCTGTGTGTTAGGATATTGTGTCGGGGCTTCCGCCGATAATGCTTCGCTTCGTACTTCCAGTGGCGTTTTGCAATGGAATCTTTCCTGCAGTCTTTCTTCGGCATAAAACTTTATATATTTGTCGATTGCCGAACGTAAAGATACCTCGTCGGTTATCTTATACATAATACATCTCTGATTTGATAATCCCCCACAATCCTTCAGTAGGACCATTATCAATGCAGTGTCCAACACGGGACATAGACTGTTCCATGCCTTGTTCACGAAGCCTTTTCTGAAATATTTTACTCGTGTACTGAAAACCTCTGTCAGAATGAAAAATCGGCCTGGCATCCGGATTATCTTTGAGAGCCTTATCGTATGTGTCAAACACGAGCTTATTGTCATTTCTTCCGCTTATGACATACGCAACTGGAAATCGATCATATAGATCAATGATGACACTGAGATATAGTTTCCTGCCAGTCTCAGGAACCTTGAATTCCGTAACATCCGTAGCCCATTTCTCATTAGGTTTCGTTGCATTGAATTCCCTCTTCAGCTTATTTTCCGCTGTTGTCTCCGGTCTGGACGACTGGTATTTCTTCTTTTTACGGATAATAGAATGAATTCCCATCTTCTTCATGATTCTGTGAACTCTGTTTTTGCTGTAGCTGGTGTGATTGAAATGGTTGATCCAGCTTGTCATCCGCTTGTATCCCAAGATATGTCCGAATCGCTCGTCATACTCCTTCATCAGTTCTGCCAGTTTTGTGTTTTCGGATTCCTGCTCTGGAATTGTCCGGTGCAGCCATTTATAGTAAGCAGCGTGTGATATGCCCAATTGTTTGCACATCCAGTTGATACTCCATTGCTTTTTTTCGTAAAAATATTTTATTGCCTGATATTTTGATTCAAACCGTAGTTTTCCAAGCCTCACATCCCTTCGAATTCCTTCACTTTTTTTAACAGTTCCACCATCATATCTTTTTCTTCAAGCTGGCGTTTTAGTCGCATGTTCTCCCGGCGCAGCCGCTCCAGTTCATCAACTTCATCATCCGTTTTGTGGCGTCCACGTTTATCGGATAGACCATCTTCTCCCGTAATATCATATTTTCTGACCCATGAATACACCTGGCTATAAGAAACATCATATAGATACGCTGTTCCTTTATAATCCCGGTTATGGGTAATACAGTATTCAACGATTTCCTTACGTTCAGCTAAAGTTGTCTTTCTTCGTGCTTCTGCCATATAGACCTCCCTCTTGGGATCATAGTCCCTAAGTTCTCTATTGGCATTATACAACGAAATCCAGTTTTGTAGTGTTGCATGTGCAGGAATTCCATATCTGGCGCATAAATCGGTAACCGATCCTTCCCCGTTGATATACTTTCGAACCATTTCAATTTTAAATTCACTGGAATAGGAATGGTTAGCTGTAACAGAGCAGAGGGCTTCTATGCCCCCATTTTGATATGCCAGTATCCAGTTTCTTATAGTTCGTGTACTTTTTATAGATAAATCTATCATAATTTCAGAGACAGAACGTATTCCATTCAGATAATCCTCAACAGCAGAAATTTTTTCTTCAACCCTACACTTGGGTTTTCTTCCCATAAAAATACCTCCAAAGCAGATTTTGGTTATTTACCTTATCTACTTTAGAGGTATCATATCAATATGAGTGCTTTTTTGTGAATACGGTACTCGGTTTTTATTAAATTATTTTGTTTTTTCTAAATTCATTTGGTGTAAATCCAGTTCTTTTTTTAAATAAACGAACAAAATGATCATAACTGTCGTATCCAATTTCAAAAGCAATAGCACTTGGCTTTTTGTTTGTAGTCAGGAGCAGATTTTCTGCCGTATCCAGTCTGATTTGTGTCAGGATAGAAGTGAAATTACTTCCTGTCATTTTTTTAATCATTTTGCTTAAGTATGCAGAGTCGTAATGAAAATGTTCAGCTAAAGAATCCAGAGAAATAGTATTATAGTGGATACGAAGATACTGTAAAATTGCAGGAAACACCTGAACCAAACGATTGCTGGCATCTGATTTTTTTTCTGCAATACTGGCAGAATAAATCATAGAAGCTCGATTGAGTTCTGTACAAAGAATCTGAACATAGTTGCGTATAATTGATTCGGAATGATTGTCTCTGTTGCACATTTCTATCATTAAATGCTGAAAAATACTGTGAACATGCTCTGGATGCAGTATTTTAAATTGCATAATACCATCTTTTGCTTCATAAATTGCGTGTTCAAAAAACTCTATCATTATATCATCTGTCCGCATTGTAGAAAAGAATGACTTGGTAAAATTTGATTTATCCAGAAAGACGTTGAGAACGATGTCATCACGTTCTGTTTCCAGATAAATATTCATATCAGAAGAAAGTAAAATAACACTTTCTGCTTCAAGAGTATCTGACCATTTTCCTATAGTTGTATGGCAGGAGCCCTTCAATACATATATTATCCGTACACTATTGCTGGGTTGCCGTTCATGCTCCGGATGGTCTAATGTTTGCATATAGTGTGGCTGTTTGAAAATATTTGTGGTCTTTCCATAATAATTCCGCTGTATATTTTCAACTACGTCATTGTCCTCGTTAACCATTACTGGAATAGGTATCCTTGCAAACAAATCCAGAAGTCCGGGCAGATCATTTAGATTCCATTTTGAAAAATCTGGAATAGAAGAAACTTGAAGAGATGTTTCTCCATGCTGCTTAAGATAAACCAGTGTTGCATAAAAACTTAGTACACTATGGTGCTCTTTGTAATAATTTTCGATAATGGATTCAACCTGTCCCATTGTTACATATTCGATCATTGCTCTTATGTCTCCTCACATAGTAAATGATGATTTAATTATAATCTATATAAAAAGATAATTCAAATATGTATTGGACAAATTGAACGATAAAAAAATAGAATAAAAAAATATGGCTATTTGACGAAAAAACAACAAAATAAATCGTGCTTTATAGGGGATTATAACAAAAAAGATTGCCTTGAAACTGCTATAGTTATATTAACAAATAAATAAAGAAAGAAGGAGCTTTATATGAGAAATTTAAAAAAAAGAATGATTGCTGCTACATCAGCAATGCTGATGCTTTGTCCAACGACTACCTGTATGGCAGCATCTGAAAACGGATCCATTATGCTTTTGTCAAATGTGTCTTCAGGTCCAACCTATGATGCATTAACGACCATTTTAAATGGAATGGGAAGTGAATTAGGATATGATATCAAGGTTGCATATGGAGATTCATTTAATGATCCTGCTGGTAATCTGTCAGCAGTAAAGAATGCCATGACAGATGATGTTAAAGCAGTAATCATGATGCAGGATGGTGGAGTTCAGAATATTATGGACGAGTATCCTGATTTATATGTAGCTGGATATACTACAGCAATGGATTCTGTATATACAAATGATGGAGCGTCTGTAGCAGTCAGAGATAATGATCATTTTCTTGGTACAGTTGCAGGGGATTATGTTGATGCAGGAAAAATTGGAGAAATGTTTGCTGAGAAGGTGATTGAAAATGGATATCATAAAGTCGGTACCATGATATTCCCTGTGTATGCATATCCGGAAATGGCTGAAAAGGATGCTGCATTCCGTAGTACGATCGATTCTTATAATGAGACTGTAGGGGAAGATGAGAAAATCGAAGTAGTTGGGGATGCTCATGTATTAGAATTTTCACCATTGGATGAATCTTACTTTATGGAAGAGGATCATTCTGATTTGGATTGTATAGCAGCATTCTGTGATCCTGGATTTGTGTACAGTGCTATGATAAATGCGCGTGATATGGGATTGATCAGTGATTCAACGAAACTATTTGCTGTAGGGTATCTGGACGATGAAAATTTTCAGGCTGATATTGGCGGAGAAGGCACAGTACAGATGATTTATACAGCTTCTCCGGAAAGCATTACATATTGTCTGGCTATGATTGACAACGCATTGAATGGTTTAAAATATACAGATCAGGATAAATACGAAGAAGTGGATAGTCCGCTGTATATCATAGACAGCGTTGAAGATATTGAGAATGTATCCACAAAAAGTTTGCTTGGTGTTGCGGATTTTGCAAATTGTGGTGTGACAGTAGATCAGATGAAGAATGTTTTACTTCGATTTAATGAAAATGCAACTTATAACGATTTAATGGATTTAATGAACTCTGACAGTATGACTGTGGACAGATTTTAAATATTAGAAAAATATTGGAAGGATTAGGAAATCCTTCCAATATTTAGGAAAGGATGTAAAACGTGAAAGAAAATGAAATTATCTTTCAGGCTATCAACATAAAGAAGGAATTTGATGTTACTGTTGCTCTGAAGGGAGCGGATATTACCCTTAAACGTGGTGAAATCAGAGGATTAATCGGTGAAAACGGATCTGGCAAATCTACAATAATGTCTATTGCAGCAGGAATGCAAAGTGCAACAAGCGGAGAAATGGTCTATAAAGGTAAAACATGGAATCCAACAAGTATGATTGATGCTAATCTTCAGGGAATATCGATGATCTTGCAGGAAGCAAATACGATTCCAGGTATTACCGTAGCTCAAAATATTTTTGCTGGACGTGAAAAAGAGTTTACATCACATGGTATTGTTCGAATAAAAAAAATGATTCGGGCAGCACAGGCATTGCTTGATAAGTATGAAATTGGGTATATTCATGCAGCGGATCAGATTGACAGATACAATTTTGAAGATAGAAAGCTAATTGAGCTGGTTCGCTGCATTAATGAAAATATAGAAATTCTGGTTGTTGATGAAACAACTACAGCACTTTCTCATAATGGACGAAATGTATTATATAAATTGATACATCAACTTGCAGAGGCTCATAAAACAGTTGTACTTATTTCGCATGACATTGATGAAATATTGGAACACTGTACGTCTTTGACTGTATTGCGTGATGGCGAGATTATGGGGGAACTGACCAAAGAAGATATGCAGAAGTCAGATATTGCCAATAAGATTCGTTATTTGATGATCGGGCGTGAAATGACAGGAGACTATTATCGCAGTGATTATGATAGCGTTTGTAGTGAAGTATCCAGGCTTAGTTTTCAGCATGTAACATTTGGAAGGATTAAAGATTTTAATCTGGAAGTTCATGCTGGAGAAATTGTAGGAATTGGTGGTTTATCAGGATGCGGAATGCATGAAATTGGAAGAGCTGGATATGGATTGGAAAAACTAATTGAAGGAAAAGTGCTTTGTGATGGAAAGATAGTAAAGTCGTGTAAAGATGCAATTAAATATGGAATTGGATATATTTCTAAGAATCGTGATACAGAGGCTTTGATATTAAATGGTTCTATACAAGATAATATTGTTCTTCCTTCGTTGCCGGATTTGCAAAAGGGTATTTATATATCAAAGAAGTCAGAACATATGTTGTCAGATAAAGAGATTGAACGTTTTCATATTAAATGTGCAGATGGAAATCAATGGGTAAATACTTTATCGGGAGGAAACAAGCAAAAGGTCTCTTTTGCAAAATGGACAGCCAAAGGTGCAAATATCATTATTATGGATTGTCCAACACGAGGAGTAGACGTAGGTGTGAAACAATTTATGTATCAGCAGATTATGGAAATGAAAAAGGCAGGAAATGCAATTCTGATGATTTCAGAGGAACTTACTGAACTGATCGGAATGTCAGATCGTCTTCTGATAATGAAAGATTTCGAAATATCTGGACAATTTAAGAGGTCTTCCGGGTTGAAACCGGCTGATATGATTAATTATATGGTGTAAGGAGGATGTGGATATGGCACATCAGAGAGCCGGAAAAAAAATAAGTTCAGATGTAAAACAAAATATAATAATGTTTGGTGGATTGGTTTTCTGTATTATATTTTTTTCAATATTTACATCGTTGCATGGACAAAGCATCTGGAATCCGGAAAAATTATCAACACTTATTTCTGACGTAATTGTCACAGCACTTCTTTCAGTAGGTGCGGTATTTGTATATGCACTTGGAAATATTGACATTAGTACTGGAAAACAGGTTGGGCTATATGCCACATTGATGGTTGTGATTCAGCAGCAAACAGGTAGCTTGCTTTGGGGAGTACTGCTTTCTTTCTTGATCGCAATATTCATTGCTATTGTTAATGCAATAACAGGTGAGCTATTACATATTTATGCAATCATACCGTCTGTTGTATTTATGTTTGTATTGTCTGGTTTGAGTACAATAATTTACTCCAATTTAGGGTGCAGAAGTATTAGCCTTTATAATTATGATTATAGCATTTTCAAAAATCCATGGGTCATGGTGGGAACTTTAATAATAGAAAGTCTTTTGGTGGCATTTGTGTTTAATAAAACAATGGTAGGAAAATACACAAAAGCTATCGGTGCAAATGCTATATCAGCCAGTCAAGGTGGAGCGAATATAATCAAATATAAGGTTATGGCATATATAGTCATGGGTGTCTGTACAGTAGTTGCTTCGCTGTTTCAAATGGGATATACAGCTTCTGCATCAGATTCAACAGGTACAGGATATGAATTAAATGTAATGATAGCCTTGATCCTTGGAGGAATGCCTTTATCCGGAGGAATGAAATCAAGAGTTTCAAGTGCACTTGTCGGAGCAATGACATTTTCCCTTTTAAATGTAGGGCTGCCATTAATTGGTGTGCCGGTTAATTTTACATTTATGGTAAAAGCACTTATTTTCATGATTGTTGTATTAATTACTTGTCGCAAGCGCGGTGGTGTGCTGCCACGCTAACAAGGGAGGGAATTATGTTCAAAGAAAAAATTCAGTCGATTTTAAAAAATATATGCGGTGCGCTTGTGCTTCCTGTACTTATGTATGTTGTTATGATGATTTTTTGTTTCCAAAATGGAAAAATGTATTATGGATCAGTAGCAATGTGGCGGAGTTTGATCAGTACTATTGCAGCTTCAGCAACATGTGCTTATGGTATTGGAATTCAATTTAAGTCTGGACGTCTGGATTTTTCGGCAGGATCGGTAATGCTGTTAAGTGCAATTATTGCCGGCAATGTATCTCAGATGTTTGGAAATAATCTGATCATTTTCTCACTTTTATGTATTTTTTTATGTGTTCTGCTAAATATTGGGGTTGCGATTGTCTATATTTATGGTCGCCTTCCCATTATCATAGTAACCTTGGGAATGGCACTTTTGTATGAGTCGATTACAGCTGTTGTATTTGAAGGAAGAGGTGTAAATCTGACAGCAAATTCTACTTTAAAAAGTTTGACACTATTTCCTTTGGTACTAATTCCGTTGGTTATGTCAATTTTTATTTATGCAATATTTACCTATTGGTCTGTTACAGGGCGTCAGGCGCAGATTTTGGCAAATAACCAGCAGGCAGGAGTAAACATTGGTATCAATGAACAAAAAAATATACTGGTCTCTTATATTTATAGCGGAATCATTTTAGGATTAGCGACTATGATATATGCGTCAACGGGGATTATAAGTGCATCGTTTTCTTCATTGTCTTCTATAGGAGGTATGTTTACAAATTTACTTCCTGTTTTTGTAGGTTTAATTTTGGCTCGCTTTTGTGGAGATACAATGGGAATTTTATTAGGCGTTATCACAATGAGTCTGATGGAATTTGCAATGAAAGCAGTATTAAAAGCTGAATTGGGATCAGCGGTAACAACTATGATGATTGGTGTTTTCTTACTGTTCATTAATATAGCAGATGCAAAGGGAGCTGTATTTATTAAATGGGTTCAGAGTAAGCTTGGTAAGTGATAATACTGCGATATATAGTTAAATGGAGGCCTACTTTTAATATATGATCGCTGTGTTAATATAAATTTTCTATAAAAAGGAGGATATTTATATTTATGAGAAAAATTAAAAAAACTTTGGCGGTAGTATCCGCTGCAGTACTCACACTGACTACTGGTTCAACTGTTGTTATGGCAGAAAAAGAAGGTTATACTACTTTTGAGTTTGCAGACACGAATGCAGGAGAGATTCGTGGCTATAAATATAATGATGTATATACGTTCCTGGGAGTTCCATATGCAGAAGCTGAACGTTATGAAGAACCACAGGAAGTCACACCGTGGGAAGGAACACTGAATTGTGCAACATACGGTCCTGTTTCACCACAATATATTGCATATCAGAACGGAGGAAATATTACAGATTTTTCGGAATATGCCTGGGCAGATCAGTTTGAGAGCGAAGACTGTCAGAACTTGAACGTCTGGACAAAGAGTCTGGAACCAGATGCAAAAAAAGCGGTAGTTGTATGGTTCCATGGTGGTGGATATGACAGTGGCTCCAGCATTGAAGGCGCCGCATATGATGGACACAATCTGGTTGAATATGGAGATGTAGTATTTGTTTCTGTAAATGCCCGTTTAAATCTTTTGGGTTATCTTGATTTATCTGCATATGGAGAGGAATATAAAAATACAGGAAATCTCGGTATGATGGACAACGTAGCGGCATTGGAATGGGTACATGAAAATATTGCAAATTTTGGTGGAGATCCTGAAAATGTAACGATTGTTGGACAGTCTGGTGGTGGTTCAAAGGTTATGTCTATGATGGCAATTCCTTCTGCACAGGGATTGTTCCAGCGTGTTTGGGCAATGAGCGGTACACAAACTTCTGGCCGTACAGTTGAGGAAGCACAGGAAGATGCAGCAAAATTAATAGAGCATCTTGGCTTACAGGATGAAGAAGACCCGGTAGCTACATTAAAAACAATGAATTATGCTGATTTACGTACTGCTTGCGATGAAATCGGCATTCGCAGCTGGGGAACAGTAAATGATGGAGAATATTTCCAGGGAACTGTTGTTGACGGAAAATACAATGAAAACGCGAAAGATATACCATTGGTACTTAGTACGGTATTTTCAGAAATGGGAAGCCAGTTACAGCAGATGATGTTTGTACGCAGTGATTTAAACAGTGTTGAGCAAATGTATCCAGGCGAACCTATGGATGAATTAACTGCACAATATGGAGATAAGGCAGAAGCTATTGCAGAAGAATTTGAGAAAGCGTATCCATGTCGTGATCTGACAGATGTGTTGACTATTAACGCTAATCGTACTAACGATCTTGCTATTGAAAAAGCACAAGATGGAGGACAAATCTGGCAGGCAGTATTTGCTTATAAATTACCGGTTTTTGGTGGTTCCAACGCTTGGCATACCGGAGGAGATGTACCATTTATTTTCCATAATGCTGATAAAATTCCTTATCTGATTGCTGGCGATGAAGAAAATGCATATGCATATCAGGATGTTTGTGCAGATGCATTACTTGCATACGCAAAGACTGGTGATCCTTCAACTGAAGCTTTACAGTGGCCACAGTTTACAGTTGAAAATGGCGAAACTATGATTTTTGATAATGAAAGTGCAGTTGAAAATTATCATGATGTTAAACTTCTTGAATTAGTGAAAGAAGCAACTGCTGGAAATGAAGGCGACAATCCATTTGCTTCATTTGGTGGCGGTGAGATAGGCGAATAAAAAACTGGAAAAGAGCGAAATAGAATGAATCAAAACCAATCAATTCGGCATGGACAGGTATGGCTTGATACAGAAGGAAAACCTATTCAGGCACATGGCGGCTCCATCTTTTTTGAAAATGATACTTTTTACTGGTATGGTGAAAATAAAGAAAAGACACGCTCCAATAATGATATATGGCATTGGGGAGTACGTTGTTATGCATCAAAAGATTTTTACAATTGGAAGGATTTGGGAAATATTATTGAACCGGAGCTGAAAGATGTGAATAGTACGCTTCATCCAAGCAAACACCTGGATCGTCCACACATTATTTATAATCGTTTCACTCAGAAATATGTTTGCTGGGTAAAGATTATGGGGGAGGGTTTTTTTGAACAAACAATTACGGTACTTACATCAGATCAGTTTTTAGGTCCGTATAAGATCGTAAAAGAGTATATGCGCCCGTGTGGAATGTATTGTGGGGATTTTGATTTAGTTGTTGAACCGTCTGATGGAAAAGGATATGTATACTTTTCACGTCCTCATTCTGAAGTAATATGTGCAGATTTGACAGAGGACTATTGTTCTGCAACGGGCTATTATACAACTCATATTCCGGAAAAATGGCCTCCTTATGCACGAGAAGCACCAGCACACTTCTTCCGTAGGGGAATGCATTATTTGTTTTCCTCCGGAACGACCGGATATTATCCTAATCCTACATTAATTCATGCTGGGGAAACATATCATGGGCCGTTTGTAAATTATGGAAAAGCACATCATGATGCTTTGGAAAATACTTCTTTTAATTCTCAAATTTCCAGTGTGTTTATGTATCCTGGAAAAAAAGATTTGTACATTGCACTGGCAGATCGTTGGATTACGGATGCAGCACAATCGTTGCCTTACGAAAAGAGTTCAGCTGCATTTGAAAGTATTTGCAATCCGGATGCACCAAAAGTTGATTTATCGTGTTTACATATGGATATTGATACTTCGAAAGCTGGATATGTATGGCTGCCAGTAAAATTTGACAGAGATGTGCCATATCTTGAATGGCAAGATGAGTGGAAAGTAGAAGATTTCATGTAATAAAGATGTCCCGGCGTACAACCGCACGGGACATTTTTATGCCATAAAACAATATATCAGATTATATTGCCTCTTTTCAGAGCAGATGATAAGGTAGATTCAGTCCATATTATAGAGCAGGCGGTAGATTTAAGAGCGCTGGCAGCAGCCAATTCACTTGTTGAGGAATATGGTAGAATGGATTAATAAATACATTAAATAATGATGTAAGTCAGGAGAACAGCATGGTTATTTTGTATTGTCTGATGGAATTTGAAGTTGTAAGGTTCAATGAATTGAGACGTTATTTGAAAAATGTGTCAGACAAAACCCTTAGTAACAATCTGAAAGAATTGGAGAAGGATAGACTTATTATTAGAAAAGAATATCCTCAGATTCCGCCAAAGGTTGAATACAGTTTAAGTGACCGTGGCAAATCTCTTATGGAAGTTTTGGATCAGTTATGTATTTGGGGAGAAAAGAACGGAGAATAAAATTCTTTCAGTTTGTAGGATTGGTAAATTCCAATTTACAGAAAATGAAATATTTACCTACACAGGATAAAGAGATATTGGCATGATTGCTGATGTCTCTTTTTTATTAATAGAAGAAACAGGCTACGCAGAAATTTTACCTAAAAAGCAGAGTAGCCTGTTTCTCTAACCCAATCATGGGGCACTAGGAGTATCGTTACATTGTATCATTTTCGGAGTTGTAACGAATCCATGTCGGTGCGGATATTTTCCGGTGATCTGAAATTGCAGGAACGTTGCAAGCAATATCTTTCTATTAATTTGTTTATTGCTATAGGATTTTTCTACAAACTTATGGATAACGTGTGCTTTGTGGTGCACGTTTTTCTGTATTCAGATGGTGTCATATTGAAATATTTGAAAAAAATTTTTCTGAAGTTATTCAAGGACTGGAAACCTGTTCGTTCGCTGATTTCTGAAACAGGAAGTGTACTGTTTTGTAAAAGATCAGCGGCCTGTTTCATTTTCTGATTCTGAATATTTTCAATAAAGGTATGTCCGGTAGCATTCTGAATAATACGCTGTAACTGACGTTCACTGTAGTTAAAAATTGAAGAAAGTTCTTTCAGTGAAACTGTCTTATAATTAGCCTGCATATAACGGAGAACATACATCAGATTTTCCTCTGAAGAGTTCGGATGGATACCAGAAAGCTCTGTATGTTGTTCATGACGGCGAAATAGATTGATGAAAAACAGAGAAAGCAAAGTATTGACCATTTGTTTTCTATATCGTTTTGGCTGTGCACATTCCGTATATGCACGGTCAATGAGGTCAGAAAGAACGGAATCTTCTCCTGTATGAAAAAGAAGATAGGGAATTTCTGAAGTCTGATAGAAAGTTCTTTTGAAGAAGTCAGAAAGAATGGTATTATCATCCAGAAGTCCGAAAAACGACTGTTCAAAAGTGCTTTTTCGTATAAGAATATTCATAATGACGTCTTCATCATGGAAAGCACTTAAAGAATGGGTAATATCCGGTGCCATAATACAGATATCTCCTGTTTGCATGGAAATATTACGGTCGAAGATATAATTGATACAGCCTCCGCTCTGGACGAAGATCATTTCAAAAAAGTCATGATTGTGCCAAAATGCCGGTGTATATCGAGCGTGACGGACAAAAGAGACATCCATGTTTTCCAGAATAAAAATCTGTTCATCTATCTGCGTTTTCAGAGACTGTGTTATATTTTTATCCGGCATTGCGGTATAGGATGACAGAAGCACATCCATAATTTCATCGCGAGTACAGGGCACATCCAGCATGCGCTCCTTTGATTTCCTGTAAAATTGTTTCAGTTTCTTTTCTATAGGGTTTAATTCCGGGATTTTATTCATAGAAGACCTCCATTTTATATTTATAATATATCATAGAAATGTCGTAAAAGATACTATTTGCTGTCCTCTTTCGGACTTATTATTTTTGTAGGGTCATGATAAATTGATATAAACGGTCGGAACAAAAGTAACAGGAAGTGCAAGAAGCTCTCTTCTTACATTGCTGATACAGGATTTTACAAGTTTTTTTCAGAAAATCAGTTCCGGCCTTGCAAAAGCAAAAAAATAATAAAGCAGATATATGAGACAAGGAGGCAGTAAATAAACATGAACAGACTTGGAAACTGGATTTCCGGAAAATCACAAACACCTTTTTATGCACGCAGAGAATTTAACATAAAAAAACAGGTGCAAAAAGCAACCGCATATGTATGCGGTCTCGGACAGTTTATTTTTCATATCAATGGACAGAAAGTATCTGATCATGAATTAGATCCGGGTTGGACAAATTATGACAAAAAGATTCAATATGTAAAATTTGATGTAACGAAATTATTACATGAGGGAAAGAATGCACTTGGGGTAGAAGTGGGAAATGGCTGGTTTCTGAAAGAAGACGAGCATTATACATTTACTTTTCCTGCATTTATGCCGCCCAATCCAAACCCATACAGACCTTTTGGAAAGGAACTTGTTCTGGCAATAAAGCTGGTGTTGGATTATGCAGATGAAACAGAAGAAATTCTCTATGCAGATGAAAATTTTCAGGTAAAAGAACATCCGGTAAAAATGAGCAATGTATATGGATCGGAAACATATGATGCATCATTAGAACAGACGGGATGGGATAAGACAGATTTTGATGCATCAGAATGGAAAGCAGCGTCTGTTATATCAGAAGAAGATACTCCGAAAGGGGAGCTGGTGGAGCAGTTCCAACCGGCAATAAAGGTGATTCGAAGTTATCCGGCAAAATATATACACTCTGTATGTAACAGAGATATTTATGATCTTGGGCAGAATGTTTCTGGTATGTTGAAATTATCTTATCGAGGAAAAAAAGGAGATGTGCTTCGCATTTATCCGGCAGAAAAACTTGATAAAGACAAAAATGCAGATCAGGTAGCGAAGAGCTGGGGTACAGTAGGAAATTGCATCACCTGTGTTGTTGGTGAAGATGATGTATGGCAGGAATACCGTATGCGCTTTACCTATTTTGCAGGAAGATATTTTGCAGTGGAAAAAAGCAGCGAAGCTGTAGAAGTAAACGACATTACTGGTGAAGCGATTTCCAGTGCATGGAAAACAAATGGAACATTCCAGTGTGATGATAGCAGATACGTACAGATTTATGACCTTGTAGAAAAAGCGGTTGAAGCAAATATGGTCAGTGTACACACAGACTGTCCTACGCTTGAGCGGTTTGCATGGCAGGAGCCGAATCACTTGATGGCACCTTCGATCATGTATATGAAAGACGGGCGTAAATTGTGGGAAAAATTCTTTATGGATATGAGAACAGATCAGCTCACAGAAAATGATTATTTCATGGATCTGGAAGGAAACCGTTTCTATCCAGGAGCAGGTCTGATTCCATCACAGGCACCGTGTTATGTCCACAATGTGCTTCCTGTACCGGGAATGGGAAGCTTCTTCGATATTATTCCATGGGGAAGTTCAGGAATTCTTGGTGTAAAATGGCATTATCTTTTTTATGGAGATAAACAGGTTATCGCAGATAATTATGAGATGGGGAAAAAATATCTGGAACATCTTAAGACGAAGCAGAATGCAGAAGGTTTTCTGAATTATGGACTGGGGGACTGGGGAAATCCGGACAACCAGCTTGCCAGGGAAAATGTGGAAACAGCGTTTCTTTATGCGGATGCAATAACACTTGCAGAGTTTGCAGAAATCCTTGGGGAAAAAGAAGATGAAGTACAGCTCCGTCAGTTTGCAGAAGAGATAAAAGAAAATTACAATCAGAGACTGCTTGTACAGGATGAAAAAGGGAAATGGTGCTATCGAAGCTTTGAACATACAGAAAAGCTGGTGATCACACAGGCCTGTGAAGCGCTTCCGCTTTACTGGGGAATGGTGCCGGAGGATAAAGTCAGCGATGTTGCAGAAGCATTTCGTCAGACATTTCTTGAGAAACGGGCATTTGCTTCCGGGGAAGTCGGGCTTCCGTACATTATCCAGACTGCCAGCAGATATGGAATGAATGATCTGATTTGTTCCTTCATCATGAAGCCTGAGCATCCTTCTTATTATGCATTTGTAAAAGAAGGTCTGACAACCCTGGGTGAATACTGGGAAGAAAATCCCCGCAGTCATTGTCACGATATGATGGGACATATTATTGAGTGGTATTATAATGGGCTGGCCGGCATTAAACCACTTGAGCCAGGCTTCAAAAAAGTTCTTATTAAGCCGTATCTGCCGGAGAGCATGAATTATATGAAATGCAGATATGAATCTGTAAGTGGAATGATTCAGGTGATTCTTACAAGAAAGGATGGCAGGGTAGAAGTGGAGACTGACATCGCTGAGGGCATTTCTTTTGAGATAGACTGTTCAAATTTAAAGTAAAATCACGGATAAAGTACAAAAGGAGACGTTGCAGTAATGACAGCACATAAAGATGATACTAAAGATTCTAAATGGATTGGAGATTTGTTCCGAAAAGCTCTACGTCCCAGTGAGTACCAGTGGAAGCACAAAAGTAAAATACCACTGGATCATCTACCATATTATTCTGCCCCGGGTCACTGCCGATCCGCTTCTTCCATATGCAGATGCAGAATATATTGAAAACCTGATTGAATCCTGCAGGAACTATTGTGCAAGTGCAGAATATGCCGTTTATAAATTATTATACAGGATTCTTTATTCTGCCTGGAACCAGGGATTCCTTGAAATATACCCGGCAGCTGACATCACAGAACACAAAGAACCGAAATCCAGCCTTCGTATTTATACCAAAGAACAGCTGAAATTATTCCTGAATGCCATACATGAAGATCCATATGCACACCGCCTGGAATTTCTCCTGGCACTGTTCTGCGGACTGCGTCCTGGTGAGATCCTTGGACTTACTTATAACAACTTCGATTCCAGCACCCAAACCTTAAACATCCATAAACAATATACAAAAGATGGACGCCTTCCTTCTGAATCAGCAGATCCCAAATACAGCTGTAAGAAGTTGGAAGGAGAACGGTACCGGTCTTTTCAGATCCCGGATTTTGTCTGTGAGGAACTTGTCCTCCGGCAGGAAAAAAATATGTGTTTCTTTCGCACCCATCCGGATAAAAAGGATAATGGTAACTTCTGCATCAGCAGCCGTTGGAAAGTAAAAACCCTGGAAACCCTTAATCAATGCGTACAACCGGTCTATTGTAGCTTATATTCTTCCGGTCCTCGGAAAACATTTCATGGACAACGTGACTGCCAGCGACCTGATGAATATCCTTGCAAAAGTTCCATCTTCCGAATTTTACAGGGTATGTGATGCTGTAACCTGTTTTTTCCGGGATGCACGGAACCATTACTGTACAACGCAGGATAACAGTGCGGATGCAGTCCGCATAATGAAAGAAAGAAAAAAAGCAGAAGAGGATCTGCATAATTATTACGAAGTTCCTTCCGGTACCTATTCTCCACAGCAGCTTCTCCAAATGCTGCAGATCTGCAAACTGGAAGCACCGGTTCTCTATCTTCCCATGCTTCTGGCATCCACTGCCGGCCTGAGGATTTCAGAAATCCTTACGGTCACGTTCCGGGATATTCATTTTTACAACCAGACCATCTGCCTGCAGCTTCCCGTAAAAGATGATCTTCCCAATCGAACGGATACCATCACCATCCCGGAAGAAAACACGAAAATGGTATACCTGGCCGATTTTGTGATGGACGAGATCCGGCTCCAGAAGGAACGCTTGGAAGCCTGTCAGAAAACAGCCCCGGATTTTAATCCTTCCGGATACCTGATCTGGGGACGGAACGGTTCCCAGAGACAAAATAATTTTATCAACCAGCCTTACGCCAGGATCTGCGCAAAATGTCCGTTTCCTACCTTTCCTTGGAAAGAACTTCGAAGAATAAAGTTATCAGCCAGCAGCATGAAACGATTTGCCCAAACCCTTGGGCTGAAAATTCCGGACCTCCCCAGCCACGCGGGATTCCCAAAATTCCAATTGACAGAAGTGACCTAATAGAATTGATGAAATAATCAGCCAGCCAATATATGAAAGCAAAATGAACGCCATCTCTTGAAAACTACCGCATTTCATCATGCGTGTTTAAAAGGGATGGCGTTCATTTTTTGCTTCATAATATAGGAATAAATATTTACAGCAAAAAAGTGACCAAACAGGAATTTTATAATTTCCGTCAATCCTAACAAGATATAATAAATAACACTAAATAACACTAAATAACACTAAATAACATTTTATAGCATTCCTTGATACTACCTGATATTTTATACTTTTTCCTGTTATTCTAGCCGGATTTTCTATATAATGATCATTTCAATGCGAAAAATCCCATGATTTTCTGAATTTTCCCGAATAAAAATTATATACTTGAACTTCTAAGCGTTTCTGTTTATAATAAAAACACTGTTAATGTGACCATTGACCTTATATCAGACCGTGCGAAATATGATGAATGTGCGAAAAAAATATTGACTTACAAAGCAATCATAGCATGGATCTTAAAATCCTGTACAAAAGAATTTTCTCAATACAGCGTGAACTTTATTTGTAATAACTGTCTGAAAGATGACGCAGAAATTTCTAAACGTGCTGTTCACCAGGATCAGCTGGATCGTGATGAGAAACTAAACGGAGACAAAAGAATCGAATGTTTGAATTCAGAGGCAAACGCTGTCAAGGATCAAACTGTATATTATGACATCCGTTTTAAAGCCTATCTTCCTGGAAACATTGAACCTATACAGCTTATTATCAATCTGGAAATCCAGTTGAATGATACTCCAGGATATCCACTTGTAACCAGAGGATTTTATTATTGTGCAAGAATGATATCAGAGCAGTATGGAACCATATTTACAGATGAACATTACGAAAAGATCCAGAAAGCATATTCTATCTGGATCTGTCCGGATCCGGCTAAAAAACGCAAAAATGGTATTTTCAAATATCACACAATTGAGGATACGATACTGGGGAAGTCCTATACAGATCCTCAAAGCTATGATCTGATGGAAGTGGTGATCGTAAATCTGGGAGATGCAGATAAAGAAAGCGAACTGGAGATTCTTGACCTGCTAAATATCCTGTTTTCAACGTCTGCCACTCCAGAAGAAAAAAAGAAGCGGTTACATGAAGATTTTGATATTGCCATGACAGAAGAATTTGAAAGTGAGGTGAGAGACATGTGTAATCTAAGTAGAGCTCTTGTAGACCAGGGAATTGAACAAGGAATTGAGCAAGGAATGAAACAGGGAGTTGAAAAAGAAAAAATGTCCCTGGCCCAGATGATGATCGAGGAAAAGGAACCTGTCGATAAGATTTCAAAATATACAGGCTATGCTATCGACAAGTTAAAGGAAATTGCAGCGGCAATGGGACAGACACTTGTGTAACATAAGATTTTATAACAAAGGTGTATGAGACATAACTGTTTTATACACCTTTTGACGTAGAAATCCAGCAGCCAACGAAGGCACCTCCCCAAAAGAGCTCGTCTGGTTAAGGTAAGTAAAAAAGATGTCCAGAAATGGATTGATGAGAATTTGTGTGCAATGAAATAAATAGGGAAATATTATTGGGCTAACGCTCCATTCAGCTTGAGAATGTTTCCTAGTAAGAATTGGAAGACATCATTTTATAGTGTATTGAAGTCAGAACCATTCGTTTTTTCGGACCCGTAAAGTCATGTTGATGGCTTTACGGACTTTTTCTTTAAAGCAGATCCAGCTCGCCTTTTCAGGAGATTCTGGTAAGCAAAACCACCCTTACCCCCCTTGAAAGCCAGGAGATTTCTTTGAAGGAGATCAAAAATTATCCCCTGATTCTTCCGGGGTGATCATGACCTATCAATTCTACAGCAGCATCCAATGGGCGTCACTGCCAGGAAACTGAAAAATATGATTGCAGCATAAGATTGCGTCATAAAGGATGCCGCTGCCTCCAAGATATGCGGAAGGGACAGAAAACAGCTTTTTGGAAACAGCATTCCGAAAAACATCCTTCATGGAGCATTATCCTATATTGCAAAAACAACTTCTTTTCGGAAGTTCTTCCTGCTTCGGCTCATTGGAGCAAAATGTATTCGTATTGTTAAATGATAAGAGCCGTATGAAGGGAGACTTTCACGTACGGTTCCGTGAGAAGTTCGAGGTGAAAGTCCTCCTACTCAATTACACTCAAACCCGCCAGGGTTTTACGATACCTTTTCTAATCGTTTTTCCGGTTTTTTGATTTACGAGAACAGCAGGAAGATTCTCCGGTGCTTTATTATGTTCTACCCAGTTCATCAATGCCTGTATTCCGGTGCTTTCTGTCATTCCGGGACCGTTGGTGTGACAGTTGCCATGTCCATCTCCGGGATTTATGTAAAGGCGGCAGAATCGATCGATGAAATTCTGCCCCCCATGGATTTCTCTCATATGATGGTAATAATCAATGGTTCCCTCTACCGGGATGAGCGGGTCGTCAAGTCCATGGTCAATGATAAGTTTTCCGCCTGCGTTTGCAAAGGGACGCAGATCTGCATGATCACAGGAAAGCCAGCCAAGTTTCCTGATACAGGTATCAAAGACTTTTTCGAAATCCCTGATTTTCAGATGGAGAAGATCCTTCTTGGGATCTTCAAAAGCAAGATGAACATATTGTTCAACCAATGAGAAGCATTTCGGTCTTTTTCCAATCAATGGATAGTAAAAGGAGCCAATCGGGATGATTTTATTCCAGAAGGTTCCTCCGGGAAGGAAGCTGTACCAGAGAAAATCATTTCCAGTGGTATGAGGTCCTTTCCAGATTTCCTGCATGACAAGACAATCCTTTTCTGTGATTTTCCCTCCTTTTGTCTTCTGACCCAGGATGGTATATGGGTCAAAATCAATTCTCTCTTCCACTCGGAAATAGTTTTCTTTCCCTCCGACACTGTTATGCACAGCATCTCGGAAAGCGTTGATTTTGTGGAAACCAAGAATGTGATCATATTCATTCATGACAGTGACAGCCCAAAGACCGGAAGCAAGAAATTGTGTCCAGTTGATGGCAGGGCAGCTTGCCCAGATACCATCGTAATCATTCGGATAAAACTGTGCTTCTGCAAGGGATTGTCTGCCCCCACCGGAACCGCCGTTCATATAGGAATATCTGACTGGTCGGCCGTGCAGGATTTCAGCGACTGCTTTTCCAAAGATTGTCATATTATGGGTTCCCCTGTAACTCCAGTTTTCCAGACATTCTCTGTCCCTTCCCCACTTGCTGCAACTTCCCTGATTACCAGAATCCGTGGTGGCACAGGTAAAACCGTTTATCAGTGCATAACCCATGGTCCAGCCTCTCTGTGTATTATTTGGTGTATTGATCTGTTCTCTTCCTCCTGTACATGTACCGCCTCCTGCAGTTCCAGCAAACCGGTCATTCCACGCAAAGGGTGACCAGATAATGATCGTCTGGGTATGCCTGCCTGTGCTGACATCAATGGTGACCTCACAATAAGGGGGTAAATTACGGATCCGGTTGTCACCACCAATAAGCTTTATCCATGCAGCTTCTTTGGAAACATACATGCCGGTTCGGTTGATGGAGGCAGAGGTTACCTGAAACTTCATATCAGGAAAACGGTCTTTTAGGGCAGACTGCAGATAAGAAGTTTTACAGTGTGCTGAAAAATCTTTCGTTTCTGTCAGTCTTTCTGTATCAAAAAAGCGAATCTTCTCTTTTTCAAGCATAATTTATCCTCCGTAAATAGAAATCATAATAGAATCTGAGAAGATTATAGTTTATCAAGAATCCATATGAATCATATAATCTTGTCAAAACATCATACCATGTTGTCTGTTCCGCTCTGATAATGATGAATAGATATTTCCTGTGCGGTAGTCCGATACTGAATGGGGGTCATGCCTGTTTTCTTTTTAAACAGATTGGTAAAATTGTTGATATCGTGGATACCTACTTCATGGGCAATCTTAGATGCCGGCAGAGAGCTGCCTTCCAGAAGCTGTTTTGCCCTGTTGATCCGAAGGGAGATGAGATAATCATTAGGAGAGAATCCGGTATATTTTTTGAATTCTTTGGACAGGTAATATTTATTCATGCAGGCAAATTCTGCGAGATAGTCAAGGGTCAGCTTCTGTGTATAATTATTTTCCATATATTTTATCAGATAGCGGATGTATTCCGGTGTGTTGATTTTTCCTTTTTCCTCCGGGGCCGTTAATAGAAGGAGATGATTCAGCATATTGTCAATGCATGTGGATGCCTGCCAGTCACGGTAAAGGTGAGGAATGCTGTAGAGCTTCAGAAGATGCTCCAGAAGTTTCTGAAAGGAGCCATTGGTTTCTTCATGAAAAACGGGAGAACCATTCTGCATATATTGTGCATGAAATGCCGCAAGAAGAGGTCCGTTCAGGTGGAGAACAGCCGTATCCCACTGCATTCTGTCTGCTTTATAAAGATGATAGTCCATGCAATTGATAAATGCACCATCGCCTTCTTTCAGAGTATAGTTTTTCCCTTGATAGGTAAGGATTCCCTGACCGGAGTAAGTATACATGATAAGAAAAGAATGGAAATTCTGCCGCTCTGTAAAGGAATCAAAGCCATAATGAAAGATCATGAAACTTTCCACATGAAAAAGATTCTGAACAGCAAAATCTGTGATCGGCGGTATTTGAAAAGAATCTGCACTGCCGCTGATTACAAATTTGGAGTTCATGAGATTCTCTTTGTTATAAACGGGATTTTCATAATCTTTTTTTGTCAGGTTTTTCGATAAAAGACGGTTCTTGGCAACAATGTTGGTAAATAGTATTTTTTCAAACATAGCTTTTCTCCATAAATCTTGTTGGTTCAGGATGATATATCGTTCATTTCGAGTTTGATATTTCTATTATATAGCAAACAAAAGAAAAAAACAAGATTATATGATGTTTGACCAATATAAGTGGATTTCATTTATAGAAACCGGAGATAAAATGAAACCATCAAAAACGAAGACAAACACAAAAGACAAAGAAGGAAGGATAAAATGGAAATTTATGCAGTAAAAATAAATGGATTGGATCATCCCATGGGCTTTGATTTTGAACATTTGCTTTGCTCATGGAAAGTCAGAAACAATAAAGGAAAGAAACAGACTCAGGCAAAAATTCAGGTGGCCAAGGATGAAAAAATGTCTGAGGTTATCTGGGAAAAGGAAGGCGGCCTGGATTCTTTGGGTACGGTGCTGGAGTTTTCCATGAGACCGTATACCCGCTATTATTATCAGATTACGGTACATAGTGACGCGGGGGAAGAGAGTAAAAGTGAAGTCCTGTACTTTGAGACAGCAAAGCTGGAAGAGCCGTGGACGGCAAAGTGGATTGGAGTCCGGAGAGAAGATACACATCCGGAATTCAGAAGAGACTTTTCTATCACAAAAGAGGTAAAATCTGCCAGGTTATATATCTGTGGTCTTGGTATTTTTGAAACTTATCTGGGAGGAAAAAAGGTTGGAAATGATCTGCTGGCGCCATTTATCAATGATTATGAGGAGCATTACCAGTATTGTACCTATGATGTGACAGAGCTGCTGGATACGGAAAATGAATGGATGGTTCTTCTGGGCGACGGATGGTACCGCGGACATTTTGGGCTGGGAGAGCCGACACATTATGAACGTCCCCTTGCATTGATCGCAGAGCTGCATATCTGGTATGCAGATGGTACCACGGAAACAATCTGTACAGATGAAAGCTGGCAGTATCGCAAAAGCTTTACCACATTATCGGATATCTATAATGGAGAAACCCAGGACTATGGAAACTGGCAGGCAGAATCCTGGAAAGAATCGGTTCTGATAAAGGCACCGGGAAAGCTGTGTGCAAGATACTCATCGGCTCTGCATGATATGGAGCATTTGCCTGTAAAGGAAGTGATCCATACTCCGGCAGGGGAAACCGTGCTGGATTTCGGACAGAACTTCGCCGGGCATGTGGTATGTACGCAGCCGATTCCCCAGGGAATTACCATGACCCTGGAATTTGGGGAAATCCTGCAGGAAGGAAACTTCTATCATGAGAATTACCGTCACGCAGAATCCAGATTTACTTATGTATCGGATGGCGTACCAAGAGAAATCAGGCCACGTTTTACATTCTTCGGTTTCCGTTATGTGAAAGTCAGTGGGTTTGAACAGGTGGATGCCTCCTGCTTTGAAGGAAGGGCAATTTATTCTGAGATGGATCAGATCGGATTCATAAAAACGGGAAATCCTAAGATCAATCAGCTCTTTTCCAACTCTCTGTGGGGATTAAAATCTAATTTTGTGGACATGCCCACAGACTGCCCCCAGCGGGATGAACGTCTGGGCTGGACAGGAGATGCACAGGTATTCTGCACAACGGCAGGCTATCACATGGATACAAGGGCGTTTTACCATAAATTCCTTCGGGATTTACGCTCTGACCAGAAAAGGAATCATGGCGGTGCGGCAATTTACCTGCCAAATGCCTTTCCGGGCCTGACAGCCGGTATCTGGAGTGATGTGGCGGCATTTATGCCCAAAATGCTGTATGATTATTATGGAAGTAAGGAAGAACTGGCAGTCAATTATCCTTTAATGAAGGACTGGGTGGATTACGTTTACCGGCAGGACTGCAGCAGGGGAAAGAAAAATCTGTATGATTTCGGATTCCAGTTTGGTGACTGGCTGGCACTGGACGGAGCCACAGAGCAGAGTACCTTTGGCAGGACGGATAACGGCTATGTGTGTTCCATGTATTACTGGGCATCCACAAGATATGTGGCAGATGCTGCCGAGGCACTTGGGCTTGCGGAAGTATCTGAATATGCGGACAGGGCAGAGGATATCAAAGAAGCGATTTTGAGTGAATACTTTACATCTTCCGGACGACTGGCAGTGGATACCCAGACCGGATATCTTGTGGCACTGAAATTCGGTATTTATAAAGATAAACAAAAAGTTATCGACGGACTGAAAAACAGGATGAAGCAGGACCTGAACAGGCTGAAGGGGGGATTTGTGGGCTCCACCATGATGAACTGTGTGCTTGCAGAAAACGGTATGGTCGATAAGGCCTATGACCTGCTTTTATATGAAGGATTTCCGGGATGGCTGTACGCAGTAAACCTGGGGGCGACTACGATCTGGGAGCGCTGGAACAGCGTGCTTCCTGACGGAACCATAAGCGGAACACAAATGAACAGCCTGAACCATTATTCTTATGGAAGCGTTGTGGAATTTCTTTACCGTTATGCGGCAGGAATCGTTCCTACGGCACCGGGCTTTAAAAAGGCAAGGATCGCGCCCTGTCCGGAAATACGTCTGGGACATATGGAATGTAGCTATGACAGCGTAAGCGGAAAATATGTTTCTAACTGGCGTATTGAAGACGATGGAAGCCTTTCTTTCTACATCGAGATTCCATTTGGATGTGAGGCAGAGGTGATCCTGCCGGAACAGGAATCAAAGATTCTGGAAGCAGGAAGCTATGACTTCCATATCCGGACAGATAAGGACTATCGGGCGTTATATTCTGCCGACACACCATATGAAAGATTGTTTGCAGATGAAAGAGCCGTTGAGATACTGAAAAAATATGTGCCGGAGATCTATTATGGAACAAACCGTGAGGATCAGGAAGCAATGAATAAATGCCTGAATGATTCGAAAACCCGTGCGGCATTGTTCCGCAATCCAACAGAAAGCTTCGACCGGGCGATCGGTGAAATCAGAGCCATCCGGGCGTAAGGAGGATAACATGTTTAAACAGAAGAAGCAAAAGAATACAGCAGCAGAGAACAGGCTTGGAGCCAACCAGAAGATCGGGATTCTGTTTTGTGCCATGGTAAGTGCCGTGGCAACCGGATATGTGCCGAATTATATTAATCTCTATTACACAGATGCAGTGGGAATCTCCATGGGGGCTGTGGCAATGATCCTGATGATCACAAAAATCACAGATGGGGTCACGGACATTATCATGGGAATGATCATTGACCGCACACACACAAGGCTTGGCAAAGCAAGGCCGTGGGTACTGGCAGGAGGGATCGGCATTGCCGTTTCCATCATGCTGCTCTTTAACTGCCCGGGAAACCTGTCTTATACCGGCAAGGTTGCGTTTTGCGCCGGATGCTATTTCCTTGCAAACCCATTCTTTGGCACCATGGTTTCGGTGGCCTGTGGAACAATGAACAATTTATTGACATCAGATTCCAGACAAAGAGGTGTCCTTGGGGTATTTTCTGCTTATGGATCCCTCATCCCGGTACTTATGATCGGATTGGTGGTGCCGAAAATCCTTTCTGCGATGAATGAAAGCCAGGAAGCTTATACAACGGCAACGCTTGTTTTTGCAGTAATGGCAGTGCTGGCCTGTGTGATCGGTGTTCTGTGCACAAGAGAGACGGTAACAGAGAATTCCAAAGATCAGCTAAAGGAAAACCAGACAGTGAAAGAATCCATTAAGGCACTGATCAAAAACAAATACTTTATCTATCTTGCCATTGGAACCATCCTTTATAATCTTTCCGCAGCTCCTGTTGCAAATTATTACGCAAAATATGTATTTCAGGATGTGGGGGTTGCGACGATCATCAACCTTCCGGGCATGCTGATGGTATTCCTGCTCCCGTTTGCAGTGCCGATGATCAACCGCCTTGGCAAACGAAACTGCGTGGTATTTGGGATGGTCACTGCAGCAATCAGCCATCTGATCATCTTATTTGCGAACACCAATCTTGCCATATTTATGGTTGGAAAAACTATCGGAAGTGTGGCGGTGATCCCATTTACGGTAGCCCTGATTCCAATGACAGGGGAAATCTGTGATTATGCACTTTACAAAACCGGAAAACCCATGGACGGTACGATCTCCTCAGCTGCAACCATGGGAGGAAAAATCGGCATTGGTCTTGCAGCGGGCCTTTCCGGTGTTATGATGGCAACGAGCGGTTATATCAGCAGCCAGGCAGATGTTGCAGTGACACAGCCGGACAGTGCCATTCTTATGATCCGTCTGCTGGCAAGTGTATACCCGGCAGTTCTGTATCTCCTGGCAGCATTCTGCTTCTCAAAAGTTGACCTTGAGAAAAATGGAATAGCAGAGATTCAGAAAGAACTGCGTGAGAAAGGACTGAGATAATGATCACAGTTGATACAACGGTAAAAGAAATAAAAAATGATAGAGTATTAAAGAAAATCGCACATTATCTGATCTATAATACGGCAGAGGACGGAACGGAACATCTGTCGGATGAGAGCCGCACCCTTCGTGATATTCAGGATAAGACACCCACATGGAGTGCAAAGGATATGGCATATGGCCTGAACTGTATCATTGAGAACGGGGGGGATGGGAAAGAGCTCCTGTTTGACGTTTATGGTGAGGCGGAGATTGCCAAGTGTCCGGAAAAGGAACATGTGAAATTGATCTATTTTCCGCCAAGAGGCGAAAGAAATAGACAGAAAAGGTTTGTGATCCTTGCTGCCGGAGGTGGCTATGGAGCTGTGTGTTCCCTGGGGGAAGCCTTTCCGGTGGCAGCAAGATTAAGTGAAATGGGAATGCCAGTGTTCTGCCTGAACTATCGTGTGGCCGGGAAAGAGCCACTGTTTCCAAAACCCATGGAAGATCTGTCGGCTGCATACAGGTTTCTGAAAGACCATGAAGATCAGTTTGATATTGACGCAAGACATTATGCCGTAGGAGGCTTTTCAGCAGGGGGACATCTGGCTGCCTGCTGGGGGTTAAAGGGACTGGGATATGCGAAATACGGATATCCGGCTGCAGAAATCCTCATGCTGGACTATCCATTGATCTCCGTATGGAGAACCATCCATCCGCTTCCGGCACAGCTTCAGCAGATCATGCTTGCAGGATATTTTGGAACCGGCTATTCTGAGGAGATATGCAGACCCTATAATATAGACGAAATGGCAGATCAGGATTATCCGCCTGTTTTTATGATCCAGGCGGAAGACGACGATGTCGTTCCGATATGGAATACGGGAGAGTTTGCGGATAGGCTGGAGGAACTGGGCGTTTCCAGCAGGTATGAGCATCCGAAGACCGGAGGCCATGGATTTGGCCTGGGAACTGAGACAGAGGCAGAAGGATGGACGGACCGTGCCGTGGCATTCTGGGATGAACTGACGAAGGAGAAAATGGATGAAGCTATATGATCTGAAAACCCTGCATATGGAGCAGCCTGTGATCGATAAAACTCCTTGTTTTTCATGGAAGATATCCAGCAGCAGACCAAATGTCATGCAGGAAAAGTACAGGATTATTGTGAAAAGCGGAGAAGATTTCTTGTGGGATACCGGTGAAGTATACTCACGGGAACAGTCCTTTATTGAGTATAAAGGATCCCCTCTCTTTTCTGAAGCAAGATATCAGTGGACCGTGACGGTATGGGATTCCCATGGGCAAAGTGCATCTGCCAAGGCGGTGTTCGAGACAGCCTTTCTTCATCAGGCGGACTGGAAGGCAAAATGGATCGAGTGCTCATTTGAGAGAAAGAATGCATGTGGACAAAATTTCGGAAACAGTTATCCGCCGGTTCTTTTTGAAAAGGAGTTCCTGCTTGAAAAACGGGTAAAAAGTGCCAGAATCTATGCATCTGCTCATGGTGTGTACAGACTTACCGTGAACAAAAAGCGGCCGGATCAGAGGGAATTTGCACCGGAGTTTACTCCATATGGAAAATGCTTATATTATCAGGTTTATGATGTAAAGGAGCTTCTTACAGAAGGCAGGAATGTACTTCAGATGTATGTGGGGGATGGCTGGTATTTCAGCAGCCAGGCAGGGCCTGTGATGCAAGACAGACACAAAGAACCGTCTGTCGTCATTCAGATGGAGCTGACTTATGAGGATGGGACATCTGAAATGATCTTATCGGATGGAAGTGAAACCTGCAGGACGGATTTCATTGTCTACTCAGATCTTTATCAGGGAGAAAAGCAGGATCTTACCCTTGCTTCCGGTGAAAAAAAGCCGGTTATGATAAAAGACTACGGTTATGATTTTCTGCATGTACAGCCTATGGAGCCGATCCTTCCAATAAGGGAGATTCCTGCGGTGGAAGTATTTACCTCCCCTGCGGGAGAGACCATCGTGGATTTTGGGCAGGTTCTGGCCGGAAGGGCAAGGATCAGGATCGATGTTCCAAAAGGACAGACAGTTTCCCTGGATTATTTTGAGATCCTTGATGAAAAGGGAAATTATATCGACACGATGTTTGCTCCTCAGAAGGACATTGTGATTTCAGCAGGAGAATCCTTTGTGCATGAAGCATTGTTTACTTTCCATGGATTCCGTTATATCCGTGTTACAGGCATAGAAGATGTCCGTAAAGAGGATTTCACAGCCGTTCTTTTAAGTACGGCAAAGGAGAATGCCGGAACCTTTGCATGTTCAGATGCACGGCTGAATCGCCTGTATCAGAATGTCCGGTGGTCACAATACAGTAATATGATGTCTGTTCCCACCGATTGCCCGTCAAGGGAAAAAGGCGGATATACCGGGGATTTGCTGATATATGCAAAAACGGCTTTGAAAAACGAAAAGCTCACGCCTTTCCTGAAAAGCTGGCTGAACTCTGTCCGGCTTGATCAGGCAGGGGATGGCGTGGTTATGATCGTTTCTCCATATATGAAGCTGTATGAAAATCTGATGAAGGATGTATCTGCCAGATATGGAGAGGATACAATATCCGGTGTTGCCGGATGGAGCGATGCCATTGTCTGGATCCCCTATGAAATGTATCAGGTCACAGGAGACAGACTGGTACTGAAAGAAAATTATGAGGCCATGGAGAAATGGTGTGAATACATTATCCATGCTGCTGAAAAACAGAGCACCCTGGATATCCCGGAACAGTATGACCGGTATCTCTGGAATACGGGATTCCATTTTGGAGAGTGGCTTGTACCGGGAAGAGAGGACCATACAGGGGAGCCTTTTGGAATCTGCAGGGAGACCGCTTATTATACCACCCCGTTTTTTGGTTATGCCACAATTAAGAAGATGACGGAAATCTGTCAAGTCCTCGGGAAAAAGGACAAAGCAAAGGACTATGGAACCATAGCAGCAAAGATGAAAACCTCCATTCAGGAAGGAATGATGCGCAGGAACCTGATGCCGGATGACCTGATGGGAGCTTATGTGCTGGCTTTTGCCTTTGGTCTGGTTCCTGAAGATCTATACGATGCTTATAAGAAAAAGCTCTTAAGTCTGCTTGAAAAAAGCGGCAGGTGCATTGGCACCGGATTTCTGGCTACTCCCTTTATCCTGGATGTGCTGTGTGATCTGGGAGAAACAGAAACCGCCCATCAGATCCTGTGGCAGGAGAAACGGCCTTCCTGGCTGTATGAGGTGGATCATGGCGCAACAACCATCTGGGAATCCTGGGATGCAGATGATGCTGCCCGAGGAGGAAGGTATGTAAGCTTCAATCATTATGCCTTTGGCTGTGTAGATGACTGGATCTGCCGGCATATTGCAGGAATTGACAGTGATACCCAGGGCTATTCCCATATCGTGATCCGGCCGGATATGGACAGTCATCTGTCCTGGTGCAGACGAACCTTCGAGTGTGAGGCAGGAGAGATCTCTGTATACTGGGACAAGGAAAAACTATCTGTTTCTATTCCGGCAAATACAACAGCCACGGTATACTGGAACAATCAGGTATATGATGTGGGCAGCGGAAGCTACGAGTGGACAGAAAGAAGCATTTGAAGAAAAGAGGTTGCGCAATGTATGATGCATTTCATCCGGGCCAGATCTGGCTGGATACAGAAGGAAAACGGATCCATGCACATGGCGGTTCTGTTATCTATATTGATGGAACCTATTACTGGTATGGTGAAAATAAAGAGAAAACCACAGGGGACAATGATATCTGGACATGGGGTGTGAGATGTTACGCTTCTAAGGATCTGTACAATTGGGAGGATAAAGGACTGATCATAGAACCGGAACCGGATAAACCGGAATCATCCCTTTGCCCTACCAGTGTAATGCTGGACCGTCCCCACATCATTTACAACAGGATGACAGGAGAATATGTATGCTGGATGAAGATTATGCATAAGGATGGGGTACAGACGGAAACGGTAATGACAGCTGACAATATTCTCGGTCCATATGAAATGGTAAAGGAGGGGCTCCGTCCCCTTGGTATGAGTGCAGGAGATTTTGATCTGGCTGTGGCACCTGACGGGAAAGCTTATTATTATTTTGAAAGGGTTCATTCAGAAACCATTTGTGCAGATCTTACGGATGATTATACCGGTGTCACTGGATATTACAGTACACATTTTCCGCATTTGTGTCCTCCGGATGTTCGTGAGGCAACTGCACATTTCTGCAGAAAAGGGAAGCATTATCTGATTACTTCCGGCACAACGGATTATTTTCCGAATCCATCAGAAGCAGCTGTAGCAGATACCTGGCATGGCCCGTTTACAGTGCTTGGAAAC
Source organism: Blautia segnis (assembly GCF_014287535.1). Lineage (NCBI taxonomy): Bacteria > Bacillati > Bacillota > Clostridia > Lachnospirales > Lachnospiraceae > Blautia > Blautia segnis. Next base: position 19,032 of record NZ_JACOOT010000020.1, on the reverse strand, counting down.
CCGCATGTAGGAGATTCTTCAAATACATCTTTTCACTCTCAGATTTCATGTATTTTTAAAGTAGAAGAGAAAAAAGACCTTTATATTGCATGCGCAGACCGCTGGCTTCCAAGATTGCAGCACCTTGAGTATGAGGTGTATGGCAGGCTATTTCGCAAACATTTTGATTCGGATCATCATTCAGATAATGCAATGAAAGAGATGGCGACCTATCTGAAAGGGTATTCTTTCCGAAACACCTCGATTGCAGATTATGTGTGGCTTCCTCTGAGATTTGACGGTGATATGGTATATATCGACTGGCATAATGAATGGAGAATCGAGAATTATGAATAAAAGAAAAAGAGGATGATATTTTCATAGATTCTTTGGAGTATGTTGTACGGATCGTATGGCATACTCCTCATTTTTTGAACATTTCCCGATATTTTTTTGCAGAATAAGCTGATCAGGCTTGCATGGACTTATAATCAGTTTTGTGCTGATCTATCTGACCAATACAGTCGGATTAAAACAAGATTATATGATATGTAAACAAAATAGAATGATTACAATTTGGGATAAAAATAATAATATATTCTGTAGAAAGACAAGACTATAGTAAGAAGGATTTGATTAATACTGAAGTTGAAAAGGATGAAGAGTAAATGGAAACACAGGATATTTCAAGAGTAATGAATGCCTACATTTCCAATAAGGAAATGCTCGGTGGAGCATTGATTGTGAGAAAAAAAGATGAGATCATATACCAAAACAAGTGGGGATTCCAAAATCTGGAACATAGCCGACCAATTGAATTTGATACCATGTACCGTCTGATGTCCATGTCGAAATGTGTGACAGGTGTAGCCGTTATGAAACTGATAGAAGAAGGAAAAATCAGACTTGATGACAAAGTTTCAAAATACATTCCTGAATTTGCCGGGCTTCCCGTCTGCTGCGATCCACGTTATATAAGTCAGAATCTGAAAAAACGAAAGATGGTGTGGAATGTTCTTACTTTCCGCATGGACAAAGTGAAGACTGAACCGGCAAAGCGGGAGATTACGATTCGTGATCTGCTCTCCCATGCTTCCGGTCTGGAACAGGGCTGGGTGGGGCTGCTTTCCTTTATGAAGATGAAACCGGAGGATAAATCCCTGGAAGAACGTATCAGGCGTTACACTTCTTATATCCTGGATTTTCAGCCGGGGACAGATACCGGTTATTCACCAATGGCAGGCTTTGATATTTTGGGATATATCGTCAGTCTGGTGTCTGGAAAAAGCTTTGAAGAATATCTGCGGAAAGAAGTTTTTGCACCTCTGGAAATGAAGGATACCACCTTTTTTCCGAATAAAGAGCAAGAAAAACGTCTGGTGAGGCTGGTAAAACGGAAAGGAAACAAACTGGTAGATGTAACGGATACGAAAGAGGATACGCAGGAATTTCTGCGGCATGGTGCTTATCGGTATGAAGCCGGATGCGGCGGACTGTATGGTACGATTACGGATTATGAACATATGGCGAGGATGCTTTGCAGTAATGGAATGTATCAGGGAAAACAATTTTTAAAACCTGAAACAGTGTGTCTGATGCATACAGAGGCTCAGAAGCAGCATCTGGAACCGGAACCAGGATTTACCTGGGGGCTGAGCGTTAAAATCAGACAGAATCCAGAGCTTTCGGGAAGTTATGCACATAAGGGAACTTATGGGTGGAGTGGAGCATTCGGAACACATTTTTTTGTTTGTCCGGATGAAAAACTGGAAGCTGTTTTTATGACAAATCGTTCAGATCTTGGAGGTTCAGGTTCGTATATCAGCGAGAAAGTTGAGGAACTTGTATTTGGAAGTTAACCGAATCAGAAAAATAAAGCGGATTACGGATAGTCATTTAAACTGTATGGATTCATTTTAATGCGGAGGAAATATTATGGAAGAAAACAAAAACACAGCAAGATTATTTCATGTAGAGATTGCGCAGGGAATCTATCTGATTTCTGATCCGGAACAGGGGCCTACAGAAGATGGAAAATCTCTGGCACCGGGAAATGCAACTGCGAATTCTTATCTGATTATTGGAGAAGAAAAGGCACTTCTTTTTGATCTGGCAGTGAATTCAACGGAACTGAAGACGTATGCAGAAAAGCTTGCCGGTAAACCGGTGCAGCTTGTATTGAGCCATGGGCATTATGACCATGCATTTTATCTGAACAAGTACCAGGATGTGTGGATGAATACAAAAGATGAATTTTTACTGAAAAAAGGAATGCTGGGATTTCCACCTGTGGAACCATGTCCGATCATCCATGGGCTGGAAGCCGGCGATGTGATCGACCTTGGCGGACGGGAGCTGGAAGTTTTTCACATCCCGGGACATACGCCGGGAAGTATTCTGCTTCTTGACAGAAAATGCAGAGTGCTGCTTTCGGGAGATACCTGTGCACGAAGACTTCTTTACGGACTGCATGAACAGGTGAGCTTTGAAGAATTCTGCGCCTCTCTCGAAAATCTGAAAACAGCAGATTTTGATGTGATGTATTCTGCCCATGACCGCTGTGCGATTCCCAAAGAGTATCTTTCCCACATGATGCTTCTTTTGAAAAACGAGGTTCCTCAGACAAAAAATGTGGTAGATCTTCCTGGAATTGGTGAAATGAAGTGTTTTTTTCATGGGGATATCAGGACGCTTGATTATTTTGATATTGCTTTTATGGAAGAACCAATCAAAGATATCAGTAAGATAAGGTTGAATGTGCAATAGTAGCACATATGGAAGAAAAGTGTGGTAAAGGAGAAATCATGATAAGAAAGAAAAGAGATTTATCTCCGGATGCAAAATTGAGATTTCCGGATTATCTTGGATATTTTTTCGGGGCAGGAACCAATATTGCCGGATATATTGTATCCGCTTTTTTGCTGATTTATTATTCTAATGTATTATATCTTGGTCTGACGCAGGTAGGCGTGGTCATGGCTATCTCCAAATGCTTTGACGGAGTATCGGATATCCTGATGGGACGTATCATTGACAAGAACAAAAGCAAATATGGAAAGGCAAGACCGTGGTATTTGCGGATGATTCTGCCGTTGTCCATGTGTATGCTTTTTCTGTTCTGGATGCCGCCGGGATTATCAGAGACCTGGAAATATGTTTATGTTTTCATTACATATAATCTTGCTTCAACGGTCTGTTTTACTGCCAATGCGATTGCACATTCTTCCATGATTGGTTTTATGACCATGGATACCAGGTCAAGAGGAATCGTAGGAGTCATGAGTATGATTTCCAATACAGTTTTTACAATTCTGGTTACGAATTTCTTTATGAAAATCTGTAAGTTCTTTGGTGGCGGAGAAACATACACACAAAGAGGATTTACGCTGACGATACTGGTTTATCTGGTGTTTTATGCAGCTGCAGCAGTACTAGCTTTTCTGCTGACAAGGGAACGGATCCACAATGTTTCCGATTCTGAAAGCCGGGAAACAGAGGATACTTTAACTAAACAGGAAAAAGAGAAAAAAGAAACCGTTCATCGGGAGGCAGAAGTGCCGTTTTGGACAGCAATCAGATCTCTGTTTACCAACAAATACTGGATTCTATGTCTGGTTATGTGCCTGGGATTCTATTTTCTAATGAGCTATGCTTCCAGCGCGACAGTATATTTTGCGCAATATGTAATGGAGGATATCAGTCTTCAGGGAACATTGGCTTCTGTGTTATATATCGTTTTATTAGTGGGTATTATTCTTGCTCTTCCAGTTATGACGAAAATCGGAAAAAGAAATACCATGGCTATAGGGCTTGCAATCAGTGCTGTAGGATGGTTTCTGCCGCAGATTACTTTAGAAAAGACGATTGTTATTGCAGCTTCTGCAATTGTGGGAATTGGATTTGGTTTCATTGCGGCACCTGCGGGAAGCTTTCTGCAGGATACACTTACTTATGGAACCTGGAAGAGCGGTGTGACAGCAATCGGAATGGGAAATGCAGCGTTCTCTTTTGTAAATAAGCTGTCATCTGCACTGGGAACGATCATCCTGGGATTCGTATTGGATGCAGGAAAATTTGATGCATCTCTGGCTGTACAGCCAACCAGTGCAATTCACGCCATCAAGCTGCTCTACATTTGGATGCCGACCGTGATTTGCCTGGTTTGCCTGGGATTATCAGTGCTTTATGATCTGGATAAAAAGCTTCCGTTCATTGAAGAAGAAATCAAAGCCGGAAGGATTGGGGAAAAAAGAAAGACGAATTAATGACGAAAAAGATGCTTTTTAAAGTATTAAAGTTATTTGGATTTACTGTAACTGTTCTGTTGCTCATCCTTGTAATAGGGATAACTGCAATTTTGCTTTTTGAGAATAATAATTTGTTCAACTATTTTCAAACATAGCAATCAACTCATCACTTGTTTCTTTCATTCCACGTCTGATCCATTCGATTATCCAACCATAAATAAGATAGGAAAAAGCGGATGCGGTATATGCAAGAGGAGCTGGCTGATTGTCTGATATCAATGATTCATCAACAATAGAATCTTGGATCATTTGCTTAAGACCAGAGTTATATAATGTTATGTAAAAGTCCGTATGTAATTTATAAAAATCCAAAGTACGGATTAAGATTAATCGAACATCATAAGGGTTATCGTTCTTGCGAATGGTTTTAAGTTCTTTTTTTAGGCGTTCTGCTTCTTCATGCAGGACGTCTTCTTTTGTTCGGTAATTTCGGTAAAAGGATGCACGCCCAACATCTGCTTTTGCTACAAGATCGCTTATTGTAATTGAGTTGAAGCTTTCGGTTTTCATCATTTCCAGTAAAGTTGTAAGTATTTGGTTACGTACATATGTGTTTTTTTCTTGATTATTCATGCTGATACAAACTCCTATCCAGTGTCTCATTTTTGCCGAGACACTTGTCTCAACATCAATTTGATGATACAATCGTCTCGACGAAAAGTCAATACATTTTTATCAATATTCATACAGGAGGGCGTGAAATGTCAATACAAGTAAAAAGAATCATCATAATTGGAATCATTGCAATTGTTGCATTTGTACTTGGAAGGGTAGCGGTAAGAGCACTTATGAACCTGTTGCTCGGTGGAACTTTATTTGGAGGTAACATCTTATGATTAAAAACAAAGAAAAAAGGGAAAGAAGGAAAAAAACCGTGCCTATTTGGATTGGAATATTAGTGTTTATTGGGGCTTTTATTATAGGTATTCTATCAAAACTGTTAATACAGCCTTCTTGGATGGCAGATTATTCTATGAAGTGGAGTGAGAAAATAGGAACAAAGCTTACTGGTATTTCATATGGAGAAGGGGAATTGAACAAATATGATTTATATTTACCTAAGGATTCATCAAAAGCAAACTATGGACTTGTGGTTTATATCCATGCAGGTGGATTTACTTCCGGTGATAAATCGGATGACGAGGAAATGCTGGCATGGTTATGTAAGAAAGGATATGTAGCCGCAGGGATTAACTATACTTTACGGACAGAATTCAATAACGCAAGCGTACTCCAAGAATCTAATGAAATAAAAGCTGCAATTCCACAGGTTGTTGAAGAAGCAAAAAGAAATGGATATAACATAAATAAAATGACAGTAGCCGGTGGCTCAGCCGGACATACACTTGCAATGATTTATGCTTATAGAGATGCGGATGAGGCTCCTGTGCCGGTTGTGTTTACCTTTGGAGCAGTTGGACCATCAAGCTTTTATGTAGAGGACTGGGGTATCTTTGGATTAGGAGTGGACAACGATGAATCAAGAACAGCAGGGGCTGGTTTATTCAGTGTTATGAGTGGCTCAGAAATAACTCCGAATGAGATAGCTGATGGAAGCTATGCCTCAAAAATGAAGGCAATTTCAGCAGCAGATTGGGTATGCGAAAACCCAATTCCTACAGTGGTAGCCTATGGAGCATGTGATCATGTTCAACCATTTGAAGCATCCAAGAGACTTGAGGCAGCTCTGAAAGAAAACAATGTTGATTACAAATATTATGTGCTTCCACATTCAGGACATGGACTACAAAATGATAATAAAATAAGCAGACAGTGGATGGAGACGGTGGAAGAATACTTAGATAGGTATATGGGAACGAATTAAGTAAATGAAAAAAACATTGAAAAAGAAAGAATCTTGTAAAAAAGCAGTGACAGCAGACAATTTTCACCATTTCCACAAAAGCACACGATTTCTCTTGAATTTCTGAAATGACCTGTATTATAATAGGATAATTAACGGCATATACCACAGCCGGTACCGCAGTGACCAAATGCCGTTTTCGGGGTAAAAATAGGTTCAAAAATGAGCATTATTTTTCCCACTTATTCAGAAAAAAAGTCACTATCCAAATCTAAACAGAAGAAGTTCTGTATTTGGCAAATAGTGATAAATTGTGAAAGGAAAAGAATGAGAAAATTAGCACTTAGTGATGAAATATTGCTCAGTATTGACAAAGCAGCCCGCTACATCGGCGGGGAGGTCAACTCTGTGATGAAAAATTTAGACGGGATAGATGTCCGTGTGGCGTTTTGTTTTCCGGATGTCTAGGACACGATTTTTTTACTTACTCCCTTTTAAAATCACTTAGTTCTATTTGATGTTATTTCCTACCTTTTTATCTGTATCATTTTGTATTATTTTGTGTTATTTAAGCTTAAAAGGGATTTAATAACACAAAATAAGCCTTTGACAAAAGGCCATTTTTGACCACCTTTTGCAATCACTTTCCCGTTTCAGACTTCGTATCATGCCTCTTTTATGTGACAAAATTTGATATTTTTGTAAAAAACAAGTTTTTATGCAATCTATCAGTTATCTAATAATACTTCTTATGGTTACAGTTCGCTTTCCAGACGGCTATTGCTGGTATTTTCTATTGCATCTGTTCACTCATCATAAAAAGTATCTTGTAAAGGAATTCCATTAATGTTAAGATAGAATCAGATAAAAGTACTTTTACATTCATCAATCGAAAATGCCAGGAGGTGATTGCTGTAAATGGCTGATGAAAACACCCTATTGAACAGTGATTTAGAGTCACGCTACGAAAAATACAAAGGCATTATTAAGAATTTTACACTCATGAGTGATATATTTATGCGAAACGTGTTCAAGAAAAGAGAATGTCTGGAATATGTTTTGCAGGTCATTATGAAGAAAAAAGATTTACACGTGATTGATCAGATAATCCAAAAAGATTATAAAAATTTGCAGGGACGCTCCGCAGTAATGGACTGCGTTGCCAGGGATTCCACAGGCAAACAATTTGATGTGGAAATCCAGCAGGATAATGAAGGAGCTTCCCCCAAAAGAGCCCGGTACCATAGTGGACTGATGGATATGAATACCTTAAATCCCGGACAGGATTTTGAGAAACTGCCGGAAAGCTATGTAATTTTTATTACCAGGGACGATATTCTTGGATATGGACTTCCCATTTACCACATTGACCGGCAGATCAAAGAACTGAACGAAGCTTTTCAAGATGAAGCACATATCATATATGTAAATTCCCGGAAACAGGATGACACAGAACTGGGAAGACTGATGCATGATCTACACTGTAAAAAGGCAGATGAGATGCACAGTCCGATTCTTGCAAAACGAATGTATGAATTGAAAGAGACACAGAAAGGGGTTGAGCTTATGTGCCATGAAATGGAGAAAATCTATAGTGAAGGAATGGAAAGCGGAGAGAAACGTGGCGAGCTAAAGGCAAAAAAAGAAACCGCTCTTTCTATGGCAGAAGAAGGCATGAATATCCAAAAGATCGCCCGTCTGGTTAAGGTAAGCGAAAAAGATGTCCAGAAATGGATTGATGAGAATTTGTGTGCAATGAAATAAGTAGGATAATATTGTTGATGGGCAGGTCTGTTTTGGGCTTGCCCATTTTTCAAAGAACTTATTAATCTTTCACAATATGAAGATTTTTATAATGTACCCTATAAGGTGGACACAACAAGCCAAAGGGATTACTTGAAATGTTAATTACCGCTAGGGAAAATAATATATGGGCGCCACGCCAGAAGAAAAAAAGAAGCGGTTACATGAAGATTTTGATATTGCCATGACAGAAGAATTTGAGAGTGAGGTGAGAGACATGTGTAATCTAAGTAGAGCTCTTGTAGACCAGGGAATTGAACAAGGAATGAAACAGGGAGTTGAAAAAGAAAAAATGTCCCTGGCCCAAATGATGATCAAGGAAAAGGAACCTGTCGATAAGATTTCAAAATATACAGGCTATGCTATCGACAAGTTAAAGGAAATTGCATCGGCAATGGGACAGACACTTGTGTAACATATGATTTTATAGGAAGGGGCTGTCCTGAAAACGTAGTTCAGCGATAACCTATAAACAAGCATTCTAAATAAGCTCGCCTTTTGGCGGGCTTATTTCCTTCTCTTAATTATACAGTTAAAGAGATTCATTTCGGCTGAATCATTACATTTACCCCTAACTTTTCTAATGTACGAATATTCCTATTGATTATCTTTTCTTGATTGATAACGGAGTAGTAGTCCGCTCCAAGGTCATGATAAGGAACTTTCTCTTTTAGTATATGATAAATCGCGATTAACATGGTATGGGCTACTGCAATTAAAGCCCTTTTCCCACCTCTGCGCGCGGCAATTCTTTGATAACGGGAGTAGAGATAACTTTGCTTGTTTCGTATTCCAGCACGAGCACATTCCACCAACGTTGCTTTCAAATATTTATTTCCTTTCCGTATTCGTGTACTCATCTTTTTTCCGGCGCTTTCCTTACACTCAGGCACAAGCCCCGCCCATGAGCTGAAACGGGATTCATTTTGAAAGTGCTCCATTTCCACACCAGTTTCCGCTAAAATTTGTTCTGCACTTTTTCTTCCAATCCCAGGCATATCATCCAAAGCTTCGATTGCCCAATTTATGGATTCTGTTTTTTTTAATATCTGCATCTAAATCCATAATTAAAGCGGTCAGGCTTTCAATATGCCCAAGTTGATGTTTCAACATTTTTTGCTGATGTTCTGATATCCGTCCTTGTAGGGATTTCTGCATTTCTGGAATTTTATCTCTGGCTCTTCCTTCGGCAAGTTCACTTAAAACAACCGGATCTGTTTCTCCAGATACAATTGCCTTTAAAATTGTCATACCGCTTTTTCCGCTGATATCGGTAATTACACTGCTCAATTTAACATTGCAGCCTTCTAACACAGCCTGGATTCGATTTAATTCACGAGCACGTTCTTCAATTACCTCCTGGCGGTAACGGGTTATTTCTCGCAGTTCTCTTTGATCCCTATTTGGTATGTAACTTGCTTTTACTAATCCATGGCGTACCAGATCGGCAATCCACTCTGCATCTTTTACATCCGTCTTACGTCCGGGAACTCCTTTGATATGCTGCGCATTCACAACCATGATCGGTATCTGTTCTTCTTCCAATATATTATATACAGGTTTCCAATAAGAGCCCGTACTTTCCATGGCAGCCATCTCACAATCTGTTTCTTTCAGCCACGAAACTAATTGGAGAATATCTTCCGTTATTGTTGAAAACTGACGGATTTCTTTTTTTCTGACACTCGTAAAAATACAGGCTACCATCATATTTTTATGAATGTCAATCCCACAACACCGCTTATACAATACTTCCATAAAGCAAACCTCCTTCGCATAAGCCGATGCAGCTCCTTGCTTAATTGTTGGCTGTCCTGCGTCCTCATCAAAAACCGATGGAAACAAAAAGTGGTACACCTAAGGAGCTGAAAATCAGTCTGTCGGACGGGCTTGTAAGCACCAATCCCCTTCCGATCTTATTCGGCACCTTAAGTATACCACTACATAACGTATAGCTAGTATCCAGTTTTCATTTATTGTGGTGAGATTTTCTCATGATTGTCTGTCGGGAAATAGACAGTTCTAAGAGAGGGAGGGTGTGACTCATATAAACACAATTAACAAAATGAAATCAAAAATGTAGTGGGATTTGAGGAATCAAAACGACTTCCAGATGGATCGTTCTTGATTCCTTTTTCTTTACAAATCGGTTACGTTCGCAGTACTGAAATTAGTGTATAATTGTAATAGTAAAAATCACGCACAATAAAGAAATAATCGGGTTTGTGTAAAATGAAAGGAACATTATTATGAAAGCAAGAATACTGGTGATAGAAGATGAAATGGCAATCAATGATCTGCTTTGTATGAATCTGGAAGCTGCTGGTTATGAAACAGTAGGTTATCTGGATGGAAATGATGCAAGTGAAGGCGTCGCACAGGGCCATGAATTTCAGTGCGCACTTGTGGATATTATGCTTCCGGGAAAGGATGGTTATACCCTTTTACCGGAATTAAAAAAGTTTGGTATTCCGGTTATATTTCTTACGGCAAAGGCTGATGTTACAAGTAAAGTAAAAGGGTTAAAAGACGGAGCCGAGGATTACATAGTAAAACCTTTTGAAATGCTGGAGGTAATGGTGCGTTTGGAAAAAGTATTAGATCGTTATGGAACGGCACCGAAACAGATTCAGATAGACGATGTCATAATTGATACCGTAAGTCACATAGTTACGAAAAATGGAGAAGAAATATATTTAAAACCTATGGAATATAACTGCCTTATGGTGTTCGTAAAAAACCAAAATAAAGCACTTACCAGAAGCCAGATCTTGCAGGAACTGTGGAAGGAGGAATTCTGCGGAGAAACAAGAACTGTGGATGCACACGTTGGACGCATCAGAAAAAAACTAAGCTGGCAGGATAAAATCAAAACCATTCCCAGAATTGGTTATCGACTTGAGGTGGATTTATGAAGCTATTTACAAAAATTTTTTTACAGGTAATCTGCATGGTGCTTCTGCTGTCATCTGGAATTTTTTTCTATACAACTTACAGGTGGAAAAATCAGAGCATACAGAATATCAACAGTTATGAAAATAGCAGGTTTCAAACAAATATTTCTAAGTTTGAAAACATGCTAATGCGGATTAAAAGTAAAACACAGGACTCTGATGATAAAATCCGGGAAAAAATGATTATTTATACTTTTCGTCAGGTATTCCACGACAGTGCCGTTTTATATCAGGATGGAAAAGAACAATATAATGGGACAAAATATGAGTTTGATCTGCAAAATATCAGAAACCTAACAAAAAACAAACACGATGGATTCGAAAATGACAGCTATTGTGATAAACCACTGATCAGCAAAACAAATGGCAACGTATTTTTGCTCTTTTATTTTTCCAGCTACAGTTCTACAGACATGAACTATCAGATTGTCACCTACAAAGATATTACCAGTGTACAAAAACAGAGTCAGACACTGTTTTATCAGGCAGGAGGGTTTACCCTGTTTCTGGTTCTGTTTGTTGGCTTTTTCCTGTTTTTGACTTTGCGGAAAATTATGGAACCGCTCACAAGGCTAAAGGAAGCGGCTGTTTCTGTGGCAAATGGAAATTATGAGATAAAAGTGCCAGCAGAGGGAAAAACGGAACTGGCACAGGTTGGGAAAAGCTTTAATCTTATGACAGGTAAAGTAAGGGAGCAGATTGAAAAGCTTTCTTCCGTAAACCAGGCACAGAGACAGCTGCTTGGAAGTTTGGCCCATGAATTAAAGACCCCAATGACCGCAATCATAGGATATGCAGATACACTTCTAACGGTACGCCTATCTCCCAAGAGGCAGGAGATAGCGCTTGATTATATTAGAAATGAATGCCGAAGGCTTTCCAGGCTTTCAGTGAAAATGCTGGAACTTACCGGATTATATGAAACAGGTGAAGCAGAATTTGTTCCAGTGGAAGTTCAGATGAATCAATTTCTGGAAGATGTAAAAAAACTTGTTATTTACAGGCTTCAGGAGAGAAATATTTGTCTTGAGATTCATTGTAATCCAGAGAATCTTAGAAAAACATTTGATCCGGACCTTATGATGAGTGCAGTAACAAATTTTATTGATAATGCAGTCAAGGCTTCCGATGAGAATTCAAAAATCGTACTGGAGGCAACCCAAAATCATTTATCCGTTCAGGATTATGGGAAGGGAATTCCAGAGGAGGATCTGAAAAGAGTAACAGAAGCTTTTTATATGGTCGATAAATCACGTTCCAGAGTAAAGGGAAGTGTTGGGCTTGGTCTTGCGCTATGCCAGAAAATTGCAGATATACATGGATTTCAGCTGGAAATTACAAGTCATCTGGGAAAAGGAACGATCATATCTGTTTTATGGTAAATAATTGGAATTTACAGAACAGTTACAACTTGCGGAAGATTTGGTGTAATGAAAGATGCTATACTTGTGGACATAAACAGGAAGGAGAATTTATCCAACATGAGAAAAAACATAAATAAAATTGTAGGATTAACACTTTGTATAGGAATGCTCACTGGATGTGCCCAGACCCCGGAATCTTCCCTTGTAAAACCAAAAGGAAGCAAGGCAGAAGATGCTTATACAGAAGCTGAAGGCGTAGATATGGTGAAGGAGGACTCTTCTGAAAATACAAAGGATAAGAACACAGCGGTAAGAACAACTATTCGAGACCTGCTCAATGCTCCGGAAACTTATAAAAGTCAGACTACAGATGACAGTGCAAAACTTGTAGTGAACACGGATGCCACCGTAGAAATACCGGATGTAGAAAAGATATCCGCAATTTCTGTCACGCCTGCAGAAGTTACACAGGATCTTCTTGACCGTATTACAGATGCCTTTTTCTCAGAGGCAAAGCTGTATACATCGGATAGCTATTATACCCAGACAAAGGATGAAATCAAAAAAACGTTGGATGAACTAAAAGAAGATGTAGCAAACGGAAATCTGGATCCCTATAACTATGGAACAGATGAAGATGGAAATTATATTTATGACATTTATGGAGAAATTGAGATGTATGAGCAGGAATATGAGTCTGCTCCGGAAACGAAGACTCTGGTAGAAGGAAGACCTGTTGCAGGCTCCCAGGAGACAGAAAATGGTACTGCGGAAAATGAATTCTCCGGTGTTGCACAGATGCCGGATGGAACGGAATATTTTTACAAGACATCTTCCTACGGATCCGATACCTTATCTGTCAAAATCCGAAAAACGGCAAAATCTGGCGGGGAAAAGCTGCCTGTGGACACGACCTGGTCTGAGTATACTTCTTCCAGTGAAGGAGAAAAACCTACTGAGGAGTCCATTGGGGTTTCATTAGATGAAGCAAAAAAAATGGTACAGGAAAAAGTAGATGAAATGGGGATTACAGATCTGCAGTTTTCAGACTGGAGTTATGCATTGTGCAATAATCTTGAAGAGGATAATAGTTTAAGTAATCTTGGAAGCGGATATGCGATTTATTACACACGTACTATAAACGGTGTTCCGATTACTCAGACAATGGCAGATGGCGGTGCTTTGGAAGATATGGACAGCACTATGGAAACCTGGTCTTATGAAAGTCTTTATTTCTTTGTCGATAAAGATGGAATTGAAAGCATGTCTTATTCAAACCCTTATACCATAGGAGAGACAAAAACAGAAAATTTAAACTTTCTTCCATTTTCTGAGATTATGAAAACATATGAAAAAATGATGGTAGTAACCAATGCAGATAATATGGAATATGAAAAATCAAGAGTTTATGACATTGACCGGATTGTTCTGGGCTATGCCAGAATTTATGAACCATCCACAGATCCGCATACAGGTCTTCTGGTTCCCGTTTGGGATTTCTTTGGAAGCAGAAAAGTGGAAGGTGACTATGATGGGAATAGTTACTCGGACATCACAGACTATCCAAGCTGGAGCTTCCTTACCATTAACGCCGTGGATGGCAGTATTATAGACAGGGATCTGGGCTACTGATATGAAGCAGGTACTTGGAATTGTACATTACAATTTCTTTGGCTATTTTCGAAATCCAAAAGTCATTTTTACCTTCCTTCTGGAATTTGTACTTAGCTTTCTTCTCACTGGAAGAATCATGGTTGTTATGGAAAACTATGATACACCGGTACAGGCCGTAGAGCCATTTCTTTGGACCTTTGGGGATGGAACAGCAGTACTGCTCAGTTCTCTTCTGTTGCTTCTGCTGTTCTCAGACCTGCCAAAGATGACACCAGTTACTCCATATCAGTTAATTCGAACAACAAAGAAAAAATGGCTTTTGGGACAGTTTATTTATATTATTCTTGTGACTGCTCTTTATACAGTATTGATGCTGCTATTTACATCTGTACTGTGTATGAAGGACAGTTATCCGGGCAACCTGTGGAGCGAGACTGCTGCCATGCTCGGATATTCTGAACTGGGGAAAAACTTGCAGGTCCCCTCTACAGTAAGAGTCATGGAGAGTATCTCTCCGTATGGCTGTATGCTGCAGGTTTTTCTCCTGTTATTCTGCTATTCCCTGACACTTGGTTTTGTGATCCTTGTTGGAAATCTTTATAAAGGAAAAACAAAAGGCATGGTGTTTGGACTACTTTATAGTGTATTTGGATTTTTACTGGAACCCAGTGTGGTAGCCGCAATTTTGCATAAGGAAAAATATGAAATGTATCAGGTGAATGTACTGATCTGCTGGATCAGTCCTTTGAACCAGGCTGTATATGGAAAACATAACTTTGGCTATGATCCATTACTTCCGACCATCTGGCAGTCCTGTATGTTCTTCGCAGGTATTTTATTTGTTCTTATGGTTCTGGCACTTCGCAGGATGAAAAAATATCCCTTTGAATTTCTGGGAGAAAAAACATAATCAGAAGGGGAAATATCTATGCGGGTAGAAACAAAACGTATGCTTCTTGGCAGGAGTTTCCTGGCGGCATGGCTGATTGCCTGCTTTTCTATCGCAGCAGGTCAGACTTATCCAAGTTTGAAAAAAGCATTAACATGTGGAACTTTTATCAGCCTGCTGGATGGTTCATTGAAAAGTCAGATGGTATCTTTTGCCATCCCTGTAGCTGCGGTACTGCCGTGGAGTGATTCTTTTTTACAGGAGTATAAAAGTGGATTTTTAAAAGCTGCATTTCCCAGGACAAACCGCAGGCTATATGTGGAAGGAAAAGTCTTTTCTGTTATGGCATCTGGATTTTTAGTCTGGATATTTGCTATAAGCACCATACTTCTTGTTAATTTTGTTATATTTTATCCTATGGAAATAAAAGGCAGCTTTCCAAAGGAACAGTTTCTGGAGCTGCTTATGAAAGCTCTTAGGATGGGACTGATCGGAAGTATTCTAAGCACTTTTGGTGGAATCTGTGGTACCTTATGGAATTCAGCTTATATGGCATATGGGATTCCTTTTGTCAGCTATTATTTTGGAATTATACTTCATGACCGCTATTTCAAAGACCAGATCTGGTTTTACCCAGTGGAATGGATTCTGGCAGATGGAAACTGGGGAACGGATAAAGCGGGATTGTGGTTATTTCTGCTATTATTTTTATTGGTGTTAATGGGAATTTTTGGAGGTGTTTTAAATGGAAAAGTGGAAGAAATCTGAATTTCAAAATACCTGTGTGAAAATAGAACACGTAACCAAAAGGTTCGGGGAAGATCCGGTATTAAAAGAAGTAAATCTTACCTTAAAGGTGGGACAGGTTTACGGCGTTGTAGGAAATAATGGCTCTGGCAAAACAGTACTTATGAAATGTATCTGCGGATTCCTTCCTGTTACCACAGGCACCATCCGTGTTTTCGGAAAAGAAATTGGTCGTGATGTAGATTTTCCAGAAAGCCTTGGTGTCATCATTGAGACGCCTGGCTTTCTTACCCAGTATACCGGTGTAAAGAACCTGGAAATACTGGCAGATATGAAAAGAATGATTTCAAAGGCAGATATCCGCCTGATCCTAAAAAAAGTAGGACTGGATCCGGATATGAAAAAGCCGGTTGGAAAGTACTCTCTTGGAATGCGGCAACGCCTTGGAATTGCACAGGCCATTATGGAAGATCCTCGCTTCCTGATTCTGGATGAACCATTTAACGGTCTGGATAAACACGGCGTGGCAGAGATCAGGGAACTTTTGCTTGATTTAAAGGCAGCTGGAAAAACCATTTTATTGGCAAGCCATAATGATGAGGATATCCGGATTTTATGTGATCACGTATATGAGATGGATGGCGGAGTTTTAAGAGAAAGGACAGCCTGAAAATGGGAAAAAAATTTGTGAAAACCACATTCGCAATATTAAGTTTCATGATGCTTCTGCCGACATCTGTTTTTGCAGAAGATGCAGGGAATATGGAAGCTGCTTTTGTGGGAGAGTCTGTTCTGGAAGCAGATCAGTCAGCTTCTTATAGTGATGCAGACAGTACATTGCCTTTTGAAGAGGAAAAAAACAATCCTACAGATGAGAAGATTCCGGAAACTGAGGAACAGACTCCTGAAAAAACGGATTCGGAAAATCAAAATTCTGACCTGGATGGATTTATATCAGAAGACGCTTCTGCTGAGGACGAAAAGAAGACAATCCATGTCATAATAGAAAATGGAAATACTGATACAGATAATGGAATACAGATCACAGATCCTGTTATAGATAGTGGGGATTATTCTGCTGGAGGGTATAGTGGAGGCGGTTCTTCTGCCAGCTCGTCTGGTGAGAAAATACTGCATAAACCGCAGGTCCTTTTAGAGGATAACAATCTTTCCGGACAAAATCTAAAAGCAGGCACTGTCACAGAAATGTCACTGACATTCCGGAATAAAAGCCGTAGCCAGAATGTATTTGGTCTAAAGATTTCTATTTCTGCGGATACAAAGGGAATTGAATTTGAGAGAAACTCTTTTTATGTTCAGAGACTGACTCCAGGAGAAGCAATTACCCTGAAGCAAAAGGTCACTATAGCAGAGGAATGTGCCCCAGGTCAGGCAACAGTTTCTTTTTCTCTGGATTACGAAGATTCAAAAGCGACGGGAGCGGCAGGTACAGAAACGCTGTCCTTTCAGATCACTCAGCCGGCGCGTGCAAAACTGGAAGCTTCTGATATTCCTTCCGTTTTATATACCATGGATACGGTAGAAATTCCGGTGAAAGCAATGAATCTTGGAAGGGATAAGATATATAATGCAAGTGTCCGGCTGGAAGCAGACGGATTGAATCCAAAAGAGTCCGCTTTTTTAGGAACAGTAGAAGCTGGAACAGCAGTACAAGGAAGTCTCCGTGTATATGTAAAAGGAAAATCAGAAGAAGATGACGGTTCTTTTCCTGGCAGGATTACCGGAAAACTGATTCTTACTTATGAGGATGCAGCCGGCAATTCCTATGAGGAAAGTACAGAGTTTGAGTCTGAGATTAAAGAAGCTAAAATCCAGTCTTTAAAAATAGAGGATGACCAGGAAGAAACAAACAGCTGGTGGTATTCCGTTATTGTAGTTATTGCAGTACTGCTTGTTTCTGTGATTCTACTTCTTTTGGGCAAGCTTCATAAGAAAAACATACTTCTGGAAGAAACCAGAAAGGTGGATGCCCATTGAAAAAGAATAGAATAGACAGTTTTACCTGTTTTGTAGGTTTTCTTCTGATATTGGCATTATTTTTCTCTATAAAGCTTTTTTTAGGAATACAGGACGGGAAAAAACAATACTCAGCACTGGTTTCCCTTGGAGATCTTACTTATGATGATGATTTTTTGAAAAAGGCAAAAAAAATAGAAGGGATAAAAGAGATATGGCCTGTTGTGGAAATTCCAGTAACCATCAAGATTGAAGATTATACGGAAACAGCCACCTTTTTAGGAATCGATCTGAATGCGTTTGGAGAAAATCCAGAGCAGAATGATTTAGGAAATACACCGGTGTTGTTGCTTGGAAGTAAATCATTGCAAAACATGAAAGACTCAAATAATCATTCCATTTCAAAAAAACAACAGGAAAAATTCCTGCAAATGGGAGAAAATCTAACCATTTCTTATGCACTTTCTGAAAATACAAAAGAGCTTTCTGGCGCGGCAGATTATCCGGTATCCTTAACTGGACACGAAGAAAATGAACAGCAAACTGTTTATCTTCCATGTAAAGTAACTGCCGTAACGGAAAATGAAGATATATATATTCCTTTATCACAGGCGCAGGAGCTTTGCAGTGAGATAGGTGAGCCGCTTAAAATTACAAAAATTTATTTGAAAGTGAATGGAAAAATGAATCTGGAGAAGGCAAAAAAAATATTTGAATAAGGTATTTTTGGAAAATTAATTGTATCAATCTCTGGTATTCATTTGACTAACTATTGTATTTTGTGCATGTTTTATGTAATTTTATCCATGTACTTATTTAAAAGAAAAGTATATACTTTATTCTTGTAAATAAAAGTATTTTATTTCCCTAAGGCTTGTTCCATTGTCTGCATGACAGGCAATGGAGGCCTTCTTCCAACGTATTAATCATAATAAATTGGTATTTTTGTAAATTGTACCATATAATGGAAAACTGTTAGATTGTGATCTTTTAGATACAATTTAGCAGTTTTTTATATGATGGAAATCCAATACAAAAAACCACTTTTTCATGCTATACTTCGTTTATGAATTATAGCAAGATCAACACCAATAAAAAGGTCTGGGCAGTCTTGCTTAATTTGATATTGTAGGGAAGTCAAATGCAATGCGGTACTTCCGTATTTGCCACTCTGAAAACCTTTGAGCCCTCGCTCCGTCATATAATTAAACAATTCGCCTTGCTGTATTTTCTGCAAAGTTCGTTGTAGGTAATGCGATTTTTTTATTCAAAAACAATACCCACTCTTGTTTCCGTTTTGGGAAAGAATGTAATTTATAGTAAATGAATAGAAATTGCGATTGTTTTTTGGTACAATATAATGATCTCTCGGAATTCTGATTGATCATGCCAGCGAAACTCTGGCAGTGAACTTTGAAAAGTAGATATTGTTTCTGGAACAAAAAAACGGCATGAGAAATAAACATAGCTTTCACTATGGCTCTAAGCGTGGTATGATAGTCAATAGGATTATGCTACATCCAAAATCAACTTTCTCAGGGGAGATTCAGATGGCAGATCCCATGCATCCAGATGCTGTAACATCAGGATGTGA